>JAAYKL010000063.1 GCA_012522445.1 Myxococcales bacterium | reverse complement strand
GGCCCTCGGGACGCGTCTCCGGGTCGAGGCCGTGCTCCGTCACCAGGGACACCCAGATCTCCGCGCGCTGCACAGAGTCAACCCCCAGGTCGGCTTCCAGGTCCAAGTCCTCTTCGAGCATCTCCGCGGGATAACCCGTGGTGACAACGAGCTTCTCTTTTAAACGCGATACCCAGGCGCCCAAATCTGCAGACACAGGCGCAGAGACCGAAGCCGCGGCCGAAACCGGGGCGCTGGTCGCGGCCGAAGCGATGGCCACCGGAGCGCTTGTCACTGCCAAAGGCGGCGCCGGTACGCGCGTCGGTGTGGGCATGCCAGCCCCCGCGCCTTTCAGGGAGCCGTGATAGCGCTCGTACACTTCTTTGAGCAGCGCCAACACCGCGGGTTCACGCGATTCCATGTACTCGAGGAAGTCCGGGGAAAACATGCCCGGCAACTCTTGGCGCGCTGCCGCTGAACGGATGTGTCCCGTGGCCATGAGGAAGGCCCGCGCCCGCCGGAAGGTTTCGACGTCACCCACCTTGGGGTGCAGCGTGGGCACGACGCGGTAGGGGCGATCATCCAAAATCGCCGCGATCATTTTGGTCATGGCCCACCCGGGACCCACCTCGAGAAAATGGCGGAACCCTTCGGAGTGTAACCGATTGATTTCTCTCGGCAAATCCAGGGGAGTGACCAGTTGTTTGGAGAGGTGATCCGCCAGGTATTCGGGGGTGAAATCGTCGGTGCGGATGTAGGCACCCGTGATGGTGGACAGAATGGGGATTTGCGGCGTGGCGCAGGGAATCTCTTTGAGCCATTCGTAGAAGGGTTGCCGCGCTGGCTCCATAAAGCGCGAGTGAAAGGCGCCGCCAATGGGCAGCAAGCGCGCGTCCACGCCAAAGGAGTCCGCGATGTCCACGACGCGCTGTACATTCTCTTTGATGCCGCCAAAGACATAGCGGCCCGGGGCATTGACGTTGGTGAGCAGCACGTTTTCGCCCCCCACCTTGAGCAGGGCGCTGCGCTGTTCCTCCGAGCAGACGACGCTGGCCATGGCCAACGCGGGACCGCCGGATTGCGCGATGGTCTCTGCGGCGCGAATGCGGCCAATGACCGCGCGATACCCCGCCTCCAGGGTCCAGGCCCCGGCGATGGTCAGCGCCGAGATTTCGCCAAAGCTGTGCCCCACCATGACGTCGGGAACGATGCCGCGGGACATCAGGTACTTGGCCAGCGCCACCTCAATGGCGAACAGCGAGGTTTGCGCCCCCACCAAGGTGCCCAGGTTGGCGGCGATATCCGCATCGTTGGGATCGCCATAGATGTGGCCGAGCAAGTCGAATTGAAAGTGCTCCATGGCCAGTTGGTGCACGGTGTCCACGACCTCGCGAAAGATCGGCTCGCTGTCGTAGAGGAACCGCCCCATGCCGATGTAGTGAACGCCTTGTCCCGGCAGGCAAAACGCCAGGGGACTCGTCCCCTCCGAAAGGCGCGACACAAAAATCCCCTGGGACTCCAGGGGGCGCACGTCGTGCCCCGAAGCCAACATGCGGATGGCGCTGTTGAGCTTGTTTTTGAGGGTCGCTTGGCTGTCAAAGGTTACGGCCATGCGCAGGCGCACGTCCTCGCCTTCGGAGATGACATTGGGAATGGGATCTTGTGCCACGGCACGCCCCAGCGCGTCGCCGAGATCGGTTTCGGCTTCGGCCAAGCAGATGAACACATCGGACGTCTCCGCGTCTTCGGCGCGGGTGATGGTGCGGCCCGCAAAGGCGGAACCCGTTGTCTCCTTGGGCGTCGTGCGAGAGATGCCCTGCTCCATATTTCCTCCGGTCACAATGGCAAAGTAGTTGGCGCCCCCGAGGCCCAACGAGTTGACACCCCCTGCCGCGCAATCGTCGGGCAAGGCCTGCGTGCCTTTTCGGGGCTCCACCTGGGCGGCGATTTTCTGGATTTTGGGGCGCACCGTTTCGAGCTTGCGAATGCCGGGCACCACGCGGTGGCGCAGCGAGAGCAAAGTGCTGAGTGCGGATGCCGCGCCGCTGCCACCGTACAAGTGGCCGATGTGGGACTTGATGGCTGTGATTTGCACCGGTGTCGCCTGGCTGCCCGCCGGACGCAACATGCTGGCCAGGGACTCTGCCTCAAGAATGTCGGAGAGCTCGTTGGCCGAACCATGCGTGTCGGCGACGCCGATTTGCTCGGGCTGAATGTCGGTTTGGCGCAGCGCATTGGCAATGGCGCGCTCCATGGCCACGCGGGTCGGGGCCACCATGGAGCGGCTGTCCGCCTCGGAAGAAGCGCCCACCGCATGGACGACACCGAAAATGTCATCGCCGTCCCGGACCGCGTCGGCATAGCGCTTGAAGAGGTAAAACACCGCGCCCTCGCCGATGAGGTAGCCCTTGCCCGTCGCATCGAAGGGACGCGCTTCGGTTTTGCCCACCGCGCCCAGGGCACACACGCCCGACGTAAATGTGTCGGAAAACTGGCGGTTTAGGCCACCGGTGATCATTAAATCGACGTTGCCGTACATCAACTGGTACGAGGCGGGCAACATGGCCGCGAGCCCCGAGGAGCAGGCGGTGTCCACCGTGAAGTTGGGCCCCTGCAAGTTCAGTTTGTTGGCGATGCGACCCGCGGTGACGTTCATCATCCAACCGGGCAGCGTGTGCTCGGTGACCGGCGGGTAGTTGTCGGTGAGGCCGCGACGCGCCGCGTCAAACCCCTCCTGCAGCGCGGCTTCGGAGATGGACTTGGAGACGTCGGTGCAGCGAACCGCATCGATGTATTCGTCGACCAACATGGGATAAAAAATCGTCGGGAAATAATCGTCGTGTAGGGCGCCCAGGCTGACGCCGATGTTTTTGGGCGTGCGGTATTCGAAGCCGTATTCCTCGAGGAGGCGATCCGCCGTGTCGAGGCCGAGCAGTTGCGTGGGCGCGATTTGTGAAGCCGCCGTGGGGAAGATTTTGTGCTTGAGGAGATTGGGGTCGTAGTCGGGCACCTCGGACACCACGTAGGTGTTGATCATCTCGGACTCGGGCCCGGTGTCGAAGCACATCTCCCAACCGAACTTGGCCGGGTCGGTCACCGCGGTGAACGTGTCGACGCCCCGGGTGATGTTGTCCCAGAATTTTTCCTTGTTGTCGGCGCCGGCCACGCGCATGGAAACCCCCACGATGGCCATGCGACGGTCTTTTTGCGGGCGCGGTTGCGGTTTTTCGTAGGCATCCCCCTGCTCGACAATCAAGTGGTAGTTCACGCCGCCAAAGCCGCTGGCGGTCACCGCGGCCACGCGCTTTCCATCGGCGTTGGGGACCCAAGGTTCCATGGTTTGCGGCACCGTTAAGGCGTCCGTGACCATCGTGGCACCGGGGGTCAGGCTGCGGTACAGGGGCATGTGCGGATATTGCTCGTGCTCCATGGCCAACACGGTTTTGATGAGGCCCGCCACGCCCGCTGCCGCCTTGAGATGGCCGATTTGGTATTTTACACTGCCCAAACGGACGGGGTTCGGCGCTGTTCTTTCGCCATAAACCATTGAAATTGCATCGTATTCGTTGGCGTCCCCGACAATGGTGGAGGTGGCGTGGGCCTCAATGAACTGCACCTCATCAGAAGCGGTTTGGGCGTTTTGCAACGCATTGCGCAAGGCCAGGGCGCGCCCTTCGATGGAGGGATTGTAGATGGCCTGCCCCGCCCCGTCGCTGGAAGAGCCGATGCCGCGGATGACCGCGCGGATGTTGTCGCCGTCTTCGAGCGCGTCTTCGAGGCGTTTGAGCACCACCATGCCCACGCCCTCGCCGATAACCAGACCATCGGCAGTGGCGTCGAAGGGGCACGAGCGGCCCGAAGCGCTGAGGCCGTCCACGCGGCAAAACCCGATATAAATCGGCGGGTTGACGCCCAAATCGGCTCCCCCGGCAACGGCGATGCGCGCATCTCCGGACATCAGGGCCTGACACGCCGTGTCGATGGCGACAAACGAAGAAGCGCAGGCCCCGTCCACGGTCATGTTCATGCCGCGGATGCCAAACACCTGCGCGATGCGATTGGACACCGAAGAGGGAATGGCCCCCACCGCGGCGATAGAAGCATTCCAAATGTGCCCGCGCTCGTCTAACTCCGCTGTCATTTCGTCGTAGAGGCGCTGCCAGGTGTCGCTGTCGACGTTGTGGGCATCCAGCACTGGCTTCATGTATTTCAAGAATGTATGGCGTTTTAAAAACGCGGCCGAGTGGGCAAACCCGTCGACGCCGCTCGCGCCGATTACGGTGATGCCCTCGGTGAGGCTGGGATCGCGAAAGGGGATGCCCGCGTCTTTTAGGGCTTCTTCGACGGCGGTGATGGTCATGAGTTGCGTGGGATCGATGCCGCGCATGTTGGCCGGGGGCATTTTGTATTTCAGCGGATCGAACTGGAACCCTTCAATGAAGGAACCCGCCATGGTGTAAGACTTTGTGGGATCGCCCTTCTCGGGGCTGTAAAAATTTTTCAGGTGCCACAGGGTTTCGGGCATGTCTTTGATGAAGACACTTCCCTTTGCGATGTTTTCCCAGTATTTTTCGACGTTCAACGCACCGGGAAAAACCCCTCCCATACCAATGACAGCAATATCGTAGCGACTCATCTTGTTTTGTTACTCCGTATCTGTAGCGACCGCTGTGAGGTCGAGTACCTGTTGCCACATGCGGGCATTGCCTTTCGGCGCCGTGATATCCCAGAAGGGCATCCCCGCAGTGTCGGCCGCTGCCCTGTCCATGTCGAGGCGATCTCCTACGACGAGCACTTGTTCAGCGGGGAGATGCCAGTTCGTTGCCAATTGGCGAAAAGCAACCGGTGATGGTTTTAATGCGCCAAAATCTTCAGTCGAAGCAATAGTATCAAACAGACAAAAATCAATGCCAATCGCACCCAAGCGCTCTTTCACCCAGGCATAATCCGACAATACGGCCGTGCGCACCCCATTTTGGCGCAGCGCGTGCAACATCTGCGGAACGCCCTGTCGCAGGCGCGCGTGGGCCTTGAGGGTTTGCACAAAGGCGCCGGAGAACTCCCGCTGAAACCACTGTTCGGCCTCCGCCGCCGTGTGGCCCGTTGCCAGCGCGAGCTGGTCGTAAAAGGCGCCGAGCAGCGCCGCCGGGCTGTCAAAGTTTTGGGAGCGCACCGCGTTGCGCGCCGTGGACAAGCGCCGCAAAAAGCCCAGCGATCGCCACAAGCGAAAAGCGATGCGCAGCTTTAACGCAGGCAAGGTGTACAAGGTGCCGTCGAGATCGAAAATAACGCCTCGGATGGCGCCAGAGGCAGCAGCGTGATTCATGATGGTGACCCGTGGTGCGAAATCAATCGATGGTTTGCATATGTTAATGTGTGGGCACTTTCCAATGAAGAATTGTATCCCGTGTATCTCGCCGCGCCACACTAGCCGAAGCAAGGCAAAAAGTACACCGCGTTAGGTCCCAGCACGCCCAATGCCCGCCGCGCACTTTGCGGAGACAAAAGACCTCTTTTCGGATGTCCTTTTTCGTGTAAGGGAATCGCATGCTTGTTTCCTTGTACTTTGTAGGTATCCGCCATGAAACTCGAAAACTTTAAAACGCGCTTGCTCAATCTGCAGACCCACCACCCGTGGGCCTTGCTCATCACCGCCGCCCTGATCACCGCCGTCGCGGCGTGGCTGGCCAGCGGATTGCGCTTCGACTCCTCTTACGAAGCCCTGCTCCCCGAGGGGTCTCCCGAAATTCTCAACGCCGACACCGTGCGCGAACGCACCGGCGGCGTGCGGGAGCTCATCGTTGCCATCCAGGGCGACGACGAACAAGCCCGCATCGACTTTGCGCGCCAGTTGGTGCCCGAGCTCCAAAAAATCCCGGAGATCCGCGCCGTAGACCTGGAGTTCCCCATAGACTTCTTCACCGATCGCGGCCTCTGGCTCATGGCGCCCGACACACTGGACCGCCTCATCCCCGCCGTGCGCAACGCCATCCAGATCGCGCAAGCCCAAGCGAATCCCATGGCCCTGCACCTCGACCCCGAGGCCGAAAAAGAGGAGCTCACCGCCGCCTGGCAGGCCGTCAACGACATCGTAGAAGAACAAAAAGGCGCCCTACCCTTCGACACCATCGCCCACAGCAAGGATGGCACCACCACGTTCCTCATGCTCATCCCCACCATCAAGCTCTCCGATGTCGGCGCCGTCGAAGCCCTACACCGCCGCATCGACGACATCATCCAGCAGCGCGACCCCGCGTCCCTGGGGCTCGCCATCCGCTACGCCGGACAAATGGAAATGCTGCGCGAACAGCACCAGTACATGACCCGCGACCTCACCCTGGCCAGCATCCTCACCTTTATTTTCGGCATCGCCATCGTGGCCATCTTCACCGGTCGCCTCCTCTCGCCTTTCATTATTCTCACCGGCCTGGGCTCAGGCATCCTGTGGACCTTCGCCATCGCACGCCTCACCATCGGCCACATCAACATCATCACTGGCTTCATGGTGTCCGTGCTCATCGGCCTGGGCATCGACTTCAGCATCCACATGTTCTTGCGCTTCCAACAGGAGATGCAGAAACCGGGCACGAGCACCGAAGCCCTCTACCGCGCCATCCGCGGCACCTTCAACTCCGCCCTAACCGCCTCCCTCACCACCGCCGGCGTGTTCATCACTTTTGTCATCGCCGACTTCCGCGGTTTCTCCGAGTTCGGGATGCTGGCCGCCTTAGGCGTCATACTCACCTACATCAGCACCTTCACCATCGTCCCGGCCATTCTCTACCTCGTCTTCCGCAACCGCACCTTGCCCAAGCCCCTCATCTCGCTGCAGACCACCGACCTCAAATGGCTCGAACGCCCCTTCTTTCGACGCTTTGTGCTCATCGCCTTTTCGGCCCTGGCCTGCTTTGGCATCTTCAACGCGGGCAACATAAAATTCCGCAACAACTTTCGCGCCTTGCGCGGTGAAATCCCCGCGGTGGTCTACAACGACTGGGTGGCCGAAAACATCGGCACGGGCTTCAACCCGGCGGTCTTCATCGCCGAAAACATTGCGGACGCCGAAAAAATCAAGGACATCCTCACGGCGCACATCGACGCGCAAACCGCCGACAGCGACAACCCCACCAACATCCGCAAAGTGCTCTCCCCATCGGTGCTCATCCCCCGGGACACCGACGAAATCCGGCCGCGCATCGAAGAGCTAAAAGATCTTTTGTGGAGTCCCAAGTTCGACCGGGCCGCTGAAAAGGACACCGACGAGGGCGAAAAGCTGCGGCAAGCCCGCAAGATGGTCAACGCCGATCCCTGGCAATTCGACGAGATCCCCGAGGTCTTCCGGCGGCGCTTTGTCACGGTGGACGAAACCGACCCCGGCTACATCGTGTACGCGTGGCCCCAGCAACAAAACGACGCGGACTACCTGGCCGTCGCCTGGGAAAAGGAGTTGAACGGCCTGTCCGAACAAATGACGCAGCAGGGCATTCCCCACATGATGGGCGACGAAACCCTCATCCTGGCCTGGGTGCACAAGCTCGTCAAAGCCGACGGTCCGCCCCTGATGGTGTTGGCCTTTGTCGTGGTCACGCTCTTCCTGGTGCTCGACTTCCGCAGACCGCGCAAGGTCCTGCTGCTGCTGGTGCCCCTCACCATGAGCATGGGGGTCACCGTGGGCCTCATGCACCTGTTGGGCATGGAGATCAACATGTTCAACCTCATCGTGGTGCCCAGCCTCTTGGGCATCGGCATCGACAACGCCGTGCACATGTTTCACCGCTACGAGCAGGAGTTCCCCGACAACATTTGGAATGCGGTGCGCACCACGGGCGTGGCGGCATTTCTGGCCTCTAGCACCACCACGGTGGGCTTTGGCAGCGCCCTGGTCTCCCACACACTGGGACTGCGGACCATGGGCTCACTGGCGGTGATGGGCATCGCGAGCATGTTCGTCGCCGCGGCCTTCTTCTTCCCCGCACTCTGCGCCACTTTTACGCGCAAGAAACGCCGTTAAACGCAACGCACACCCCGCAAGCCAGGTCGCCCCCCACGACCTCGCCCACGGCACACCAGCACTCCCACACATCCCGATACCTTAAGCGTAGCGCAGCGGCGCCAACGGGCAAATCGAAGCCCCCAAAACGCGCGTTTTTTTACAGCGGATGATTAGGGCTGCCAGCAACCGTCGAAGAAGCCAGCGGCGGCCACCTCGCGATCGGCGCCCAGGATGAGGCCATTTTGCGCGTTCCAGCGCGCGCCGTCGTAAATGAGGTAATCCGGCAACAGATAGGGCAGATGGGCGGCGTAATACAGCCCCTGGGGCGTGGACGCGGTGTGCACCACCACATAGCGATTGGGGTTTTCGGGATTGGGATACACGAATGCCGCTGCCATGGTGTCGCCGCTGTACTGGCGCCCGTTGTGGGCAATGCCACTCCCCGTTACCCGGATGGGCAGTTGCGCCTGTATGCGCGCGAGAACGCGGTTGCCCGAGGGCGTGCCCACGAGCACCAGCGAATGGTTGCGGATGTCCTCGTCGCGCACCTCCACATCGGCCAGCACGGGATACCGAATGGTGACGCCACCGGTGCCGCGCGGGTTGTTGACGTATGACAACACATGCCGGGACATCGCCACTTCATCGGGATTGCCCGTGCCGTACACCAGCAGGAGGGGCTCGTGGTAGGCGTCGTTCAGCGGTCCCGCCAGCCCCGGGCGTTTGCGCAACCCGCAGTCGGCGTTTCGTTGGGTCGACGCGGTGTCATCGACGTGCTGCCAGGTGCCCTGGCGGTAGGCAAAATGCCACGCATCGCCGGCGCCAGCCTCGGACAACGCCACGCGCTGTTTGTCGATGTGCACATGCGTGGGCACGGCGTCCATCAGGGCAGCCTCTTTGCGTATGGAGAAGCGCTGTGCGTTTTGTGTGGTAACCGAAATGGCACCGTTCTTTGGCCAGTGGGCATCTAGGCGGGCCATGGCGCCGTAGCGCTGCATCTCGTGCAATTGCAGCCAGTGGTTTTGGTGGTAGCGCAGGTTCCACGTGACAAACGACAGACGCCGTGGCAGCGGGTTGCGGCGCAGGCCGAGAAAGTGCGCGAAGATCGCGTGGTCGGCATAGGCTTCGTCCCAGACATTGTGCCCCGCGTCCAGCAACTGGAGGGAAGCGTCGTATCCGTAGTGCAAAAAGCGATCGACCAGCGACTGCGATCGCCGCGGCACGTCGCGGGTGCCGTGCACCGCATAAAGGGGGAGATGGCGTCCGTTGGGCACCCAGCTTACGTTGGAGATCTCGCCGATGAGAAAGGACTCAAAAGAATGCCGGGAGCGCCCGGCCACCGACCCGTATGCCGCCACATCGTGGTAGCCACAAAGCGGCACCGACGCCGCAAAGACATCGGGATAATGCAGGGGGAGCTTCACGGCACCGGTCCCCCCCATGGACGCTCCGGTGATGTAGATGCGGTTCTCGTCGATGGGATAGCGCTCGCGAACGATGCGCAGCACGTCCATCACGTCCTCTTCGCCAAAGGTGTAGTAACCCGAGTTGCCAAAGGCCTCGGGGGCCACCACAAATGCGTTCACCGGTTTGAGCGGTCCCGTGTACTGCGCCCGCGCCGCCTTGGATTCGCCCTCCTCCAGGGGCAGGCCAAAGAGGCTGGTAATGGACTTAATGGGCGTGCTGTTGAGGCCGTGCAACATCACCACCAGGGGAAATGGCTGCGATGCATTTTCGCGATACCCCGGCGGCACATACAGGGCATAGGGATGAAAGGCGCCATCGAGCCGCGACCGGTAGCTGCGCCGCTGCAGCTCTCCGCGCCGGTTGGCATACGGGTCTTCGCCCTGGGCCAACTGCTGTGCAAAGCGGTGCAATTGTCGCACTTCGGCGCGCAAAAACGACGCCTTCGCCGTCCCCTGCAGCATCATTTCCAACAACTGATGGGCGCTCCCGAGCACGCTCTCGACACTGGAGGTCGGCACATTGCCCGCGCGTTCCGCCTGCACGGCCAACGAAGCGGCCGCCATGAGTTCTTGCAGTGTTGCCAAGTGCGCAGCGCTCGTGGCCGAAAAGGACACGCGCCGCAACAGATCGAGGCGCAGTCTCTGCAGTGCGCGCGCCTCCAGGGGAAAGACACCCGCCAGAAAACGCGTGCGCGCGAGCGACGAGAGCGGCAAGTGCACCGCAGCGGACGCGTCGGAAAACGCGGGGGTGGCCTCCAGGCGTGCACTGATATCGCTGCACCGCGGACGCCCGCCAGGAAAATCCAACCAGGCGTATTGGGTGGCCTCGCCGCTTTCGAGAAAGATCGCATTTTCGATAACGAGACGCCCCGCCTGCGTCAACAGCGCATCCAACGCCGGTTGTGCGCCGCGCAGCACCCAAGAAACATCGATGTGGCGCGCGAATTGTTCGTTTAACAAACGCGCCTGAAACCAGGGATTCTTCGCCTTGGTTTTGACCACGCGCACCAGCAGGTGATTGGTGCCGGCCTGCAAGGGAAGCGACACAAGCCGCGCATCATCTCGCGGGGTGGCGGGCGTGGGCTCGCGGTGCAAGGAGCGTCGGTTCACATAAATTTCGAAGGGGGCGTCGCTACCCACCGAGAGCCAGGCGCTTTGGGCCTCTGGTACACAAATTTCGGCGCTGAAATACTGGACGCCGCGCTGGCCGCCGGAGACGGTGTTGCGGTTTGTTTTGGCGATGACCGGTTGCCAGATTTGTCCCAAGGCACGCGCACCCATTGCGGGCGGATTTTCATCAGAGAGCGAGAGCGGATCCCATTTTTCTTGGGCGGCCGCATCAAGTCCCCGGGCGAAGGATACGAGCCCCAAAGAGAGCCACCCGGTGATCGCCCCTTCGGGCCCCGGCACAATGCGCAGCGCATCGGGCGGACCATCGCATTCGGCGTGCGGCGGCGTCTCCGTGCGCGCATTGGCTGACAGCAGCAAGAGCGCCGACAACCCGACCAACATGCCCAGGTGTTTTGTGGCGTTCACTACCTACCAAAGACGAGGTTTTTCGGTCCGTCTTCGAAGACCACCACCGCTTTTTGCGGACCGGTGAGTGCCGAAACAATGCCCACGCCAAAGCGCGGGTGTCGCAGAATATCCCCTTCGGAGAGCGCCATGGAGATTTTATAAGTGCGCGCCTCCGAGATTTTCTTTCCCTCCATCATGCGGCGATAAATTTGTGCGGGGTCTTCGGCTTTTTTGCGTTGGCGCCGCGGGGGCGGCGGAATGGTGGCGCGCTTGCCCACATAGGCCATCAAACCCGCCCTGGCTTTGGCGCGGGACACGCGAAAGGGACCTTCGGTGCTGCATTTGCTGCAACGGGCGCGGCGAATTTGCAATCCCTCAATTTCTAAAACGGTGTGCAGAGTATCTTCGTCGCAGGTGGCGCAATACCCCTCAGCGGCGTTTCCAGGTACGTATGTCAATTGGGATATCCTTTCGTTTCGAAAGTCGAGTCAAACAATATACTCCGAAACAGGCTTTGAATCAAACGGCGGCAGGCGTCCCAATGCGGATTATTGGCCTTTGCACTGAATCCATGCCTAAAACATTTTCATGCAACGGGCGGACACTTGGATAGACAATTATTTGCGGCACCTAAAAGTAGAACGCGGCCTCTCTCCCGCCACCATCGAGGCCTATGCGCGCGACTTTAAATCCTTCACCGCTTTTCTCGAAGAGCGCGAACTCCCCCTTTCACAACTCACCGAATCCCAGGCGCGCCAATACCTCACCCACCTGCGCCAAAATGCCATCAGTGCGCGTTCACAAGCGCGTATGCTCAGCGCCCTGCGCGGCCTGTTCAACCACCTAAAATCCGAACGCCTCATCGACGTGCATCCCTTAGAAGAACTGGTATCGCCACGCCTGACCCGCGCCCTCCCCGTCTGCTTAACCCTAGAAGAAACCGAACGCCTGCTGGCAGCGCCCGAACACTCGCACCCACGCGAATTTCGCGACGCGGTCATGCTGCACCTCATGTACGCCACGGGATTGCGCGTCTCCGAACTCGTCACGCTCACCCTCCGGGACATCGACCTCGAAGCGGGCTTTGTCGCGGTGACGGGCAAGGGAGACAAGCGCCGCATGATCCCCATGGGCACGTGGATGACGCAGCTCTTGCAGCGATACCTCGAAGACGTGCGCCCCCAGCGCGCCACGCCCCAAACGCGCTATCTCTTTTTGACCCACCGCAAAACAGCGATGACCCGACAGGCTTTCTGGCGCATTTGTATCAAGTATGCCCAACGCGCTGGCATCGACAAAAAGCTCAGCCCCCACAAACTGCGACACACATTTGCCACACATTTGCTGGAACGCGGCGCCGATCTGCGCTCTGTCCAAGCCATGCTCGGTCACGCGGACATCGTCACAACGCAGATTTACACCCACGTGAACACACGTCACATTCATACTGCTCACCAAAAACACCATCCACGCGCATAGCAACACAGAAAAGCCCGTAGCAGCGCCGCGCAAAAAACGAAAATACGATTCGGATGTTCACCTATCAATGAGATTGACTTGCGCGTATATATGACTACAAAGAACTGCACCGGAAACGCCGTTTTTGATAACCGGACTCGAGAAAACCGTTTCCCTGAGTTTTCGCACCACAGCAGCGATGGAGCAACGCAGCATGAAAATACTTATGTACGGTTGGGAATTTCCACCACACATCAGCGGTGGTCTGGGCGTGGCTTGCTTTGGGCTCACCCGCGCCCTGGCCGACAAGGGACACCAAATCACGTTCGTCGTGCCCCGACTCGAATCTCCCGACAACACGCCCCATCTCGACTTGGTCGGTGTCAACCAGTTCCCACTCAACCCCGCTTCCGACGAGCAGGCGCACTTCATCTCGCGACAAATCGAGGCACTCAGCGGCACCATCGATACCGAAACCATCTCTTCGCCGCTATCGCCCTACCTCACAAAAGAGCAATACCTGCTCGAATTGCAGCGCCTGGAAGCCCGCCGCGATGAAATACGCGCGCAACAAGAGGACGAAAACGGCTTCATGCTCGACATGAGCGGCGACTACGGCCCCAACCTCATGACCGAAATTATGCGCTACGCCTCGGTGGCGGGCAGCATCGCTTCGCGCGTGCCCCACGACATCATCCATGCACACGACTGGCTGACCATGTTGGCCGGCATTGAAGCCCGCAACATCAGCGGCGCCCCCCTGGTGGTGCACGTTCACGCCACCGAGTTCGATCGCAGCGGCGTACAGGTCAACCAAGCCATCTACGACATTGAACGCCACGGCATGGAGCAAGCCGACCAAGTCATCGCCGTGAGCCATTACACAAAAGAGACCCTCGTGCGCCACTACGGCATCTCCCCCGACAAAATCGCCGTCGTGCACAACGCCGTAACCCGCGAGTTCGCTCCCCACGCCACCGACTACCAACGCCAAACCCGCGAAAAGGTCGTCCTGTTTTTGGGGCGCATCACATTCCAAAAAGGGCCCGACTATTTTGTGGAAGCCGCAGCGCGCGTCTTGGCCGCACGAGACGACGTGCGCTTTGTCATGGCGGGCTCCGGCGACATGGCCCCGCGCATGATCGAACGCATCGCCGAACTCAAGCTGGGGCGCAAATTCCACTTCACCGGTTTTTTACGCGGTTCCGAGGTCGAAAAAATCTTTCGCGAAAGCGACGTCTACGTCATGCCCAGCGTCTCCGAGCCTTTTGGCATCTCGCCGCTAGAAGCCATGCACTACGACGTTCCCGTTATCATCTCGAAGACCTCTGGCGTGGCCGAGGTGCTCCACAGCGCGCTCAAAGTCGACTTCTGGGATGTCGACGAGCTGGCGAGCAAAATCCTGGCTGTCTTGTCGCATGAGCCACTGCGCCGCGAAATGATCGAGCACGGTGCCGAAGAACTCAAAGCACTGCAATGGAGCACCGCAGCCATTCAGGTGACCGACGTGTACGCTGCATTGAAAAATCGCTGAACCGCCCCGATGAACAAATCACGTCACACCACGAGGTAACCCATGGTTCACGTCTGTTTTTACTTTCAAGTCCACCAGCCCAATCGGCTGAAAAAATACTCGTTCTTTCACATTGGCCGCGATCACTTTTACGAGGATGACAACAAAAACCGCTCCATCTTGCAGCGGGTGGCCGAGCGCTGCTACTTGCCTGCCAACCAACTGATGCGCGACCTCATCGAACGCCACCAAGGGGCGTTTCGCATCGCGTTTTCCCTCACCGGCACCGTTGTCGAACAGCTCAAAAAATTCAGCCCCATCACCCTTGATTCGTTCAAGGCCCTGGTCGACACCGGCTGCGTTGAACTCTTGGATGAAACCTACAACCACAGCCTGGCCTTCTTGTTTTCCCGCGAAGAATTCCGCGAACAAGTGGCCGCGCACCGCGCCCTGATGCGCCGCGAATTCGGCATCACGCCCACCACCTTTCGCAACACCGAGCTCATCTACAACAACGACCTGGCCCTCGAAGTCGAAAAAATGGGATACCAGGTCATTTTGGCCGAAGGCGCCGATCGCATCATGGACTGGCGCAGCCCCAATTACTGCTACCAGCCGCAGCCCTGCACCGAGTTAAAGCTGCTGCTCAAAAACTACAAGCTCTCCGACGACTTGGCCTTCCGCTTCTCCAACCGAAACTGGGAGTCCTATCCCCTCTCGCCCGAGAAATACGCCTCGTGGTTGCACGCTGTCAGCGGTGCCGGTGAAACCATCAACCTGTTCATGGACTACGAAACCTTCGGCGAGCACCAGTGGCGCGAGTCGGGCATCTTCGACTTCATGGCGCAACTCCCCGAGCAAGTGCTGCGCCACCCGGACTTTCGCTTTTCCACACCGGCCGAAGTGGCGGCCGCCACCAGCCCCACCGCACGACTCGACGTCCCCGACTTTGTCTCCTGGGCCGACCAGGAGCGCGACCTCACGGCCTGGAAGGGCAACCACTTGCAAAACGACGCCCTAGAAGCCGTCTACCAAATGCAAAGCGATGTCATGGCGACGGGAAACGAAGAGCTCATCCACACCTGGCGCTCACTGCAAACATCCGATCATTTCTACTACATGTGCACCAAGTGGTTTTCCGATGGCGACGTGCACAAATACTTCAATCCCTACAGCAGCCCTTACGACGCGTACATCAACTACCAAAACGTGCTGGCCGATTTTGAATCACAGCTCTTGCCGCAATCGCATACACAAAAAAAATAACCCGAAATACCGTTCATTTTTACCAAGGAGCAATCGCAAATGAAGCAACTATTCGAAGTCAGTTGGGAAGTCTGCAATCTGGTGGGGGGCATCCACACGGTCCTTCGTTCCAAGGCGCGCGAATCCGTCAAAAAATACGGCGACCGCTATTGCCTGATTGGACCCGCTCTCGACAACAACACCGGCTTTGTCGAAACCGACGAACCGGACTTCGCCCCCATCCGCAAGGCCCTCGAAGAGCGCAACATCTCATGCCGTTACGGGCGTTGGGAAACCGAAGGCCGCCCCAAAGTGATCCTGGTCAACTTCCGCGATCGATACGACTCCAACAAAATCCTCTACGATTTGTGGCACCTCTTTGGCGTCGACTCCATGGGCAGCACCTGGTCGTATATTGAGCCTGTGCTCTTTGGCACTGCGGCGGGCGAAGTCATCGAAATCATCAACGACACCCTCGACTCCGAGGAGACCAGCGTCATCGCGCAATTCCACGAGTGGATGTCCAGCGCTGGTTTGCTGCACGTCAAAAAGACGAGCCCGGAAATCGGCACGGTGTTCACCACCCACGCCACGGTACTCGGCCGCGCCATGGCCGCAGCGGGCATCGATATCTACGACGACATCATCGACATTGATGTCGAAAGCGAAGCCCGCAATTACGGCGTTTATGCCAAGCACTCCCTGGAGAGCATCTGCGCCCACGAGGCCGACGTCTTCACCACGGTGAGCGAAGTGACCGCCGACGAAGCCCTGCGCGTGCTGAACAAACGCCCGCACTACGTGCTCTACAACGGCGTCAACGCCGACAGCTTCGGCACCTACGAGAGCGTTCGCGCCCAAGCCGCCACCGTGCGCAACCGCATCCTCAACATGGGGAGCAGTTTCTTGGGCACCTCCCTGCCGCAAAACACCCGGCTCTGGACCATGTCTGGGCGATACGAATTTCACAACAAGGGCTTCGACCTCTTCCTCGACAGCCTGGCCCGCCTCGACATCCACCTGCGCACCCTCGATTCACCGGCGCCGGTGTTGGTTTGGTTCATGGTGGCCACGCAACACAACGGTCTCCGCGACGATGTGAAGAGCATCTTCGAAGGCAAGGGCGCCACAAAGGGCAACAACGGCATCACCACCCACAAGCTCACCGACGAAATCAACGACCCGATTTTGCAGGCTTGTCAGCGCTTGGGGCTCACCAACTCCCCCGAAAACAAAGTGCAAATCATCTTTACGCCGGTCTATGTTGGCGTGAACGACGGCATCTTCAACATGCCCTACGAATCCGTGCTTTCGGGCTTTGACCTCGGCGTTTTCCCCTCTTACTACGAGCCCTTTGGATACACCCCCCTCGAGTGCATCTCCCTGGGCGTCCCCACGGTCACCACCGATCTGGCAGGTTTTGGGCGCTGGGCCGACGATCTGAAGGTCGATACGGGCCGCTCCATCGCCGTGATCCCGCGCGTGGGACGCACCTATGACGAGGGCATTGAAGCCCTGCTCTCCCAATTGCATTTCTACTACGAAGTCGACGAGAAACAGCTCGCGAACCTGCGCGTACATGCGCGCCGCATCGCCACCATGGCCACCTGGGCGGGCTTTTACCAAAGCTATCGCAAGGCCTACGACCGCGCCCTGCAACAGGTCGATCGACGCCTCAACTCCCTGGACACCTCGGCCTTCTCCAACGAGCTCTTCGTTTCCTTTCAGGGCGGCGCTCAGGGCCCCGGACCGCACTACAGCCGCATCATCGTCGCACCCACGCTGCCCAAAAAGCTCTCCGATCTCGCGATTCTGGCGCGCAACATGTGGTGGGCGTGGCACCCCGACGGCCTCAATCTCTTTCGCGAGATTGACCCCGCCCTGTGGGACTCCATCGAAGACAACCCCGTCTTGTTTTTGGAGCAAGTGAACTACGAGCAGTTGAACGCCAAAACCAAAGATCCACTCTTCATGAAAGAGTACGAAAAGGTCATTGGCGCGTTCAAAAAATACATGGCCGAAGAGGGGCGGGTTTACAAAGACGCCAAAGAGCTCTCGCCCAAAACCCCCGTGGCGTATTTCTCGATGGAGTTCTGCATCCACGAATGCCTGCCCATTTACTCGGGTGGCTTGGGTGTCTTGTCCGGCGACCACCTCAAGTCGGCCTCGGACCTCAACATCCCGTTGGTGGCCGTGGGTTTCCTGTACAAGCAGGGCTACTTCGAGCAACGCATCGACATCGGTGGCAACCAAATCGAGCATTACCCCGAGGTCGATCCCTCGCGCATCCCCATCTCTCCGCTGCGCGACGCCAACAACATGGACGTGAAAATCGATGTCGAGATGCCCGGCCGCACGGTGACCGCCAAGGTATGGCAAGTCAACGTCGGGCGCATCAAGCTCTACCTCCTCGACACCTTCCTCGAAGAGAACATGCCCGCCGACCAATACATCTCTGCCCAACTCTACGGCGGCGGAAAACAAATGCGCATCGAGCAAGAGATCGTGTTGGGCATGGGCGGTGTGCGCCTGCTCGAAGATTACCTCCAATTGCAACCCGCGGTGTACCACCTCAACGAGGGACACTGCGGCTTCATGCAATTCGAGCGCATCGAGCGCCTGATGAAGCGCGGCCTGAACTTTCAAAAGTCCCGCGAAGCCGTCAAGGCCTCGTCTGTGTTCACCACCCACACCCCGGTGCCCGCAGGCAACGAAACCTTCGACGTTAAATTGATGAAACACTACTTCGGCGCGCTGCCCAACCGCCTCTCGATCACCTTCGAGCAACTCATGGAGATGGGCCTGTCGCGCAGCGGTGACGACAACAGCCCCTTTTCCATGACGGTGCTGGGCCTGAAGCTCTCGAGCATCGCCAACGGCGTCTCCAAGCTCCACGGCAAGGTGTGCCAAGACATGTGGCGCGACGTCTGGAAAGGCCTGGCCGTCGAAGAGGTGCCCATCACCTCGGTCACCAACGGCATTCACGTCACATCGTGGATTGGCCAAGACATCAAACGCCTCCTCGACCAATACCTCGATGTCAACTGGGACCAAAACCAAGACGACCCGCACACTTGGCTCGGCATCGACAAAGTGCCCTCCGAACAACTCTGGTACGAGCACCAAAAACAAAAGAACCGCTTCTTGCAGATCGCCAAAGAAAAACTCTACGACGATTACCTGCGGCGGGGCGAAAACCCCTCGTTCATCAACACATCCCTCGACCTCATTAACCCCGAAGCCCTCACGGTGGGTTTTGCGCGCCGCTTTGCCACTTACAAGCGCGCCAACCTCCTCTTCAACAACCGCGACGTCCTGATTGAGCTGCTCAACAATCCCGACAAACCGATGCAAATCTTCTTTGCGGGCAAGGCGCATCCCGCCGACTCCCTGGGCAAAGATTTGATCCGCCGCATCATTCAGGAATCGCGCACCGACGAGTTCAAGGGCAAAATTTTCTACCTCGAAAACTACAACATGTGGCTGGGACGCCTGATGACCCAGGGCGTCGATCTGTGGCTCAACAACCCGGTTCGCCCCCACGAGGCCAGCGGCACCAGCGGCATGAAGGTCGTGCCCAACGGCGGATTGAACTGCTCCATTCTCGACGGCTGGTGGGATGAAGCCTATCGCGAACAAGGCGGAGACGACGTGGGCTTTGCCATTCAGTCTGCAGCCAAGCCCATCAACCGCGCGCACCAGGACGAAATGGACGCCAACGCGATCTACCGCCTGTTCAACAACGACATCCTCCCGCTCTTCTTCGATCGCGACAAGCAAGGCACGCCGCACAACTGGGTGCAAAAAATGAAAAACGCATTCAAAACCTGCGCACCCGAATTCTCCACCATGCGCATGGTGGACGAATACTTCCGCCGCCTCTACTTGCCCACGGCCAAGCGCAACCACGAACTCTCCAAGGACGACTTTGCGGGTATTTCGGCACTCACCGATTGGAAGCTGCGTATCGAAGCGCGTTTCTCCACGGTGCAAATCGAAAGCGTCCGCATCAAGGGCATCGACAACAATATTTTGCAGGCGAACCAGCCCCTCGAAATCGAGATGCTCGTCAATCCCGGCAAAATGAAAGCCCCTGAGTTGGTGGCAGAGCTGCTCATCGGCCCCGAAGAAAACGACAACTTCACCGCAGAGCCGCTCACCATCCCCCTCAAACAGGTGGAGTCCGACAATCCGGCATACTTCACCTACCAGCTTTCCCACAAGCTCGCGAGCAGCGGCAGCTTCCGCTACACCTTGCGCGTTGCCCCCACCCATCCCTCCTTGGTTTCGCGGCAAGAGACCGGCCTGGTGCGCTGGGCCTAAAAAGCACCCATATTAAAAAATTCCCCTAAAAACCAAAACGCCGTATAATTCTTTCATTATCTCAAACGTGTCCTTGCGCCTTCCGTTGCAAATGTGCGCATTTTCAACGAACGCTCGGACCACCCACCTTACAGGAGGAAGAAATGAAAAAAAGGACATCACTGCTACTGGCGCTGTCGCTTCTCTTTGCCGTTGGCATCACATCATGCAGCAACGACGGCGATAGTGGGCCACCCGCCAAAAACAAGCCCGTCGAAGAGGTCACCCCCGATGAAGCCGTGTCCGTGTGCGAATACGTCGCCAAATCCGAATTCCAAGCCAGCCAGTCGGTACTCTCCGAGCAGTGCCGCTTGGAGGGCGTCGGGCGCGCCGCATATGCCTTTTTCGCCAACCCCAACACCCCCGATAGCGAGCTGGCCGCCATTTGCAGCAGCACACAAGATGCATGCCAGCAAACAAACAAACAAGACACGAGCGACGATTACACGGATTCATGCGAGCTGATGGACTGGGATTTCCTCCAGGGATGTTCGGCCACGGTGGATGAGGTAACCCGCTGCTACAAAGCCATACTGAACCTCGAAGTCAAATACGTCAAACAGCAGGCCGCCGAAGTGCCCAAGTGCAGCCAAATAACATCGGCGTGGTTGGTAGAAATGATGGGAAATTCCACCATGATGAACGCCGAACCTGAGCCCTTTGAAATCCCGGCCACATGCGATGCCTTTGCCAACAAGTGTCCCGAGATGTTTGCCGACCTTATCCTCGATGATTGGGACGACGACTGGGGCGACAATAACGGCGACGACTGGAACGACGACTGGAACGACGACTGGAACGACGGTTGGGACGACGGTTGGGACGACGGTTGGGACGACATCTGGGACGACATCTGGGGCGACATCTGGGGCGATGACAACGGCGATGACAACGGCGATGACGATTGGAACTATGATACGTGGGAGGACGGTATTAACTGGGACGAGTTTGATTGGGGCGTTTTTGACTGAGAAAACGGCCAATCCCGAGACAACAACAACCCTCCCTTCCCCACCGCCAAGGCGCCCTTAACCTCCCCCGCTTTTATCAACGCAATTCAAAACAACCGCGGCTCGTCGCCGGAAAAGAGGCGTTTCAAATTGGCGCGGTGCGTGACGAAGACCACTGCGCACATCGCAGTCGCCAGACCGAGTGGCAGACCGCAACCATCGCGCACCCCCAGTATCGCAGCGAAGAAGAAAAGCAGGGACAGCGACAAGAGCGACACCCGGCGAGACAGCGCCAACACCAGTAGTGCCAAGAGCAACGCGGCGCCAAAAGCCAACGGCGAAAGCCCCAGCGCGATGCCCGCCGATGTGGCCACTCCCTTGCCGCCGCGAAACCCGTGATAGATCGGAAAGAGGTTTCCCAGCAACACGGCCAGCGCCCCCAACAGCCCGTAAGGCGAAAGCGGCAGAAGCGACGCCGCCCACACAAAGGCGAAACCGCGCAACACGTCGAGCAGCAGCACCGGTAGCGCTACACGCCATCCCGCGGTGCGCAGCAAATTGGTGGCCCCGGCGTTGCCGCTACCGCAGTGGCGCGGATCGGGCTTGCGGGCCAGGCGCGCGGCGATCAGCGAAAAATTGATCGCGCCGATGAAGTAGCCGACCGCGGCAAAGAGGACATCCAGCAGCATTGTTTTCTCGGGCATCATGGCCGCAGTTTACGGCAAAACGGCGTGCCTGACTGCACCAGAAATGAACCGGAAGACCATGACCAACGGGCGACGCGCGGGTTCAAATGAGCTTGATGTCGGAGAGGGGAAAGCACATGCAAGTGCGGATGTGAGCGGGGCCTGCAACGACCTCGTGGCGGGTGGCGTCGAACACTTTGCCCTGCACGAGGTGCATCCGACAGGAGTTGCAATTGCTGGCGCGACAGCGCGAGGCCGGCGCCATGTCGACGCGCTCCAGAGAGCCCAAAATCGTTTCGATCGCTGCGACTTGGGCATCGCGGCCCACACGCGCATTGTGAATGCGAAAACGCGTATCCTGGGGCACGTCTTGCGGCCAATGCGGCGACAAAGCGTGGGGCGATTGCGGACCGAAAATCTCGGTGCGGATGCGGGTGCGCGAGATGCCCGCAGATGGCAGGTATTCGGAGAGGCTCGACATCATCGCCTCGGGACCGCAGATGAGGTACACGGCGTTTTGTTCGTCGATGTCGCTGAGCAACGCCGGCAGTATTTCGGGACGGATGCGCCCGCGAAATTCGGCCGTGGCATCGGCGGGGCGAGAGAGCACGTGCCGCACGCGGAACCAATCGTAGGACGCCTGGGCCTGCGCCAAGACATCGCGGAACAAAATGTGCGACGCGTCGCGCGAGCCATAGAGCAAGGTCATTTTTTCGGGCCGTGGGTAGCCGCTGCCAAAGGAGCGCAACATGCTGACAAAGGGTGTGATGCCGCTGCCTGCCGCGATGGCCACCAGGTGCGGCGGATCCGAGAGCGGCGCGTACTGAAAACCGCCCCAAGGGCCCGAGAGAAAAACGCTGTCTCCCACCTTGAGGTCGTCGACGATGGCGTGCGACAAAAAGCCACCGGCTTTCTTCTTTACGGTAAATGAAAGTCGCCCCGTATCGGTAGCGGCCGAAGAAACGCTGTACGGTCGTTGGTGTCGCTGGTTTCCCACCTGCAAAGAGAGCGAAAAGTATTGCCCCGGCACAAAGGGCGGGAACGGCGCGTCTTCGCGGGTCAGGTGCAGCGTCACCGCATCCGGTGCTTCGCGGGTTACTTCGCTGACCACCGCGCGGAAAGAAGACGCATGGACGCGCTCCACCGCTGCATCGGTTTGTTCGGGCGACACGCGCACCGGCGCCGACAAATCCACGGGGCGGCGATTGGTCTGCATGGCATCGCGGATGACCTTGCCGTCTTTAAAGAAACCGCCCAATGCCCGCAGGCGTGCCCCGACGGGTATCGGAGTTAAGGGAATGCGGCGATAGGGATCGGTGCGCTGCAGCCAGGCTGTCGTGCGCGTCCCCTGCCACGTGCGCAGAATCATGTCTGCAGTGAAGCGCCCTGAGTTGATGACCGATTGGTAGCCGCCGCCAGGCCTCGTCCAGGCCCCCGCATACCAGAGCCCTTCGATGTGGCCTTGTTGCGAGAAACGAAAGGCCGGGCTTTGGGCCGCTGTTTGTGCGTAGCCGTACATGGCGCCCGAGGGATTGGCGGTATAGCGCGCATTGGTCAAGGGCGTGGCCAGCACCTGCATTTCGATGTGCGACGAAAACCCCGGGAAGCGCGCGTCGAGATCGGCGATCAACGACTGCGCCACCCGGTCGCGGGTTTCGGTGTAATCGGCCGCATCCAAGCGCTCCCACGGCGCCCCCTCCACCGGCACCGTCAACGTGACGAGCCCCGTTCCGCTCGGCGAAGCATCGGGGTCGAGCACGTCGTATGCCGTAACGGAGATACTGGTCAGCGGTCCGATGCGCGTGCCGGCCGCGTAATGGGATTCGGTGTCGAAATCGCGGTTGAGATAAATCTCATGGCTGCGAATGCCCACGTTTTTCGATGGCGTATTGAGCCCGAGATACACATTAAACGAGCTAACGCTGGGCGCGATGCGGCTGAGTTGATCGATGAGCGTTGCGGGCACGCAATCCGGTGGCAGCAGTTGCTTGAGCGTGGTGATGGGGGCGGCGTTGGAAACGACAATGGGCGCATCGCAAACCTCGCCTTGGGCCGTCTCGACACCGGTGACGCGTCCCTCTTGGCAGCGGATGCGAACCACCGCAGTGGACAGCGACACCTCGCCGCCGTTTTCGCGAATGACGTCGACCAGGGCATCGGAGATCGCTTGGGATTTTCCGCGGGGCATCACCGGGCGATAACGCACATAGCTGTGCATCGCCGCGCCGTACAGCAAAAGGGACATGGTGCTGGGCGGGCAGCCGAAATATCCCCAGAGTTGGGAGATGGCCAGCCTCGCCTCCGGGTCGCGCACTTCGCGGTTGAGCAGGCGTCCCAGGGTCATGCCGGCCGCATATCCCAACACGGGGTAGCGGGCGATGACCTCCACGCTGGACATACCGCTGTTTCGCGCGCGCATGTGCTCAATGGAGTTGCCGACATTCATCAACAGTCGAAATACGCGTACCAAGCCTCGGCGCTCGTGGGGGAAGCGCGATGACAGCGCATCGACGATGGCGTTTTCCTCACGCGGCATAACGAACTCCGCATCGCCGGTGATGCTGTGAAACACGTCGTTGAGGAAGACAAAATCAAGGCGCTTGGCCACGCCCAACTCATCGAGAATGTGGTATATGGGGCCGCGATTTTGTGGCTCGCCAATGCCCGACAGCGCGTGTAGGGAAACCTCAAAATCGAAGCGCCCCCGCGAGAAGCTCGTCGCATAACCACCGGGGATGCTGTGCTTTTCGAAGAGGCGCACCCGGAGGCCCGCATGGGACAGCGCCGCAGCAGCCGTCAGTCCGCCCAGTCCGCCACCGATGACCAATGCATCGTACTTTTGTGATGACATATATGAATAATTCCTTCCGCCCCGGAACCATTTGACGCTACGTGGAAGCGCGGCAAACGACAAGCACATAACCCGGAATCTGATTTTTTGCCACGCGCTTTTCCGGTGTATTCCCCGCAATCCGAATCGAAATAAAGCGCCATTTCACCGACAAATCCAAAGAGTTCACTTGCCGAATCGCGATTTTTTATGTTTAAGTTGTGCGCGCATTGTTCGGGCTATTCACGGCCCATGAAATAGACGAGAAATAATTAAACAACAAAATCCTGGAGTTCCGAAATGCAAATTCTGATCAACCACGTTGGTTACGCTCCGCACGCCCCCAAACGCGCCATTTTGAAATGCACCGAAGGCGAAACCCCGCAAGCCTTTGCCATCGTCTGCCACGACACCGGCAAAGAGGTCTTTCAAGGCACTCCGCAATCCAATGGCACCGTCGACCGCTGGAAGAATTGGCACTTTTGGACCGTGGATTTTTCATCCCTCACTGCACCCGGCCGCTATGTCGTCGTGGCAAAGCCCAGCGATGCCGCCACGTGCCCCGAGCGCTCGCACCCCTTTGAAATCCGCACCCACCTCATCCGCGAAACCATCGCCGACATCCTCTACTATTTCCGCGCACAGCGCTGCGCCGACGAGTTCGACGCGACCGACAAAAACCTCCCCATTTATAACGACAAAGACAACCGCACCGTCGATGTACACGGCGGCTGGTACGATGCCAGCGGCGACGTCAGCAAGTACCTCTCGCACCTCTCCTACGCCAACTTCATGAACCCACAGCAAACGCAACTCTGCGTGTGGAGCATGTTTCACACCGCGCGCGAGCTCGAAAAGAAACACGCCGCCAACGAAGACTTTGGCACCGAGCGGCTCATCAAAAAGCTCTACGACGAAGCCCTGTACGGCGCTGACTTTCTGGTGCGCATGCAAGACCCCTGCGGCGCCTTCTACATGACGGTCTTCGACCAGTGGACCGCCGACACCAGCAAGCGCATGATCTGCGAATACAAAACCCAGGCGGGACACCGCTACGAAAACTGGCAGTGCTCCCACCGCCAAGGCGCGGGCATGTCCATCGCCGCGCTGGCCATCGCCGCACGCGCGCCTCGCGACCGCGATTTCACCCGCGAGACCTACTTGCAAACGGCCATCAAGGGCTTCGATCACGTCGAAGAACACGGCCCCTCCTATTGCAACGACGGCAAAGAAAACATCATCGACGACTACTGCGCCCTGTTGGCTGCCACCGAGCTGTTCATCACCACCAAGGAACAGCGCTTTTACGACGCCGCCGCCGCCCGGGCCAAAAGCCTGATGGCCCGCATTTCCAGCGACGACACCTGCACCGACTGGCTGCGCGCCGACGACGCTGGCAAACGCACCTTCTTCCACGCCTCGGACGCTGGCCTGCCCATCCTCTCCCTGCTCGGGTTCATGGATGTGGCCAAGGACGACGCCAAAGCCGAAATCCTCGCCGCTGTCGAACGCCTCTGCGCCTTTGAACTGCGCATCACCGAAGAGGTCCCCAACCCCTTCGATTATCCGCGCCAGTACATCACCGATGCCGACGGCAACCGCCGCACCAGCTTCTTCTTCGCGCAACACAATGAGAGCGGATACTGGTGGCAAGGTGAAAACGCCCGCCTCGGTTCCCTGGCTTCGGCTGCCCGCGCCGCCGCTCGCCACGTCAAACCCGAGATGCGCGATCGCCTCAACGAATACGCCGGCCTCTGCATCGACTGGATGCTGGGCATGAACCCCTTCGACATCTGCATGCTCCACGGACGCGGCCACAACAACGCGTTCTACGAAGAGGGCTATCCCAGCGCTCCCGGCGGCGTGTGCAACGGCGCCACCGCGGGCTTCCTCGATCCCCACGACATCGACTTCAACCCCAGCGAGCCCCCCGAAGCGAGGACGGGCAACCACCGCTGGCGCTGGAGCGAACAGTGGATCCCCCATAGCGGCTGGTACATCCTCGCGGTCAGCCTCGAAAACCACTGATCCGCATGTGCGGTGAGCCCTCCCCTTTTTTGCCCCCTGGCGACAACGATGACGATAACGACGACGACGACAACACCCCCTGGGAAGACGAAACCGTTGCCATACCCATCGACGGCGTCCTCGACTTGCACACCTTCTCTCCCAAGGACATCCGCTCCTTGGTACCCGACTACATCGAGGCCTGTCGCGAAAAAGGCATCTTCGAGGTGCGCATCATCCACGGCAAAGGAAAGGGCGTGCAGCGCCGCATGGTGCACAGCATTTTGCAAAAACTAGACGGCATCGCCGCCTTTCGGTTGGCGGACAGCGCCTCCGGTGGTTGGGGAGCCACCCAGGTAACACTCGTGCCGCCCAACAACCATTGACCCCATCTTTTTCATCACTAGAGAAACCCTATGGCAAATCGAGGCGGCAGCGGAGCAATGTTCAACACCATCGCCAGACCGATGGGCAGTCGGGGCGGCAGCGGCGCGATGTTCGACACCATCGCCAAGCACTACGATCGCCTCAACCGCCTCATTTCGCTGGGCTTTGACAGACGCTGGCGCAAGGCTGCGGTAAACGCCCTCACCCTTCCCCCCGAAGCGCGCCTCCTCGACATCGCCACCGGCACCGCATCTTTTGCCCTGGAAATCGCGCGCCGACACCCCCATTGCCACATTGCGGGCATCGACCCTTCGGACGGCATGTTGCGCATCGCCCAAACCAAAGTGCGCGCCGCCAAGCACCCGGCCCCCCGCATCGAACTCCTGCGTGGAGCGGCCGAAGCGCTGCCCGTTGCGGCCCAAACCCTAGACGCGGTCACCGTGTCCTTTGGCGTGCGAAACTTTCCCAATCGCGCCCGGGGATTGTCCGAAATCCACCGCACACTAAAAGAAGGTGGGCAGCTCGTCATCCTGGAGCTGTGCATGCCCCACGGACACTTTTTGTCCTCTTTTGCCTGCCGCTATGTCCGCCGCATCATCCCGCTGGTGGGACGCCTATGGGCCCGGCGCGCGCCCTACCAATACCTGACGCAATCGATGAACGCCTTCCCCCCTGAGACGGATTTTGCGCAAGAGCTACACCAGGCTGGCTTTCGCGTGCATGCCCAACGCGCATTTATGTGGGGCACGTGCCACTTGTTCGTCGCCGAGGCCATCCATGCCGCCAAGTGACCCCACTCCTTTCGCCCAACGCTTCACGGCGCTGCTCGACACCAGCACCACACACCCCGCAAACCAATGGCTCGCCCTGGCCTTGCCCGCTCCTTGCATAGCGGCGCCCCAGATGTGCGAGGCGCCCCTCAATGGCGAGCGCACCCTGTTCCAATCGGGAAATGGACGCGGCGACCAGGGACACGCAGCCCTCGTCATCGGCTTTGGTGCAGCGAAGCGCTTTACAGCCGAAGGGCCGAATCGCTTTGACTTGCTGCAACGACAGCTCCGCGATTTCTGGCCCCAAGTAGCGCGCCAAAACGCCACCAGCGCTGCCGCCCAAACATCTCTTTGCGCCATGGGAGGAGCGGCTTTCTTCGCCCACCCTTCCCGCGACGACGCCTGGGCCCCCTTTGCCAATGCCGAATTCACCTTGCCCCGCTGGTCGTACCTGCGACACCGCGATACCGCCACGCTGATCGCCCTGCTCTCGCCCACATCGCGCCGCACTCCCGACGCCTTTCTTAGCGAAGCGCAGCAACTCTCGCGCTGGCTTGAAGCCGGGACCACCGCGCACCGCGCACCGTTCGAGGCCGCCTCTCCCGCTGTCCCCCTGCCGCAAAACGACGGGCTCTCCCAAACAACAGACGACGCGGCACAAGACGCGGCCCTGCGCCAGCTCATCGCCGACGCGCTGGCACAAATTCACAACGCGCAGCTCGAAAAGGTCGTGATCTCCCAAGCGACGCCCCTGCCGTTACACGCGCCACCGCGCCTCTCCCGCATCGTGGCCCACCTGTTGGCACACCACCCCCAGAGCCACATCTTCGCCCTGGAGCGGAGTCCGGCGTGCTTTGTCGGCGCCACGCCCGAGCGCCTGGCCACCGTCACCGGGAAGGGCACACAGCTCTACACCGATGTCCTGGCGGGAACGTGGCCCCGCACCCCCGACGGCCGCCATGACGCAGCGGAGATCGCCGCCCTGCGCGCCTGCGAAAAAAACCGGCGCGAGTTTGCTCACGTCAAGCGCACCGTTGCGCAGACCGTGGCGCAACTGGGGGGCGCCGTGCAGTCCGAAGACACCGGCGTGCGCACCCTGACCAGCATCCACCATCTCCACGCGCCCATCACCGCCACCTTCGCGGACCGCCCCGTCCACATCCTGGACGCCGTGGCCACACTGCACCCGACCTCTGCCGTGTGCGGCATTCCGTCCCAAGCCGCCGCCGACTGGCTCAAGAGCCACGAGCCCCACGAGCGCGGTTGGTACGCGGGGCCCGTCGGTTGGTGCAACCCGCAAGGCGACGGCGAGGCATGGGTGGGCATCCGCTCGGCGCTCCTCCACGGAAAAACCGCTGTGCTTTACGCCGGTGGCGGCATCATCGCGGGCTCCGAACCCGAAGCCGAGGTGGCCGAAATCCGCTTGAAGCAATCGGTGATGCGCCAGACAATCGAAGCGACATGACCCAGGGGAACATCAATTATCAATGGGCACTGACCTTCATCCACGCGCTGGTGCACGCGGGGGTTCGGCACTTCGTCGCGGCACCGGGCTCTCGCTCCACCCCCCTGGTGCTGGCGGCCCTCTCCCATCCGCAAATCGCACTGCACATGCACGTCGACGAGCGCACCGCCGCCTTCTTCGCCCTAGGAGCGGCCCGCGCCACCGGAGAACCCGCAGCGGTTATCGCCACCTCAGGCTCTGCTGCCGCGCACTTTCACCCCGCAGCGATCGAAGCCAGCATGGCGGGCATTCCCTTGCTCCTGCTCACCGCCGACCGCCCCATCGAAGATCAAAACAAGGGCACCATGCAAACCATCGATCAAACCAAACTCTTCGGCGACACCGCGCGCGCTTTCTTTGCCGCGCCCCACATCGCCGACACCCCCCATGCCCTGCGCCAGGCCAGCGCGCTGGCAGTGCGGGCCACAGTGACGAGCCGCCATCCCCTGCCGGGCCCCGTGCACATCAACCTGCCCTTTGCCCAGCCCCTCGAACCCGATGCCCCCACACTGGCGGCGGCTGCAGACGCCATCGCAGACGCCCCGTGGCAACCCCGCGTCGCCCTGCCCCGCCAAACGCCGCTCTCCGACGACCTCCAGTACGCGGCCCACGCCTTAGACGCCCAACCCCAAGGATGGATCGTCTGCGGCCCCAACTGGGACTTCGCAGCGGACTCGCCGTCCATCGACACCCTGCGTTCCCTGGCGACAACCTTGGATTATCCCGTGTTCACCGAGGTGACTTCTGGCCTGATCACCCCCCACGACGACGCCGACATCTACACCGGGGGCCTCGACTTTGTCAGCCGCGTCGCGCTGGCCAACGACGCCTTCGCCCCCACGTGCATCCTCGAGCTGGGCGGTTCCCTCACCTCCGGGGCTTACCAGCGCTTCGTCGCCGCCCACCCAAACATCTGCCGCATTGTGCTCAGCCCGCACCAACTGCGCGATCCCCACGACACCGCCCACGCCCTGCTGCTGGGCGACCTGGCGCACGCCGTGGACCAACTCGCCAAACGCTGCGCCCCCCGCCGCCGCACCACTCCCTCCTGGCGCGACCACATGCACAAGGCCGTGGCACTCTGGCGCCGCAGCACCGAAGCCGCACTGCGCAGCCCCCACTTTCACGAGGGACACATCTGCCGCGCGGTGTCCCAATCCCTGCGCCCCGACATCGCCTTGTGCATCGGCAACAGCCTGGCCCTACGCGATCTCGACCTCTTTGCGCACTTTACAAACGCGCCGCACCGCGTGCTGCACCAACGCGGGGCCAGCGGCATCGACGGGCTCATCTCCAGCGCGGCCGGTGCCCACAGCGCCTTGGCACGCCCCACCATCGCCCTCATCGGCGACCGCAGCGCCCTCCACGACGTCGGCGGTCTGGCGGCCCTGCCCCAAAGCGGCCCTCCCCTGATCATCGCGCTCATTCAAAACCACGGCGGGCGCATCTTCGAGCAACTGCCCCTGGCCCAAAGCGCCGTGCCCCAAACTTGGCAACGGGACGCCTTTGTCATCCCGCAAGGGCCTGCTTGGGCGCACCTGGCCCGGGCGTTTTCCCTGCCCTACCTCTGCGCACAAAGCGAAACCGAGCTGGCCCAAGCCCTGGCACAACGCCTCGAACAACCCGGCGCCGCCATCATCGAAGCCATCGTAACCCACCCCGACAGCCGCCCCTGGCGCACGTCCTTGTACGCACAGGCAGCGGCACTGACCCCCTAAGGAGCCCCATGACGACGACGCCCCCCGTATGGACCTGCGCCCACACCTACGAAGACATCCGCTACGAAATTTTTGCGGGCATCGCCAAAATCACCATCAACCGCCCCCAGGTGCGCAACGCCTTTCGACCGCAAACCGTCGCCGAAATGCTGGACGCCTTTGTTCGGATCAAACGCGACCCCGACGTGGGCGTGGTCATCCTCACCGGTGAGGGCGACAAGGCCTTTTGCTCGGGCGGCGATCAAAAAGTGCGCCGCGATGCCGGTTATGCCGACGAGCACGGCGTCGAGAGCCTCAATGTGCTGGAGTTGCAGCGCGCCATCCGCACCCTGCCCAAGCCCGTGGTGGCCATGGTGGCGGGATACGCCATCGGCGGCGGACACGTGCTGCACCTGGTCTGCGACCTCACCATCGCTGCCGACAACGCGGTCTTCGGGCAAACCGGTCCGCGCGTGGGGAGCTTTGACGGGGGCTTTGGCGCCGCGTACATGGCGCGCATCGTGGGGCAAAAGAAAGCCCGGGAGATCTGGTTTCTGTGTCGGCAATACGATGCCCAGGCCGCGCTGCAGATGGGCCTCGTCAACGCGGTGGTGCCCTTGGCGCAATTGGAGAGCGAGACCATCGCCTGGTGCCAAGAGATGCTCGCCAACAGCCCCATGGCCCTGCGCTGCCTCAAGGCCGCCCTCAACGCCGACTGTGACGGACAAACCGGCTTGCAAGAACTCGCCGGCAACGCCACGCTGCTGTTTTACATGTCCCAAGAAGCCCAAGAAGGCCGCAACGCCTTCGTCGAAAAGCGCGCGCCGGACTTCTCCAAATTCAAACGCCACCCATGAACGACATCCGCCATATCCGCCCGGGATCGCGGCAGGCCTGGCTCTTGGCCGCGCGTCCCCGCACGCTGCCCGTGGGACTGGCGCCGGTTCTCGTGGGCGCTGCGCTGGGCTGGGCGGCTCCCCAACCATTCAGCCCGTGGGCCTTCCTCCTCGCCGCGTTGGCTGCCACCGCCATGCAAATCGCCTCCAACCTCATCAACGACGCCCTCGACTACGACCGGGGCATCGACGACGAGTCTCGGTTAGGCCCCCCGCGCGCCGCGGCCATGGGACTGCTGCGCTCCGCCGACCTAAAGCGCGCCACAGCCCTCTTGCTCGCCTTCGCCGCCCTGCTGGGCACCTGGCTGGTCTACCAAGGCGGATGGCCCATCCTCGCGCTCGGCTCCCTGGCGATCCTCTCGGCCCTCGCCTACACCGCCGGTCCCTTTCCGCTCGGCTACATCGGCCTCGGTGAGGTCTTCGCCTTTCTCTTCTTTGGCCCGGGCGCTGTGCTGGGCACCGCGTGGCTCACCGGAGAAACCCTCACCGCCACTGGCGCCCTGCTCTCCATCGGCCCCGGACTGCTGAGCGCCAACGTGCTGGCGGTGAACAACCTGCGCGACGAAGACATCGATCGCCGCAAGGGCAAAAAGACACTGCCCGTACGCCTGGGACGCCGGTGGGCCCTGCGCCTCTTTGTCCTCGCCCAAGGCGCGACCTTTGCCCTGCCCTGCGCGCTCGGCCTCTACCAACGCGCTTACGCGCTGCTCCTGCCGCTGCTGGCCTTGCCCCTGGGCGTCTCCATCATCCGCCAGCTCTATCGCTGCACCGACCGACGCAACCTCAACCGCACCCTGGCCCAGTCGGCGATGCTGATGCTCCTCTACGCCCTACTGCTCAGCGCAGGCATCGTCGCTTCTCTACCGCTGCCATCCGGTGTATCGATTTAAATTTACGCCACTTGATTTTGAGAAAACATACAAATCAGGGCATGGAACAGCGCTTTTAACTTTTTATTGAAGTGGCTCAAATAAATTAGACACGTTCCGCTTCTGTGCTAGTCATATCTGATTGCTGATTGAAGTCTGCAAGATCAATACGATTAAGACAAGAGATGGTAGAGAGAAAATTGCTATTTCCGTTATATTGAATGCGAAAGCCTTCGTCGTGGCATAAATGTTCGATAACTTCCCGAACAATTTTATGCGTATCATAACCGCCACAATTTCTCGCTAATATCTTATCAGAAAAAAGCTCATACGAAGTATCAGTTCCCGAGCTTTCGTTTTTATAAAAGTACTCGCGATTGTCGAAACCAAACCCCACCATCAAAACTTCACGAATACCTAACTTCCAAGATAGATACATTGCAGAAACAGCTACATTTCGAAACATGAAAAGTTTCTTTTTTTTCCAGTTTTTGAAATTTCTGTTTTTGCTCCAATACTTATGCAAAGCTTGAAATGTTTTATCTTTTGCAGCAGGATGCTTATGATTTCGCTCATGTCTGACATGAAGAATGGTTGTATCATTACTTTTAATGGCTCTCTTCTTCAAAATATCGTCAATGGTGAGCAAATCTGACCATAACAAGATATCTGTTTGAAAGTTAAAAATGCTTCGATTGAGGCCTATCGTAAGATATCCACTGGATCGAAGATGCTCAAAAAGTTCAGGAGTGAGCTCATTCAAACATGGAGCATTTCCCAGTATCAATACTTTTTTATACCCCTTAGACTTTAATCTTTCAATCCATTCGGGAAAGGATGGGCTTTCATCCCTCAAAAACTTTCCCTTAGAAGTAAGACGAAGAATTGGGTGAACCCAATATAGATTATAAAAAGTTTTAAGGCCAACATGTTCTCGATTCCGGTGAAATAGCCTTAAATAAATAAATTTCAAAAATGATTTTTTCTGTTTTTTCTTTTTCATAATGTTTTTATAGCAGGTAATATGATTTGTTCGACAATAGTATCAGAAGCATTTCCATTTTCAAGTGAACAAAACTTGTCGTAGAAAGCGCGTCTTTTTTCGCTGTATTCAGGAAAAATTAAATCGATGTTACGTATAGCATTGAGAAGTTCTGCACTTGTGCGCACAAGAGGGCCCGGTGCATGTGCTGGCAAATCAAAATAGGTGCCCCTAATTTGGGAAGAATACTCGTCCAAATCATAAGTGTAAAAAATAATTGGCTTTTGGGTGTTACAAAAATCAAACATTACGCTAGAGTAGTCAGTGATCAGGATATCAGAAACAAGCATCAACTCTTGAATATCATATTCAGGAGCAGAAAACTCATAGACAAAACCCTGGTATTGTTGATCTATTTTTAAAATTGAAAGAATCAAGTGGTGTAAACGGAGTATAATTACATGCGTATCTCCCAACGATTCGTAAAGCTCATCAAGTTCGAGATGAAGTTTAAAGGTGCGATCTGTTCTTTTAATCCCAATATCGCGCCAAGTAGGTGCGTACAGAATGATCTTTCGGTCCAAGGGAAGCCCGAGTTCATTGCGAATGGCCATCACATCTTCAGAAGATGAGCGCTGATAAAATATATCATTCCTAGGATAACCAACTTCTAAAACGGGGCCATCATATAGATAAACTCTTTTAAAAATTTCAGTGGTATATCTATTTGGGGAAATCAACCAACTCCATCTTGTATTCTTGCTATATGTTTCAATATCTATATTGCTTTTATGAATTATATCAGTTCCCATCAACTTTAATGGAGTGCCGTGTTGAGTATTAATATAAATTTGTTTTTTTCGAATTGGTAATTTTTGGGCAAACTCGGCATTGTGAACAAGGACTCGTGAACGAGCAAGATGATAATAATACTTTCTGGAAAATCTTTTCACAACAATTACATCTTCAGGAACCTTAAGACGTGGGTCCTGTAGCGACCAGATGCAGCGAATCCCTTGTTGTCGCCGCAATAAAGCCTCACAAATTGCCTTTGGATTGTCCGAATATGATAGTCCGCGGTGGCTCTCAAAAAAAACATCATTCTTTTTAATCGGCAATAGTTTGAAGAAAAAATGCCAGTATTTCCTTCTATCTTTGCGAATCCATTTACGAATACTCACAAAGAGAGAAAGAATTGACAAAACAACTTTCCAAAGTCCAATTTTCTTCAAGAATCTTCGCTGAAAGAGAATATATTTCCAGCCTAGACTGTTTTGAATCTTAGAAATTGTCTTTTTCTGTTTTTTAATCGTTCTAGTCTTCAACCTATTCGAGGCGCTTAAGAGATCATTTTCTTCTTTCAGGGAATGAGTAAGTTCACTTTCCAATTCATATTTCGTTTTAAAATCATCCAAACTTACTTTCAAAAAATCATTTTCTTTACGACTAAGATTTAAATCAGTCAGACTCTGATTTAAATCTATTTTCAACTCAGTGATTAATTTTGATTTTCTATTTGCTCTGTCTAAAATTTTTCTATGAACAACAGCAGAATTTCTCCAAACAATTTTTGGATGCTTTTGATTTCTTAAAAAAAGCTTTCGATATTTTCCTAATTTGATTGTTTTTTCAAAGTTTTTTTGAGATCGGGCGATGACGTCAAGAATCATTGAGGCTGTATCTGGAATTGGAGCTATGCTGGTAACGCCTGGAGTAAAAATCGACATGATTCTTTCGTCGCCGCGCACCAGAGAAAGTCCAGCTTGGCCAGCTGTGAATTGAAGTGTTTGGAGGCAGTAATTATAACAATGAGCGTTTTGAATATAAAACAAAAACTTCGAATTATATTGCAATGGAAAAAACAATACTCCCGGCAGTCCGATAAACACTTTGCCATTTGGCTTTAACAATTCTTTGATATCGGTTAAGAGCCCAACTGGATCCTTCACATGTTCAAGCACATGGTTTAGAATAAGCAGATCAGCTTTTTCAAACTTTAATAAAGTTCTAAAATCTCCTTCATAAAGATCGATATTATTTTTTTTGCCATATTCCAAAAAATTGATGCCAATATCGCACCCTTTCACATGGTGACCTTTTTTTTGAAATGCTGAAAGAATCCCCCCAGAACCTGCTCCTATTTCATAAATCGTGGAGGAAGGGTTCAAATCAGGGCCAAGATACTGAAGAATTTTTTCTCCTATTTTTTCTTGGTTCTCAAAAAACAATTCCGTTGGCTTATGCTTTCCCGTGTAGATAGAGCGATACTCTTTTTGGTAAAAAGACTCCAGTGTTTTCTCTGTGTAATAAGGATCTGATCGAAGAAGCCCGCAATTGGTGCACAAAACAGTCTTTAAGGGCAAACCATAACGATCAATTTCCGCTAATAAAATAGAATCGGTGCCATCACATATGCAAGGTTGGGGCTCTGTAATGTATTCTTGATTTTCGACTTTTTGAATGAATTTCTTTAGAGATTTTGCACGTATACGATTTCTTTGGGAAACAAAATTTTCATTTAGATCTAAAAACTGTCGACTATTGCTGTTTAATTTTTCAAGAAAAGGCTTCACTTGCCTATCCCTCCCCACAGTAATATTTAAGTTTTGCGAAGCGCAGAAAAAATCAGATCGCAGACTTCTCGTACGACCCCTTCAGTTTCACGATATTTAGAGATGTAATCAACTTCAGAACGCACAATATTGTCTGCAGTAGAGGGACATACGCTGAAACCACTGGCCCGAAGACATTCGATATCTTCCCTATCGTCGCCAATATATGCAACTTGTTGCAAAGTGATGCCCCATGCAAGGCAATGCTCCTCGAGTTGGGATAGTCTTTCTTTTGTCCCGAAATCACAATCGTTGAAGCGGTGTACCTTTTCTCTATCAACTTCGCCGATAACACAGGTGGTAATCCCCAAGATTTCCAGTAATTTCAGCATGTCTTGGAAATTCTCTGCTCTGATATTTTTTCGCATTTTCTCAGAGTTCCCATCATGCATTTTGCCATCGCTCGATGAGCTATCCACGTCCACCACCAGTGCGCGGATGTCTTGCAATTTGTCCTGGAACATCAGGGAGTCGAGTTGAGATGGAGCCGTTCGCTCAAGCAACAGTTTTTCAACCACCATCCAGTCCAGTGGCTCGTCTATCTCAAGCGCCGTATTATCGTCCATCTGGTAAACGCCCATCCGACCAGCGAGACGGGATTGCGTATTTTCGAGTATTTCACGATTCGTAAAATAAAAAGCACCGTTTTCCATCAACCAACCTTCAAAATCCTGTCGCCTGGGACGATTGAGTGGATCGTAGTTAACGGGACGGCCATCAGGGGTCCAAAAAAAACGCTTCCACATCACGCCAGTGGCCATAGATTCGAAAGATTCAGCACAGTAATACTGCCAGGCAGACGAAAAATCTTCTGCGGTTGTCAGAGGTGACGTCGCCTGAATCAGGCAAATGACATCGAAAGCTTCAAGTCCACAGAAATGCATCATGGCGGATTCAGTGCTGGCAGTGTCTGTTGCCAGTTCCGGAGGACGTTTAATGATACGAGCCAGTGGAAAGTATTCGCGAACAGTTCGAGCAATTATATCGTCATCGGTAGAAACAAAAACAGCGGCAAAAATGCCCGAATCAAAAGCACTCTTCAAACTCCAGTAGAAGAGTGGTTTGCCAGCAATCGGGCGAATATTTTTGTATGGAATTGATTTTGAACCGCCGCGAAGCGGCATAAATGCAACAATTTTTTTTGAAGATGATTGCAAAGGTAGAGTGGTCATCAGTTTACGTGACAAAACGAAATCGATATTGAGCGGCTACGTTTATGGGTCAGGAGGAAACTTTTCGTTTCAGTTTTTGTCGTTGCACTTTTTCGATAGGCAAAATCTCTTCGCCTTTTTCCCGCAGTGCCAACGCCACATTCCGTAAATCTCGGGCAAGCCTTCGTAGACCGTCGGGCTCAAGACTCGCAGCATGATCAGTG
>JAAYKL010000062.1 GCA_012522445.1 Myxococcales bacterium | reverse complement strand
GTATTCCCAGGCAATTTTTTGCCCTTCAATGCTGCCGGTGATCTTGATGTAGTAAGGCGCGGCGCTGTTGGCGTTGGAGCGGCCCAGGTCGAAGTGTTTGAGCACTTCGCTTCCCGGGGTGAAATCGTGGGAGCGCGTGTAGCCGCTCTTGCCCACGACCTCGGCCTGTCCCGCCACGGGAACGCCACTGTTGTTTTCCACCTTCACCCGCACGTCATTGTAAGCCCAGCCGTCGTTGGGCACGAGCTTGAAGCAGGCCAAGCCCGACGTGGGGATATCGGTCCAGTCTTGCGTAGAAATGACGGCGGAGTTGCTGTCATTGCAGTCGCCGGTGGGTGGGTTTGTATCGTCGGTGTTCACCGGGTTTGTGTCGTCGGTGTTCACCGGGTTTGTGTCGTCGGTGTTCACTGGGTTTGTGTCGTCAGTGTTCACCGGGTTTGTGTCGTCGGTGCTTACCGGGTTTGTGTCGCCGGTGTTCACCGGATTTGTGTCGATTGGCGGGAAATCGGTGTTTTGGGGGAAAGTGTCAGAGCTTCTCCCCGGATCGGTGTTGGTCCCCACATCGCTATCATTGCCGTTGTTGTTGTTGGAAGCGGGTACCCGCGAGGTGCTTTCATCGTTACACGCTAGGTTGCCAAACACGAGCAACAACAGGGTGAGCCATGTAATGCGCGCCAAACTTTTCATTGAGAGCCTCCTGTAATGTCGATTTCTAATCAAAGGTATGATCATATATTGGTGCCTCCACCAACGGCATGCAAGATGATTCGGCAAAACACGCGTTTGTGATAGTTTTTTCGCATCACGTGAAAACAATTTGTGCGTTGTGGAAACGATAGAGCAAAGCTAGGGTCTCGTTGCCAAAGAGCCGAAATTCTTTCGCAAACCAATCTCATCGTGCCAGAAATACAATATCTGGCCCACATCAAGGAGAACCGCAAAATGTCGCAAGCTCTGGAACTGATGGCCGTCGGCATGGGTGTGGTGTTCGCATTCCTCATCCTAATGGTGTTCACCATGTACGGTGCGGCAGCCGTCATTCGCAAATTTGAAAAGCCCGAAACCCCACAATCCCCTGGAGGCGGCACATCCGCTGCCGGTGCCAACCAATTGGCCCTGGTGGCTGTCGCCGTCGCCGCCGCCAACGCGCAATCCCGAAAGTGAAAGGAATTATCCCGTGACAATACTGAAGAAAAAGCCCGTTAAATTCATGTGCACCGCTTTCCGCGACGGATTTCAGTCGGTTTACGGTGCCCGCGTCCTCGTCGAAGACTACCTGCCCGCCATCCAAGCGGCCGTGGCGGCTGGCATCAACTGGTTTGAAACCGGTGGCGGTGCAATGTTCCAGTCGCAGTACTTTTACAGCAACCAAGATGCCTTTGTGTCGATGGACAAAATCCGCGAAGCCGTTGGCAAGGACGTGAACCTGCAAACCCTGGCCCGCGGCGTCAACGTGGTCGGCCTCACCTCGCAGCCCTCCGACGTTATCAAGGCCCACGCCGAGCTCTTCAAAAAACACGGCGTCACCACCATCCGCAACTTCGACGCCCTCAACGACGTCAACAACTTGATCTATAGCGGTCAGTGCATCCACGATGCGGGCCTCAAGCACCAGGTGGCCATCACCCTCATGGAGCTGCCCCCCGGCTGCACCGGCGCCCACGACGCAGCGTTCTACGAAAAAATCCTGCGCGAAATTTTGGATGCCGGCATTCCGTTTGATTCGGTTTGTTTCAAAGACGCCTCGGGAACCGCGGTGCCTTCTAAGGTATACGAAACCATCAAGCGCGCCCGCAAACTGCTGCCCGCAGACGTCATGCTGGACTACCACACCCACGAAACCGCGGGTGTCAGCGTTTTGGCTTACAAGATGGCCCTGGACGCCGGCGCCGATGCCATCGACCTCTCCATGGCCCCGGCATCGGGCGGTACCTGTCAGCCCGACATCTCCACCATGTGGCACGCCCTGCGCGGCACCGAATACGATCTCGGCATCGACATCGATAAAGTGATGGAAGCCGAAAAAATCTTCAAAGAGTGCATGGCCGATTACTTCCTGCCGCCCGAAGCCACCATGGTCGAGCCCCTCATTCCGTGGAGCCCCATGCCCGGCGGCGCCCTCACTGCCAACACCCAAATGATGCGCGACAACGGCATCATGGATCGCTACAACGACGTTATCGCCGCCATGAGCGAGGTGGTGCGTCGCGGTGGTTTTGGCACTTCGGTAACCCCGGTGTCCCAGTTCTACTTCCAGCAAGCCTTCAACAACATCATGTTCGGGCCCTGGAAAAAAATCGCCGACGGCTATGGCAAGATGGTGCTCGGCTATTTTGGCCGCACCCCGGTGCCCGCCGATCCCGAGATCATCAAAATTGCCTCGGAGCAACTCAAACTCGAACCCACCACCAAAACCTCTCGCGAAATCGATGACGCTGATCCCACAAAAGGCCTCAAGGTCTGGGAAGCCCGCCTCAAAAAAGAGGGCATCGCCATCAACGATGAAAACGTGTTCATCGCCGCGTGTTGCGAAGAGCGGGGCATCGATTTTCTGTTGGGCAATGCCAAGCTCGGCATTCGCAAAAACGTACCGCAACAAGCTGCGCCAGCCGCTGGCGGTGGCAATGGCGGATACACCGTAACGGTCAACGGCCAAAGCTTCGCCGTCCAGCTCAACGGCGACAAGGCCACGGTCAACGGCGCTTCTTACGACATTAGCGTGGCCGATGGCATCTCCGCGGCCGCTGCTGCTGCACCCGCTGCCGCTGCGCCGGCTGCAGGTGGTGCCGCCGAGGCGGTCAACGCCCCCATGCCGGGTTCGGTGTTCAAACTGGTGGCCAGCGAAGGCGATCAAGTGGCCCAAGACGACGTGCTGCTGGTGATCGAAGCCATGAAAATGGAAATCGAAGTCAAGAGCCCGTCCGCTGGTCGCGTCACCCGCATCGCTGTGAACAAAGGCGATCAGATCACCGCAGGACAATTGCTGGTTCAGTTGAACTAAAGGAGGAGCAGGTGTTGTTTAAAAATATTAAGCCATCCTCCCGCATCAATCGATCGTGGTGGATCACATTTGCTGTCATTCTCGCCGCCATGTTTGCCATGGGCACGGCCAAGCCCCAGGTCACGGCCGCTGCTGTGGACGAAAACGGCGAGTCCGAAGCGAGCCTGGTGGACAGCCTCATTGAGGCCACAGGGCTGCACTCGTTTATTTCGGGCTTTGCAGAGTTCGGCATGACCGAAGATGAAATCGCGCAGAAGCGCGCCGCCGAAGACAAAGAGCTCGAACGTCGCCAAGCCACGGCACATCAAAAACAACTGGAGATGGAAGAGTCGAACAAAAACCGCAAACCCCTGCTGCCCGATGCAGCCGGACAGGCGGTGATGCTCCTCGTGGGCCTCCTACTCATCTACTTGGCCATCGCCAAAGACTTTGAGCCCCTGCTGCTGCTCCCCATTGGTTTCGGCGGCATCTTGGCCAACATCCCTCTCGCCGATATTGCCCAGGCTGCGGCCATCGAAGGACAAGTCGACGGTTTCTTGTACATCGTCTATAGCATGGGCATCGAAAACGGTCTGTTCCCGCTCATCATCTTTATGGGTGTGGGCGCCATGACCGACTTCGGTCCCCTCATCGCCAACCCGAAAACCGCTCTGCTCGGCGGCGCGGCACAGTTCGGTATCTTCGCCACCATTCTGGGCGCTGTGGCCCTCTCCGCCAACACCGGCGACACCATTTCTTTTTCACTGCAGGATGCGGCCTCCATTGGCATCATCGGCGGTGCCGACGGCCCCACGTCTATCTTTGTGGCGAGCCGACTCTCACCGCGACTGCTGGGGTCCATCGCGGTGGCAGCCTATTCCTACATGGCCTTGGTGCCCATTATTCAGCCGCCCATTATGCGCGCCCTCACCACCAAGAAAGAGCGCACCATCAAGATGGAGCAGCTCCGCCCGGTGAGCAAACTCGAGAAAATCCTGTTTCCGCTCATCGTTTTGTTTCTGTGCATTCTGTTGCTGCCCGACGCCACGCCCCTCATAGGTGCGCTGATGTTCGGCAACTTGGTGCGCGAGGCGGGCGTGGTTGAGCGACTCAACCAAACGCTGCAAAACGAGCTCATCAACATCGTCACCATCTTTTTGGGACTCGCCGTTGGCTCCAAGCTCTCGGCTGCGCAGTTCCTGTCCGCCGAAACCTTGGGCATTCTCTTTTTGGGCTTCCTCGCGTTCTCCTTCGGCACCGCCTCGGGTGTCTTACTCGCCAAGCTCATGAACCTGCTGTCGAAGCGTCCCATCAACCCGCTCATCGGCGCTGCGGGCGTCTCTGCGGTGCCCATGGCCGCGCGCGTGGTCAACAAGGTCGGCCTCGAGTCCAACCCGCAAAACTTCCTGCTCATGCACGCCATGGGTTCCAACGTCTCGGGCGTTATCGGCTCTGCCGTAGCCGCTGGCGTTATCTTGGCCCTGTTGCAATAACGCATTCCCCCACACAATTCGTTTTTTCTGGCGACACCAACCAGGTCTGAATTGACTCTTGGTCACAGGTGATTACTCATACCTATGCTCTCGTGCGATGTTTGCGAGCGCTCTCGTGCGATGTTTTTGAGCGCGCGTGTGGTTGCACAAACCCCATTCCCTTTGCGCCGAAGAGGCGCCGTATTGCGACAGGAGTGCCACGTGGGACAAAAGACAGGAAAGAAAATACTGGTGGTCGGCGGTGTTGCCGGCGGGGCGAGCTTTGCCGCGCGCATGCGTCGCCTCGATGAAGACGCCAACATCATCATGTTCGAAAAAGGCAGCTATGTTTCGTTTGCCAACTGCGGGCTGCCCTACCACATCGGCGAAACCATCGCGGAGCGCGACAAGCTCATCGTGCAAACCCCCGAGGGCTTCCGCTCGCGCTTCAACGTCGACGTCCGGCTCAACTCCGAAGTGCGCGCGCTGGACCCTAAGCGCAAAGTGTTGACGGTGCAAAGCGGCGAGCGCACCTACGAGGAGAACTACGACATTTTGTTGCTGTCTCCGGGCGCCTCCCCCCTCCGCCCCAATCTACCGGGCATCGATTCCGACAAGGTGCTAACCCTGCGCACGCTACCCGACATGGACGTCATCAAAAAGCAGGTCGACGACGGCACCGCCCGGCGCGCCGTGGTAATCGGCGGGGGATTCATCGGGCTTGAGATGGCCGAGAACCTGCGACACCGCGGCTTAGAAGTGGCCCTGGTCGAACTCGCCGAGCAGGTTTTCCTCTCCGCGGACATGGAGATGGCCCACATCCTTCACCAGCACTTGGCCCTCAACGGCGTCCGCCTCATCCTCAACACGGGTGTGCGCGCTTTTGTCGATCGTGGTTCAGTGCTGGAAACACAGCTCGACGACGGCACTGTGCTCAACTCGGAGATGGCCATCTTGGCCATTGGCGTCAAACCCGACACGGAGTTTCTCGCCTCGTCGGGCATTCGCCGCAACGCGCGCGGCGGCATCGTCGTCGACCCGCAGATGCGCACCAACCTGCCCGATGTCTATGCGGTGGGCGACGCCATCGAAGTGGTCGACTTCGCCACGGGCAAGCCAGTGATGGTGCCCCTGGCCGGTCCGGCCAATCGCCAGGGACGCATCGCCGCCGATGTGGTGGCCGGTCGCGACGCGGCCTATCGCAGCACCCAGGGCACGGCGGTGTGCAAAATATTCGACCTCACCGTGGCGGTGACGGGTCTCAACGAAAAAATCGCCAAGCGCGACGGCATCCCCTTCATCAAGTCGTACACGCACTCGTTGAGCCATGCGGGTTACTACCCGGGTGCCTACCTCATGTCCCTCAAGCTGCTCTTTTCGCCCGACAGCAAAAAAGTGCTGGGCGCGCAAATCGTCGGCTCCAGCGGCGTGGACAAGCGCATCGACGTGCTGGCCACAGCGGTGCGCCACGGCTTTACCGTCGACGAGTTGACCGAGCTTGAGCTCGCCTACGCGCCGCCCTATGGCAGCGCCAAAGATCCAGTCAACATGGCGGGTTTTGTGGCCCAAAACATCTTAGAAGGCCGCACGCCCATCATATATGCCGAGGACATCGCCGGGCTCGACCTCAGCAAACAGGTGCTCCTCGATGTGCGCACCGAAGCCGAGGCCGAACAAGGCATGATCGAAAACGCCGTCCTCATCCCCGTGGACAGCCTGCGGCAGCGCGCCCCCAAGGAGCTCGATAAAAACAAAGAGATCATCATTTATTGTCAGGTGGGGCTGCGCGGACACATCGCGGTCTCCATGCTGCGCCAAATGGGCTTTCGCACGCGCAACTTGAGCGGGGGCTACAAGACGTACAAGCTCGTCACCTCCGACGATTACGACAGCGCCTACCTCGATCCGCTCACCGTGGCGAGCTGCTCCTCCACCGAGGGGGCGCTCCCCGCAAAACGCCTCAGCATCGACGCGCGCGGACTGCAGTGTCCGGGGCCCATCATGCAGCTCAAGCAGGGCATGGACACGCTGCGCGACGGCGAGTCTCTCGAAATTCAAGCCACGGACTCGGGCTTTTCCATGGACGTCCCGGCCTGGTGCGCACGCACGGGCAACACGTTGACGCACCTGACCCACGAGAAGGGGCTCTTCACGGCGGTCGTCCGCAAGGGCATGTTGCACGAAGCCTGTCCCCTGCCCACCGAGCCCAACGTCGCGCTCGCGGCGGGCTTTGGCGGGAGCAGCGACCAAAAAACAATGGTGCTCTTTTCCAACGATTTTGATCGCGCCATGGCGAGCTTTATCATCGCCAACGGTGCCGCAGCCATGGGCAGCCAGGTCACGATTTTCTTCACCTTTTGGGGGCTCAACCTGCTGCGAAAAGACCGCGCGGTCAAGGTCTCCAAAACCTTCATGGAGCGCATGTTTGGCAACATGATGCCCCGCGGCAACAAAAAGGTCGTGCTCTCCAAGATGAACATGGGCGGCATGGGCACCTCCCTCATGCAAAAAGAGATGAAGAAGAAAAACGTCATGTCCCTGCCCGAGCTCATGGCCGAGGCGCAAAAAAATGGCGTGCGCTTCATCGCTTGCACGATGTCTATGGACATTATGGGTATCAAAAAAGAAGAGCTCATCGACGGCATCGAATACGGCGGTGTGGCGGCCTACCTCGCCAAAGCCGATCAGGCGGGCTACAACATCTTCATCTAATTCTCTGCATCATTACATTCTCCTCTTAGGCACTCCGGTGTTCGCAGCGGCGCTGCCAACGAGAACAAAAAGCGCGTAGCTTACTTGGGGGCCTTGGCGCCGACGCTCTTGTGCGCGCCAAACAGACGCAACGCGTCGTCGATGGTGTAGCGGTTGCCGTAGAGGTGGGGCGCGGGGGTGGGCTCGTTTACTTGGGGCAGTTGGTAGGTGCGGCGCACGGTGTTGGCATCGGAGCCCGACACCATGTCTGCCGAGTCGCGAAAGGTCGCTCCCAAAAACGCCTGCAAATAGGTGACAGACACCGGCAGCACGATCTTGGCGCTGCTGTTGCCTTGGTTGGCGGCCAGTGCCAAGTTTTTGAAACCGGTGGTGGCAATGCGCGCCATCTCCACGTTGCCCGCCTCGGCAAACAATAGGTCGCCTTCGCGGTGGCCAAAGACGGCGTTTTTCTCAATGCGTATCCAGTCGCCGGGGTTGAAGCGCGTGTGATCGAGGCCCGTCAGCGTGCCAAAGGCGATGATGTTGTGGTGGATGTGGTACTGCAGCATGGTCATGACGCGGATGCCAAAGCCCATGTCCTTCATGTCGGCCAAGCGGCCAAAGGTGAAGGCGATGGTGTTGTAGGCAATCTCCACTTCGCCGTCGCTGGAGATGGGGCCCTTGGGCCCTTTTTTGCCGCCGGTGCCGAATATCTCGATGGCGGCCATGCGGTTGGCGACAAACACATTGTTGCGCACGCGAAACGTACCCTGCTTGTGCCCGCCCTGGATGCCGAACTGCGCGCAGTTGGCAAATAGGTTGTTTTGCACCGTGACATCGCCGGGGGAAGCGGGTGTTTCAATGAACAGGCACTGCGCGGTGACGGTGGGGTTTTTGTCGTTTTTTTTGTTGAAGGCCGGCGGCAGGAGCAACGCGCCGGTGGGGGTGTCGCCGGACTCTGGGACATCGCTGTACGAGTTGCGCAGGCCCATGTCGAAGATGAAACCATCCACTGTGAAGTGTTGGCCGGGCGCGCTCTTTTTCAGCGTCATTAAAGGCTTGCGGGCGGTCTTGGCGGTGTCGTTGGTGGGTTGTAGCAGCGTGCGAAATTTGCGGATGTCGCGCGTTTGAAAATCGCTGTCGTAGCCACCTAGCAGCGTGACGGGAAACGGCACTTCGATGCAGCCCTGCTCTGCGTATGTGCCTTGGGCCACGCGGATGGTGTCGCCCACCTTGGCCAGCTTTAACGCCTTCTCGATGCTTTGCAGCGGGGCCTCTGGTGTGCCGGGGTTCTCGTCGTTGCCAATGACGGATGACACGTGAAACTCGGCGGCCAGTGCCGAAAACGGCAGCAGCAACCAAGCGCCCAACAAGGCACTAATGAATAGCGGTACCCTCATAGCTTCCCTCCTGTTTGGTCTGTGATGTGTGATTCTATCATGTAGCGACGCTGGCATTGCCGCAATGATGCAAAACATTGTTGCGCCCCATTTGCGGAAAACACGTAACATATTGGTGGTTGTCCCAATCGATGAGTGGGTGTCTCAAGGCCTTTGTTGTTCATGGAGGTGCAATGCGATGCGTGCATTAACGATAACGAGTTTATGGATACGGTGGTGGTTGGCTTGTGCGGTAGCGCTGGGAATCGCCTGTAGCAACACCGCCACGAGCAGCGATGGCAATGCCCTCACGGATGACGGCAGCTCCGCTACGGACAGCACGGGGGTTGTCTCTACTGATGATGGCAACACCGCCACGAGCAGCGATGGCAACGCCCCCACGGACAACGGCAGCCCCGCCACGGACAGCACGGGGGGTGTCTCTACTGATGTTGGCAACACCGCCACGGACAGCGATGGCAATGCTCCCACGGACGACGACACTGTCGTTGATGAGGGCCAGCGCAAGTCGTGCAAGCGCGGCGTCGCCTACGGGCATCACAGCGCGGCGGATATGGCGGCGCTCGTTCCCGGTGTGAGCTGGTGGTACAACTGGTACTTCTCTCCGGACAGCGAGCTCGGCGATGCGTGGCGCGCATTTGATATTGAATTTGTGCCGATGCGCTGGGGCGCCAACTACAGCATCTCTGCGGTGTCCAACGGCATGCCCAGCGATGCAAAAGTCATCCTGGGCTTCAACGAACCCAACTTTTACGAACAGGCAAATCTCTCGGCAGCGGATGCGGCGGCCATGTGGCCCGAGCTTTCGGCGCTGGCCGATGAGCGGGGTTTGTTCCTGGTGTCTCCGGCGGTTAATTTTTGCGGCGGCGGGTGCCACGACACAGATCCCATCAACTATTTAAACGAATTTTTTGCTGCCTGTCCCGGGTGCCGGGTGGACGCCATCGCCATGCACATTTACGTGGAGTGCGACGCGAACAGCCCTGGACTGCAGCACAACCGCGCCCAGTGGTTGATCAACCACGTAGAGGCGTACAAAGCCGCGTTTTCCCACCCGCTGTGGCTCACTGAGTTTGCCTGCTCGGGGCATCCGTCACCCGAAGAGCAGCGGGCATTCTTGGTGGACGCCGTGGCCTATCTGGAGAACGAGCCGCGCATCGCTCGCTACGCCTGGTTTGCCGGGAGGGCCGACAACATGGTGAACGTGGATTTGTTGGCTGCGGATGGTGCGTTGACGCCCTTGGGGCGCGCCTACGTAGATGCGCCGTACACGCCTTGTGCGGAGTGATGCGGGGGATGGGTTAGGGCTTGTTGCCGGAGCTGGCGGAGGTGGAGCCGGAGATGCCGTCCCTGCCTTCGATTTGGGTCACGAGGTCATCGATGTTGCTCTGGGGCAGATTGGGATTGTTCACCATGGTGAAGTTGCCGTACACCCCGGACATGCTCGCAAAGTTAAAAGACGCCAGGCTCTCGTTGCGGCTGCAATCCCAGGCATCAACCTGGGTGAGCTGGGGCGCGGAGATGTGCGCCAGGGCGAGGTGGTCGACGATTTGCAACGCACCCCTGTAGATGTAACCCATGTTTTCCAGAATTTCGAGTTCTGGGAAGCTCAAGGTTTCCAGCGCGTCGTTTTGAGAAAAGTAGATGCGGGCGCCTTGTGTCAGTTTGGGAAATTGTACGTCGGTGAGGGCGGGGTTGTTATAAACATTCAGGCCATCACTGGAATATCCCAAGCCCTCCAGGACTTCGAGTTCTGGAAAGCTCAGGGTTTTCAGCGCGTCGTTGTCGGCAACATTGATATTTACCGAGGTGCGCGACAGTTTGGGAAATTGCACGTCGGTGAGGGCGGGGTTTTGGGAGACATTCAGACCATCGCTGGAATATCCCATGTGCTCCAGGGCTTCGAGTTCGGGAAAACTCAGGGTTTCCAGTGCGTTGTTTTTGGTGACGCGAATGTCTCCTAAGGTGCGTGACAGTTTGGGAAATTGCACGTCGGTGAGGGCGGGATTTTGGGAGATGTTCAGGTCGTTACGGCTGTATCCCATGCCCTCCAGGGCTTCGATTTCTGGAAAACTCAGGGTTTCCAGTGCGTCGTTTTCGATGATGTGAATGTTTCCCGAGGTGCGTGACAGTTTTGGAAATTGAATGTCGGTGAGGGCGGGATTTTGGGAGATGTTCAGAGCGCCTCGGCTATATCCCATGCCTTCCAGGGCTTCGAATTCTGGAAAACTTAGGGTCTCCAGGGCATCGTTTCCATTGATGTAGAGCTCTGCGCTTTTTATGAGTTTTGGAAATTGCACGTCGGTGAGGGCTGGGTTGTCAAAAATGCCCAATCCGGTTCCGAGTATTTGGGTGAGCTTGGGCAGCGAAAGTGTTTGCAAATCGCTGTTGGAGATCTCCAATACGCCGAAGATGGTGTGGCACGACTGCAAGGTGTCGAGGTCGTTGGCGCTGAAGATTCCGGCGCAAAATTCCGCGCTATGGCAGAGGTAGTGCGCGCGCTCGGCGTCGATTTCTTTTTTGTCGAGTACGCCGTTGTTGTTGGCATCTGCGCCCATGTCGATGCGCACACCGCCGAAGGGGCAGGAGGTGTCGCCCTCGGGCAAGTCGGAGATGGCGATGAGGGTGGATGGGTTGCCGTCGGGATCGGCTGGCGTTGTGTCGCCGGGTTGTGTGGGGAGGATGGCCTCGGTGCCGTCATCGCAGACGAGCCGCAGGGTGCCGTCTTCTGCTTCGCTTACTGTGCAAGAGCTGCCGTCGTTTCCGTTGCTGCCGTCGTTTCCGCAAGAGGCGATCCCTGTGCAGAGTGCTACCGTAATCAACCATAAGTGCGCGTGTTTCATCGTGATGTGTTCCTTTCAATTGTGGTTACAACCTCGTAAACGCAATCGAAACCTTGTCAGCTTTCATGCATAAACAAAAGTGTTTTAATGCGGCGCTTTTGCAAAGTACGGCATTGTTTCGGTGCGTGTCGTGCAGGTGACGTGTTAGGCTCATCCCTATGCGTCGATGGGCAAGTCAGCAGCAAAAAATACTTTCGGCAGTGGCCGCGCTGCTCATGCTGTGTAGCGCGCTCGGGGCGACCAGCCATATCGGAACCGCGCTGTGCGACGCCCTGACACATCGGCGCAGCATTCACGAATTGAACAGCCGCCCGTTGCTCGCCACACCACCGCGCGTAGCAGAGAGCCAAAGCTTCCGCAGTGGCGAAACCCCACTGGCGGGAAGCGCGCTGTGCATTTCGATCCTGTTTGCCGTGCTCGGCGCACTGCTTGCGCTGTCGCGCGCCGCCCAGAGAGCGGGCCACATCCATGGCCGTCAAACCGCACCCCACCGCTGCTTTCACTTGGTGTCGTGGCTGCCGCGCGGACCGCCTGCGTCTCCATCATCGGCCTCTTAATTTAAACACAACATTTTCGACGGTGGCCTAGATGCTCATTGGCGCGCTGCCGTCATTGAATGCGGTGTGCCGCAGTGTCGACACATCGCACAGAAGGAAGTCTGTCATGACAAAGAAAATCAAATCACCCGCAAAGGGTGCACAGCCTGTCAAACCAAAGCAAGACGCAGAAGAAGAGTTCACCTCCAAGCTGGGATGGAAGGGACACTTGCTGATTTGGATCCCCATTCTTTTCATCATCGCCGCGGGGATTTTGATTCGCATCAACGGGTGATAAGGGCGTATCCCCAGCGCCTTTCCTTCACAGAACCACTCGTTTGACCCATCCTGTTTTTCGGCGACACGCTCGCAAATTGTTCCTGGCCTGCGCGCACCTGGTTCCTGGTGGCCGCTCTTTTCTGTTGCGGCTTTCCGTGCCGGCAGGGGGCGTTACCTGCTCAAAATATGTAAATAATAGATTTTGCTTTATCAAAAGCAGATTAATGCAATGGTTTTGTATGGCGTTTCGAGGGGATTCGCATTGTTTTTGCGTTGTTCGCTGTGCATTGTTTGAGCAAAATAGGTGGTTGAGAAAACTGATGGTATCTTCAAGTAGTTGTTTTTATTTGTATTTTAGTCTCTCAGAGTCATTCTTTTTCACTTAGAGTCGTTTGTTTTGAGAGGTGGCATAGCCTTTGCAAATATATAGGTGGTTCCACGTGCCCACTCTATGGGAATTTGCCAAAGAGGTTGTTATGCCAAGCACCATCGCCATATCCAGCGCCACCGCCATACCCAGCACCGCCGCGTTGTTTTCATTTGAGCAATTGCTGCAAGCGGAGATCCCGACCATGCGCCGCGTCGCCGGCTGGATTGCCCGGGATGCCGATGCGGCCGACGATTTGTTGCAAGACACCATGCTGTTGGCCCTGCGCTTTCGGGATAGCTATAAAGAAAACGTCAACATGCGCGCCTGGTTGACCCGCATTATGAAAAACCGCCACATCAGCATTTTGCGCCGCAAGAATTTGGAATACCGCATTTTGGAGACCGAAAAAAACGACGCGCTCCCCGTATTGTCGATGAGCCAAGCCGCCCTGCAGACCCGCGCCCGTGACGGAGGTGTTGTGCCGGACATCGGGTTCTCCGACACGGTTTTGCACGCCATGAACAACCTGCGCGACGAATACCGCGACGTCGTTATCCTGTGCGACATCGATGGCCTCTCCTATGCCGAAGCCGCGGCCTCGCTCTCCTGCCCGCTGGGCACAGTGATGTCCCGCCTGCACCGGGGGCGTCGCGAGCTCCGAAAACACTTGGTCTCGCGCACGGCCTTGTCCGAAGCGGCGTAGTCCCTTCGCCCCGAAACTCATTCGCCCCGCCATGGCAGAGACCGGCGCATTATCGGTGTCGCGCTGGCGTTTTGCATTGGGGCGCGGCGCTGGACTTTTGCCGGTGCGCGATTTAAGAAATCCCATGCGCCATTTGCTTGCCGCTTTCAACAAACGGTCTTTGGGGCCGATATGCCTGTGCCTGTTGTTTCTCGCAGCCTGTGCCCGGGCACCTGAAGCCGCCCACGTCAACTCCGAGCCCAGCAAGACGCCTACGGCACCTGCGACCATCGCCTCTGGCACTTCCGACACCGCTGATTCCTCGTGCCCTCCCTTTGCGCAGCACGAGGGAGACTTTGCCGCCGTTGCCGCCGCCCATGCCCAGCCCGAACACTGGATTGCGCAGTGGCAGAAGTTCTCCGATGTCGATGTCCCGGTGCTCAATGCCGACGAGCTGCGCCGCCATAACGACGCTGTGGGCCGCCGCGGTGCTGGTTTGGTCAGCCAGGCCGATCTGTCGCGCCCCTTGCAACAAGACCTGTCGGCGCTGGTGGCGGATCGCCTCAATGCCTTCACGCAGCGCGTTGCCCAGGGGCGTTATGTGCGACGTCACAAACACCGCGTTGACGCCAACCAATTGCGCGTCTTGCGCGAGGGAAGCGCCCAGGCCGTCCCGGTGTCTCGCGTGTTGCGGGTTGCGTTGGCAGACATCCAGGTTCGCTGCGCCCCTTTGTCCGAGCCGCTCTTTGCCGAAGACAGCGACGAAACTTATGACCGCAACGCCTGCTCGATGCTGCGCCCCCAAGAGCCCCTGGAGGTCCTCGCCGAGTGGCCGGGACAGCTCTGGCTTGTCCGCACGGCCTTCACCTTTGGATGGATCACCAAGGACGCCCCCCTGTCGCCGCCCATCCCCGAGAAATGGGCGCGCAGCTTCGTGCGGGGAGCGCGTCTGTGGGCACGCGAACCCGTGTCATTGAACGGCGTCAACGGCGCGTCCGTGCGCTTGCCGCAATTTGCCAAGGCGGTGCGCGGCTCCCGTCACAACGAGGTCATCCTCGCTACGGAGAGCGGTTTTTTCCACGCCGAGGCCACCGCACCGAATGCGTTGTTGCCCGACGACCGCCCATTGACGCGGCGCGCCTTTCTGGAAACGGCCTTCCAATACTTGGACACACCCTATGGATGGGGCGGCATGAACGGCGGTCGCGACTGCTCCGATTTGGTGGCCGACTTGTTCGGCGCCTTTGGCCTGGCGCTGCCGCGCACCAGCGGTTGGCAAGTCCAGGCGGGCGCGTTCCGCATCTCTACCGCGAGCGCCACCCCCAGCGAAAAAACCGCCTGGTTCGACGAAGCCCTGAAGAGCGGCTTGGTGCTCTTGTACTTTCCGGGGCACATCATGGTGTACCTGGGACGCAGCGAAACCGGCGCGCCCATGGTGTTGCATTCCCTGGGGGAGTACGCGTCGCCCTGTGCGGGGGGAGAGGGCGAGACGGTCCGGCGCGTGCAGCGGGTCGTGGTCACCGACATGACCCTGGGCCAAGGCTCGTCGCGCACATCGCTGCTCGAGCGCGTCACCGATATCGTTGTCTTTGGGGCGCGTCCTCCCGCATCGCTGCCGGGCGCCTTTTCACTGCGCCGCACGGCACCGGCATCGCCGCAACCGCCAGCTCTTTGTCAGCACGACAACGCGCTGCGCATCTTCGTCTCTCCCCGCCGCCCCGTAATGGGAGCACCTGTGCGCGTCATCGCTGTGGGGGACAACGGCGAGCGCCCCGCAGAGATCGCCATTTGGCGTCCGGACGGTTCGCCGGTGCCGGTGACCACTCGCTATCTTCCCGGTATCCCCGGAGGGTGGGTGGCCACCTTTACGCCGGATCATCACCAGCGCTGGCGGGCCGCATTGCTCGATGGCGACCACGTGTACGCTTGCCGACCCTTTGGCGTGTTGCGCGGCATGCCGAGGCTCCCCGCGCGCGCAGAGGGAGCGCCGTACTGGCGCCACCGGTTGAGGTGGGAGCAGGACACCGAGAATTACTTTTCGCTGTTTGTGCGTCACTTGTTCGACTACCCCCTCGACGACGATCGCACCTGGAACAATCTGCAAGATCTGCTGGGCGATGAAACCCGCAATTTGCTTTACAACCACTTCGGGCAAGATGAAGACATCGCGCTTTCGCTGAAGCCCGATTGTGCCGACTTGCCCTTTGTGCTGCGCGCCTACTTCGCTTGGAAAAACGCGCTCCCCTTTGCGGTGCGCTCCTGCAGCCGCGGAAGACCGGGGCGGCCGCCGTCCTGTGGCGATTTGTACCGGGCCAACGAGTTTCCCTTTTTGCCCAGAGAACCGCAGCAAAACACCGACATCGATGCCTTTGCGCACTTCGCCGCCGTCGATGTGTCCTGGACCGTGCACTCGGGCGCGACGCGCACCCACCCGGCCGCAGATGCCACCGACTTGTATCCCATTCCCTTGGAGCGCCGCTGGCTTTCCCCGGGCGCGGTGTACGCCGATCCCTATGGGCACGTGCTGATGATCATTGAGTGGATTCCCCAAAAGCCCGGCGCAGATGGCGTCTTGCTCGCCGTGGACGGACAGCCCGATACCACCATTGGCCGCCGCCGTTTTTGGCCGGGTTCCTTTTTGTTTGATCCGCGCACCGAAGATGTCGGCGCGGGGTTTAAACGCTTTCGCCCGCTGGTGCGCCGCCCCAAAGATGCGTCCCCGCCCCCGCCCGAGGAGGCCTTGTCCGTGGTGGCATTGGAAAACCGCGATCTGCGCAGACACCGCGATTTTGCACCGTTTGATTTGTCGCAGTACGCGCTGAGCGTGGCGGATTTTTACCGCGTTGTGGAGCACCTGATTCAGCCCATGCCGCGCCCGGCCAGCCAAGTGGTGCAGGGGCGGGTCGACGCCTTCGAGGAGGCAGTGCAGCGGCGCGTGTTGGCGGTGGAACTCGGTCGCCGTTACCGCGAGCGCACGGACGGTCGCGTCATCGATATGCCCGAGGGCCACGACATCTTCGAAACCACCGGCCCCTGGGAAGACTTCGCCAGCCCTTCGCGCGACATGCGTCTCCTGTTGGCCATTGATGACATCGTTGGGCTGCCCGAACGCTGGGCGTCTGCGGCGGGGGATACACCTGATGCGGCCGAGATGGCGGCGCTGCTGCAGCGAGACCTGCAACGGCGCACGGTGGCCTACACCACCTCTGACGGGGCCGCGCACTGGATTTCGCTGGCCGATGTGGTGGCGCGCCAAAAAGCGCTGGAGGTGGGCTACAACCCCAATGATTGCCCCGAGGTGCGCTGGGGTGCCGATGCCTCGAGTGCAGAGGGGCGTGGATGCCGCTATCGCGCTCCGGATGCCCAACGCGAGCGCATGGAAGAGTACCGCACTTGGTTTCAAACGCGACAACGCCCCCCCAGGGGCTAACCGCAGAAAATATCGCCCCACTCGCTTTGTTGCATCAGCCCTTTTGGTGCGAATTTTTGTCTGTTTGCGCATTCGCATTCCCGGCAAATGGGCCCGAAAAATGGCGCGGTAACCGCTGAAAACAGTACAGGTAAAATGTTGACCCCCTTGGGGAATCCGTTCATAGTCGGGAGAATCACCTGCTCCCGTGGTGAATCGACGAACGGACCAACAGCTTGGCAGCCCAATTCGGAAAATACCAAATCACCCGCAAGCTGGATGCCGGCGGCATGGCCGAGGTTTTCACCGGTGTTGCCGAGGGCATAGAGGGCTTCACCAAAAATGTCGCCATCAAGCGGGTGCTGCCGCATCTGGTTGAAAACACTAAGTTTATCGCGATGTTTCTCGACGAGGCGCGCCTCAGCCTGCGCATGACACATGCCAACGTGGTGCAGGTGTTCGACATCGGAGAAGCGGGCGGCACCTACTTCATCGTCATGGAGTTCGTCGACGGGACGAACCTCAAAAACCTCATCGAAACTTTAAAAGAACAAAACGCGCTGCTGCCGGTGGCACAGTCGGTGTACATCGTCATGGAGATGTGCCGCGGTTTGTCTTATGCCCACAATCTCACCGATGCCAACGGCGACAATCTCGGCATTGTGCACCGCGATGTCAGCCCGCCCAACGTCCTGCTGTCCAAAGAGGGCGAGGTCAAAATCGTGGACTTTGGTCTGGCCAAGGCCACGAGCCAAATCGAAAACACCGATCCCGGCGTCGTCAAAGGCAAATTCGCTTATCTGTCGCCCGAGGCCGCGCACGCCAAGCCGGTGGATCTCCGGGCCGACGTCTTTGCCTGCGGCATTGTCCTTTGGGAATTGCTCACCAACAAGCGCCTCTTTCTGGGCAAAACCGATGTGGCCACCATTCACCTGGTGCGCGCCGGAGACGTGCCCGCCCCATCGCAATACAACCCGCGCGTCAAACCCGAGCTGGAGCGCATTGTCCGCAAGGCTTTGGCGGTCGACCCCGATCAGCGTTACCCCACCTGCGACGCCCTGGCCGAGGATTTGGCCAATTACCTGTTCTCCGAACGGCTCAAGGTGACGAGCTTCGACCTGCGCCGTACGGTCAACGCCATCATCAAAAAACGACAAGTCGAGACCCCGAAGCCCTCCATCATCGACGAACTCATTCAAGAAGAGCTGGGGCGTTTCTCGCCTGTCAAAGAAGAAAAATTCGAGCACTACCGCGAAGTGGTCACCACCATTGGTCCCAACCCGCTCAACCCGTTCGCGGCCTTAGACCGCCAGCGAAGAGCGCAGCGTACGGAGTCTGGCGCCTGGCGCGAGTCTGGACTGATAGGGCCCATGGGGCACAGCAACATGGGAGCGCACAGCTCGGGGGCTGGCGTCTCGCTGTCACAGATGCTCGAGGGCTCTGAGATGGTGCGCGTGGATGCCACGTTGCCGCCGGGACAGTTAAACGCCGCCGATATTTATCCCCAAGAGTTTTATGCCGAAGACGAAGAAGATGACCGGCAAAACTTTATTTTGGGCTTGTTGCTGGCCTTTGCCGGCGCAGGGCTTATTTTTGGTTTGTTATGGCTTTTAGATGTCATTCCGTAGCGAACAATCGTGACAATGGAGTGTATGCACACATTTGCGCGCCAATTTCATGCTGGATTTTTGACGCGAACTTTCAAACATGGCGGCCGGTTCACGCCGTGCCATCATTTGCACACCAGGGGTTGAAATGGGAAAGTATTTGAAAGTGGCTGGCCTAACCGATGTCGGCATTGAGCGCGATCACAACGAAGACAGCTTCGGTCTTTTTTCTGAATTTAACCTCTTTGTGGTGGCCGACGGCATGGGTGGGCATCGCGCTGGCGACGTGGCATCCAAAATGGCGGTAGATACCATCGAACAATTTTTTAAAGACACCGAGAGCGACGATGTTACCTGGCCATTTCAGTTCGACCCAAAGCTCTCGTTTTCGGTAAACCGCTTCTCGACGGCCATTCAACTGGCCAACAACAAAATCTTCAGCGATTCGGTCATACCCGGCGAGCATACGGGCATGGGCACCACGGTTGTAGGCATTCTCAGCATCGACGACAATTCGGCCATGCACATCGCACACGTGGGCGACTCTCGCTGCTACCGGTTGCGCGATGGCGACATCGAGCTGATGACCGAAGACCACTCTCTCATCAACGATTACTTGCGTGCGGCCCCCGACCTCTCTCCGGAGCAACTCGCCGAGCTGCCCACCAACGTCATTACGCGCGCCTTGGGCATGCAGGAAATGGTGGAGGTGGACATGCAGACAGCGCCGGTGGAGGTCGGCGACATCATGTTGCTGTGCTCCGATGGCCTGAGCGGCATGCTCACCGACGAGCAAATCGGCTCCATCGTCAACGAGCACATCAATGACTTGCCCCAGGCCTGCGCCGCCCTCGTCGATGCCGCCAATCAACATGGTGGCGAAGACAATAGCACCGTCGTGTTGGTGCAGGTTTGCGAGGGTTGAACATCATGCGTCACATTTGTTGGGGGGTCCTACTGGTATGCGTTATCGGCATGGGGATGACAGCCTGCGGCATTGCCGAGGGGCCGCGTCAAAAACTGACAATGGCCACCTATCATTTCAATGAAGGCCTGCGTTGGGGGCGCTACAACGATGTCTTTCCCGTGGTCGATCCCGAGGTCCTCGATAGCTTCAAAGCATTGCACGAGGGGTGGGGCGAAACGCTGTTGGTGTCAGACGCGGAGATACTCGAGACCGTGTACGACGATAAGCAGCACAAAGCCGTCGTATCGGTGCGCTTTACCTGGTACCGGAAATCCGAAATGGTGGTGCACAGCACGGTGACTCGGCAGCATTGGGAGTACAAAAACAGCGGCTGGGTCATGATGGCCGAGGAGCACCTTTCGGGCACACCGTTTTAATCGCCGTTATTTTCCGCAACATCTTTGAGGGGCGCGGCATGCGCGTACACGCCAACGCGCGTGGCGTATCGCGGGGTAGCATCTCCGGGGCGCTGCCAGGATTGCTGCTGCTCGATGCGGCACTTGGGGGGCAGCGCGGTGGGGTCTATTGGTGCGGAGGTTAGCGCGTAGAGGGCACCGCCATCGCGTACGAGGCGTCGGCCGCGCTTGAGCCATATGGGCGGGGGGAACACCGCTTGGGCCACGGCGCCGTCCCAGGATTGTGCGGGTAGTTCGCGGTCTTGTGTGGCGCGAATGTCGAGCGGCAGGTCGAGTGCGGTGGCGGCTTCTTGCAAAAAGCGAAAGCGTCGCGTGCGGGGCTCGGTGAGGGTGAGCGTTATTTCGGGGCGCAAGATGGCGAGGGGTAGGGCGGGCAGCCCTCCGCCGGAGCCGACGTCGATGAGGGTGGCGTGGGCCCTGAGCACCGGGATGAGCGTGAGGGCATCGAACAAAGGACCGAGAATGAATCCGGCGATGTCGCGCGCACCTGTGATGTTGACACGGGCGTTGGCGTCGATCACGATGCGGGCGTACTGTGCGAGGCGCTGTTGTTGCGCCGCTGCAACGGACAAGCCCAGGTGGGCCAAAATGGTTTCGATATGGGCGTGAGACATGTGCTGCAGTTCCGTTCGCAGGTGACAAGTGGTTCTCTCCGGCTTCATACCGGAGGTGGCAGGGGGCAGGCAACCCACACGCCGTTTTTCTTGGGCGGTGTTGGACAAGGAGGCACACGTGAACGTCCACGCATTGGTGCAACAAGCTTTTGGTTCCGAGGTCGCGGTGATGCGCCAATTGGAAATGCCGCACGGAGCGTCGACACGCCGTTATTTTCGCCTGATGTTGCAAGGGGCGCCCTGCGCCAGCGCTGTCTTGATGTGGCTTGGCGACGTCCCAGAAGTACACCTCGCGGATGCGCCAGCAGAGTTGCCCTTTGTCAACGTACAGCGCCATCTGCAGCAAGCAGGACTGCCGGTGCCCCGCATTTATTTGGATGCATCGGCGACACAGGGGGCGGTGCTTCTCGAGGACTTGGGCGACGTGACATTTTATCACGCCTGGCAAGGCGCTTCGAGCGATGAGCGGGAGGCCTGGTATCGCGCTGCGGTGTCCTTGCTCGCACACATGCATGCGCAGATGTGGCCTATCCCCAGCGGGTGTGTGGCCGCAGAGCGCCATTATGATTTCGCGTTGCTGCGCAGCGAGCTGGAGCACTATTTGACATACGGCTTGGAGGCGCGTCTGGGGAAAACGCTCTCACCGTCTGTGCGCCAACCCCTGCAGGAGGCCTTCGACGCGCTGGCCCACGCCTTGGACCAGTTGCCCAAGGGGTTTGTGCACCGCGATTACCAGTCGCGAAATCTCATGGTGCGTCCGCATCTTCCGGTGTCGCCGTCGGCGCTCTGCATCATCGATTTTCAAGACGCCTTTATCGGTCCGCGCACCTACGACTTGGTGGCCTTGCTCCACGACTCTTATGTGCCGCTAGATGATGCGTTGCGCCAGCGCTTGCTGTGCGATTATGCCGTGCAGCGCGGGTGGCCCTTGGCCGAGGTGAAACGCGAATTTCTCTTGCTCTCCGTGCAGCGAAAACTCAAGGACGGTGGCCGCTTTATCTTTATAGATCGCACGCGCAACGACCCGTCCTTTTTGCCATTTGTCTCCCCGTCGTTTCAACGCGTCAGAGAGGCCTTGGTGGCGTTGGAGGGGTGGACAGACTTGAAGCGCTGTCTGGCCCTGGCCGATCCGGAGTTCTTTGCGGGGCTGCCCAAAGAGTGATAATTAAAAAGTGGTGCCGGTAAAGCGACGCACAACCCAAAACGTGGCCGGAGGTGACAATGCGTACGAAAGAACACGAACGTCTGGCAGCAACCCGAAGCGGCGCCGAGGCGTGGCGTTTGTGGGGGCCGTATCTCAGCGAACGACAGTGGGGGACCGTGCGAGAAGACGCCAGCTCCGATGGCGGTGCCTGGACTTACTTTCCGCATGATCACGCGCGCTCTCGCGCATATCGCTGGGGCGAAGATGGCCTGGCGGGCATCTCCGATGAAAAGCAACGCCTCTGTTTTGCGCTCGCCATGTGGAACGAAAAAGATCCCATTATCAAAGAGCGCCTGTTCGGGCTGACCAACGCCGAGGGCAACCACGGCGAAGACGTGAAAGAGTGTTATTTCTACCTCGATGCCACGCCGACGCATTCGTACATGAAGTACCTCTACAAGTACCCGCAGGCGCCGTTTCCCTACGACGAGTTGGTGCGCGTCAATCGCCAGCGCTCCCGCCACGAACCCGAATACGAGTTGCTCGACACCGGGGTCTTCGACGATGAGCGTTATTTTGATGTGCAAGTCGAATACGCCAAGGGGGCGACCGACGACATCTTAATCCGCCTAACGGTGAGCAATCGCGGTGGGCGCGATGCGGTGTTGCACTTGCTGCCCACGCTGTGGTTTCGCAACACGTGGGCGATGGCGCCATCCACAGCGCCGAGGCCGATGCTGCGCCGCATGACCGATCCGGCGGGCATGACCATTATCGAAGCCGAGCATGACGAACTCGGCAAGTACTATCTCTGCGCCGAGACCTCGGTGCCGCTGCTCTTCACCGAAAACGAAACCAACATCCAACGCCTGTATGGGTTGCGCAACTTTGCGCCTTGGGTGAAGGACGGGATCAACAATTACCTCGTCAAAGGCGACGCCACCACCGTCAATCCCAACCACACCGGTACCAAGGCAGCGCTGCACTTTGCGCTGCACATTAAGGCGCGCAAATCCACGACGCTGCAGTTGCGTCTCACCACCGCGACGCCCGGCGACAAAGCCTCGCTGTTCGGCGATACTTTTCGACAAATCTTTCGTCAGCGCGCGCTGGAAGCCGATGAGTTTTACGCGCACCTGGCCCCCGATGTGCTCGGCGACGATGAGAAAAATGTCTTCCGCCAGGCCTTGGCCGGGCTCCTGTGGTCCAAGCAGTACTACCACTGCGACATGTTCAAATGGCTGGCGGAGCGCGAGGCGGATCCCTTCTCACCTAGCCAGCGTCACGTGCGCAATCAGGACTGGTTCCACATGCGCAATGACGACATTCTCTCCATGCCGGACAAGTGGGAGCATCCCAGTTATGCCGCTTGGGACCTCGCCTTTCACGCGGCGGCGCTGGCCGAGGTCGACATCGATTACGCCAAATCGCAGATGGAGATCTTGTTCAGCGATCGCTACCAGCACCCCAGCGGGCAACTCCCGGCGCACGAATGGCATTTCTCAGATGCGCACCCGCCGGTGCACGCCGCTGCCGCTCTCTATTTGTATCGCCGCGAGAAAGCGCAGCGCGCACGGGGTGATACCGAATTTCTTCAGCGGATGTTTTCGCGCTTGTACGCCAATTTCACCTGGTGGTTGAACCGCAAAGACCGCCTGGGAAAAACCATTTATGCGGGTGGTTTTGTCAGCGTAGATGGCGTCGGTATTTTCGACGGCACCGCCGCGTTGCCCACGGGCGGCTATCTCGAGCAATCAACGGCAGCGGTTTGGATGGCCTACTACGCACAGCGCATGATCGATATCTGTTTGGAGCTCGCCGAAGTGGCACCGCATTACATCGACTTGGCGGCGCAGTTTATTTCTCACTTCATCTGGCTGGCGTCGGCGATGGACCGCCCCGAAGGCACCGGTATCGAGATGTGGGATGAGCGCGACGGTTTCTTCTACGACGTGGTTCGCTGCCCCGGCGGGCGCATCGAAAAACTGCGCGTTCGCTCCATGACGGGATTGCTACCGCTCTGCGCCACATTGATCATTGAAGCGGAGCAATGGCAGCGGCACCCGGTGTTACAACAGCGCGTCGCCGAGACCCTGCAGCGCTTGCCGCAATTTCGCACCATCAACCGCGACTACGGCGTCCCTGGTGTGGCGGGCCGCACAATGCTCTCCATTGTCGACGCGGACAAACTGCGGCGCATTTTGAGCCGGCTGCTCAGCGAAGACGAATTCCTGTCGCCCTATGGCGTGCGCTCGCTCTCCAAAATGCACCAGGGGACCCCGTTTCGATTTCAAATCGATGGACAGGAGTGCCGCGTGGAATACGCACCGGGCGCCTCTCCCGTGCTGCAGTTCGGCGGCAACGCCAATTGGCGCGGTCCGGTGTGGTTCCCCTTCAACACGCTGCTGGTGTGCGCGCTGCGACAGTTGCATTTGTACTATGGGGACACGCTTAAGGTGGCGTGCCCTTCGGGTTCAAACCAGATGATGAACCTCGCGCAAGTGGCCCAGGAGATCACGCGCCGTCTCACCAACATCTTTCTCAAAAATGCGAATGGGCACCGCCCCTTTCACGGCGTTCGCGCTCCGTTTCAAAACGATGTCCGCTTTCGCGACCTGGTGTTGTTTCACGAGTACTTCGACGGCGACACCGGTCAGGGCATGGGGGCCAGTCACCAAACCGGCTGGACCGCGCTCATCGCGCGTTTGCTGCACTCCGTTGACACCGACCCTATTTTTTAATTCCGGTATCGCGTTCGTTTTGGGCGATCTGGGATAGACGACCACCATCTACGGCGATGACTTGTCCGGTGACAAAATCGGCGTTGGCCAAAAAAGAGACCAGCGCCGCCACCTCCGCGGGAGTGCCCGTTTTTTGCAGGGGAATGCCCGCCAAAATGCGGTGTCGCGCAGCGGTGTCCAAGTGCGGGGCAAAGGCGATGGTGCCCGGACAAATCGCGTTGATGCGGATGCCAAGCGCCGCTAGGGGAAGCACCTGCTGTTGGGCTTTTGCCAAAAAGGCCGCGCGGGTTTTCGAGTAGGCAACGGACTGCCGAAATGGGGAGATGCCCGCGACATCCGAGATGTTGACCACGCTGCCCTTTGTGGTGGTTAAGTGGGGCAACGCCGCGTCGATGAGCCGCAGGGGGGCGTCGAGGTTGAGGCTCTTCATGCGCGCCAATTGCATCAGGTCGGCGCTGTCATCGCACCAGAGGCCGGCATTGTTGACCAAGATGTCTAGGCGGCCAAAGGCCTCGATGGTGTTGGCGATGAGGGCTGTGCAGTGGCTGGGAATGCATAGGTCGGCTTCTTGCAGTATGGCCGTGATTCCGTTTTGTTGCAGGGTGTCCAGCAGTGCGCGCCCTTCTTTTTCGCTGCGGTGATAGTGAATGACGACGCGGTGGGTCTGGGACAATTTTTGCACGATTGCCTTGCCAATGCGTATGGCGCCGCCGGTGATCAGGGCAACGCGCTCTGGTGCGGGCGGCATTGTCGTAGCAGGTGGTTTGGGAGGTTGTGTTACATTCATGGGACATAATATACACTGCTTGCTATTGACGAGTTCCGCTTTTCAAAAGGAACATCCGTTTGAAACGCTTTCGGGTGCTCGTCGTGTAAAGGATATGCGTTTTTTTACCGCTCAATGGATGATGTTATTGGTCTTCTGCATGTCGTGGACGGCTTGGGCAGAGAAACCCGCTGCGCCTGAGGAACTGCCCTTTTCCGAAGCCGCACCTCATGTGTGCGTGGCCGCCGCGGTCGAAACACAGGTGTTGCTGGCGTATACGGCGTCTGTCGTCGAAGAGGCCAAATTGCTAACCGATATCTTGTCGTTGCGCCTGTCTCGTCAGGGGGTGCAGATCAGCAGCGCCCTGGTCGAGACCGTCGAGGAGGCATTGGACACCGTGGCAGAGGAGCCCACCGGGGAGCGCATTCAGTGGGTGATTTTTTTGGGCCTTTATTCCGAGGAAGAAATTTTGCTCGCCTTGCATTACCGCAGTGCCGCTGGCGACGAAGACGAGGTGCGCCGCATGTCTCGCAGCAGCACCCCGCGGGACACCGCTTGGATTTTGGGCAAGATCATTGAGGAAACCCTAACCCCTTATTTTTCGCAAAACCAGGAGATGCCCGCCTTGGGTGCTGGCCTCGCGATTATCGAGCCCAAAGTGGTCGGCGGTACATCCCTGCGCGATGTGACCGCCACCCCCAGATACCCTCATCTGCAGGCGCTCTCTTTGTATCTCAACCTCGTCGGTCTGTGGGGAATTCACGATGTGATGGCCGGTCCGATGTTTATGGTCAGCGGTCGTTTCTCCAAACATATACTGGCCAGCATGGCCATGGGCTGGACGGGTACAGGCCAGTTTTCGCGCCGGGATGTGAAGGGCATGGTCAGCCAGGTGCCCATTGAACTGCATTTTGGCGCCTTGTTGTTAGAGCTGCGACGTTTTGAGATCATCGGATGGGCGGGCATGTTTCTCGGCTTCAATCTCTACCGAAACTACAGCCACCACGAAAGCCGCGTCGACGTCACGTTCCAACCCGCCTTGGATTTGTTCGTGCATTTTGTCGCTCGGTTATCGCCGTCGTGGTCGGTGATGCTGGGGGGCGGTGCCCGCGTTCCCTTTGTGCACGATGTGTTGCGCAACAACGGCGCGCGCGTATACAAAACGGATTGGGTCTCTCCCATCATCTCATTGGGCTTGCAGCTACGCATTTGATGCGCACATAACTATTTGGTTTAATAAACCTTTCTTGCGCCTGCTTTCGTAACAGAGGTGTCATTGTGGCGACTAATAAACAGAAATCCGCGCCGAAGCGCGATTCCGGAGCCGAGCAGATGACATCCAGCGTGTTAGAGAGAATCGGGCAACTGATCACCAAAAAAGAAAAACCGACACCGGTGACCCGCTTGGTGGAACGCTGTCGCGAAGGCGATGCTGCGGCGTTTCGCGAGTTGTTCGAACGACATGTGCACGGCGTTCACCGCCATTTGTCGCTGTTGATGGGACCCGGCGAAGATGTCGACGATTTGGTGCAGTTGGTTTTTCTCAATGTCTTTCAATCCATCTGCCGCTTTCAGGGGAAGTCTGCTTTCTCGACGTGGTTGTTCCGCATTACCCTCAATGTGGCCCGGCAAGAAATACGTTCGCGGGGTCGCCAACGCCGGTTAAACGCGGCAGTGGCCGAAGTCCAGCAGGCGGCGCCCAAAACCCTACACCTCAACCCTGAGGTGGCGCTCTCCACGGAAGAGGAAATCTACCGCACCCTGGATGTGGTCTCGTTGAAAAAGCGAGAGACCCTTATCCTTTATTTGTACGAAGGCTACTCCCTCGAAGAAATCGCCAACCTGTTAAACTCGTCGGTATCGACAATCGGCTCCCGGTTGCAATCAGGGCGCAAAGAAATTTTAGAGCACTTGGCGGCGCAATCCGAAAAGAAAGAGGGCACGTCATGAGCCGCACGCCCAAAGAGTGTCGAGAAGCGCGCGCTGGCTTGACGGCCCTTCGCGATGTGGGGCCCATTGAGCGCAGTCGCCACGAACTGCACCTGCGTCGTTGCGCTGTCTGCCGCGAGGCAATGGCTGGATTGCGCGCCATTGAGTCGCACAAAACCAACGTGTCCGAGATGACGACCGCGCAGTTAGAGCGCATTTATGATCGCTTAATCCCCATTGCCCATGAAGTGTCCCGCGAGCAAGCGCAACGAGCGACTTGGTCGTTTCGCCCCTCCTTTCTGCGCTGGGCTTTGGTGGCATCTTCGGCAGCGGTAGCCATCGCGGCAATCGTGTTGTTGGCCTGGCGTCCCTCTCACGCGCCGTTCATCGCGCCCCCCGCTTTCGAAGCGGTCACCGACATTGCAGAAACGCCGGACGAAACACTTGCGGGCATTGCGGTAGACAACACGGGATATATCGATCGCCTGGAGGGAGCGGTCGTTATTTCCGATCTCGACGACGCCTTAGACAATGGTCGTTTTTCCCTCTCGTCGCCGCTGTCTATCCGGCAAGAAAATACGGCCCGCAGCAATTTTCGCGTCGGTCATTACGCGCGCCTGGCTGTTATCGACCAAGCCGATCTCTCGGTCGTTGACAGCAGCCCCGAATTCATCGCGGTGCACCTGAACAAAGGAAAACTGGCGGTTGATTTCGACGGTTCTTGGGGCAAGCGCTTCGAGGTGCACACGCCTGACGTTATCGTGCGGGTGAAGGGCACCGTGTTTACGGTCGAGGTTTTTGACGCGCAATCTACGCGTGTTGGCGTCGTCGAAGGCCGGGTAGAGGTATTGCCCATTGCGGTCCCGTTCAGCCATCCCATAGAGGTGAGCGCCGGTGAGATGCTGGTGTTACCCGGCGAAGGTCGCCCGGTGTTGTTGGAGCCCGAACCGCGAGCTTTGGCGGGTGAAGCGCGCATCGAGACCGAGTCGCCCTTGGCATTTGGGGGGCGCATCGTACAGTTTGCAACGTCGCCTGAGCGCGTGAAAGTCGAGGTCGACAATCGCTTTGCCGGGTATACGCCGCTGGTCATCCGCCTGCCATATGGCCCTCTGGACTACCGCTTGAGCGCGCCGGGCATGGAAGCCGTTGAGGCGCGGCTGCACCACGAACAAGTGGGCGAACTCGTCGAGGTGGGCATGCATCCAGCGGTGCATTATCAACCCATTGTTGCGCGCGATCCCAAGCGAAAGGCACGTCGCGCGGCCTCCCGTCAACCCATGGAACAAAGCGTCGCTTCGCTGATGGCGCGGGCTCGTGCCGCACTCTCGGCTGGCGATGTCGATTATTCCGCCAAGCTCTTGCACCAGGCGGCCCACGACTTGAAAGGCGACGATCTGGTAACGGCATTGTCGCTGTTGGCGGAGTGTTATTCGGCTGCGGGCAATTATGCAAAAGCTGCCGACACATTTGATCGCGTGGCTTCACTGGTGCCCGGCACAAAGATTGCGCAAAATTCACGCTATGAAGTGGGGCGCTTGGCCATGGATCACATCGGCGATTACAACCGTGCGCGCAACGCGTTTACCGCATACATTGCCTCTCCCTTTGGCGGTGAACTCAAAGAGACAGCCTATTTTTCGCTCTGTGAGCTGTATGGCCGTGAAGGCGTTCCCCGCAACTCCCTACAGTGCTTCAACGATTTTTTGCGCATTTACCCGGGCAGCTATCGCCAACCGCGTGCACAACTTTGGCGCGGCGTTTTGCTGCAAGAAGTCGAGCAGCGCTGGAGCGACGCCGAGCGCGATTTGTTAAGCTTCATACGCGCCAAGCCGCGGCATCCCCGCTGCGAAGAAGCGCGATACCGCATTGCATTGGGCCGCTATCACCAAGGCGATGGACGCGGCGCCTTGGCCATGCTCGACGAATACTTGCAGCTTTATCCCACGGGACAGTACCGCGTGCGTGTCGAACGCCTGCGCCGTGATCTGCTGCGCCTCACCAGTCGAAAAACGTCCGCCAAATAGCCCCACCGCTTTACATCGGAGCATTGGTACTCTTCTTGGCAACAAGGGCGCAGAGTTGTATAATCCGAAAACCCAACGTCAGTGACAGCGAAGTGCGCTGCATTCGAGGAGAGCAATATGAAAGTCGAAGAAGGCAAAATCATCACTCTGGAGTACACGATCACGACGGACAAGGGCGAGATGATCGAATCCTCCCACGGTCGCGGCGCCCCGTTGGTGTTTCCCTTTGGCCAAAGCGGAATCCTTCCGGGCCTTAGCGAAGAACTGCGCGGCATGTCTGTGGGCGAAGAGCGCACGTTTACGCTGTCGCCAGAGCAGGCGGTGGGCGAGCCCAAAAGTTGGCCATCCATGGAAATCAAAAAATCCGAACTCCCCTCCGAGGTTTCCACCAAGGTCGGCTCCATGTTCGAAGCGGCCATGGCAGGAAATCAGCAGGTCAAATTCGCGGTTCTCGAAGATCGTACCAACTCGGTTTTGGTTCGCCTGATTCCCCCTCTGGCGGGCAAAACCCTGCAGGTAAAAGCCAAAATCACCGACATCAAAGACGCCTAATTCCCAGCGGCTTTGTTTCACCCCCCAACTTAGGATGGCCAGCATGTTGCACCGAGACAAAAGTTTTTTCGTTGTTGCGATGGCGTGTTGCGCGTTGTTGCTGTCTTGCGGAGCGCGCCGCAACGAGGTGGAGTCCCCGACGCCTCAGGGACCGCCGCCCCCCGCGCACCAAGAGGACAACCACGCCGTTGAAGGATTGCTCGGCAAAATCGACGACAGCATTGTTGAAGAGCTTTTTACGCGTTACTCCGATCGCATATTGCATTGCTACCAGTACGAAGCCCTAGAGGTCCTTGAGGAGATCGAAGGCGATCTAACCGCGTTTATTGATGTCGATCGGAATGGCCGCGTGACCACCGCATGGTTTGTCGGCGGCAATCTGGGTTCGTCGCCAGCCCAGCGCTGCTTGCTCAACGTCATCGCCTCGGTGGCATTCCCGCCGCCCATTGGCGGTACGCACGCGGAGATGTTTTACACCATGCCCTTCGACGAGCCCTACCAACATCCGAAGCCCTTTGATTGGAGCAACGACGCAGCGGCCAGCGCAGTGCTGGAGAGCAACCGCGATCAGGTCGATGCTTGCCTCAATGGTTCAACCGATGTGACCCTCACCCTTTATGTGGGGCCTGGTGGGCGCGTACTTGCCGCCGGAGGCACGGGGGCCTCGATGGATGGCTATCAGGCTTCGGAGTGCTTGTCGCAGGCGGCCATGAGTTGGAAGTTTGCCAACCCCGGCAAACACCGGCCCGCCAAGATCACCTTCCGCTTCTAGTCCTGTTTTTCGGCCTGCGCCATCATTTGTAGTTCGGCATACATTTGCTCGGCGGCGACCAGCAGGCCTTGCATAAGAGACCGAAAGGCCTTGCGATCGAAATTGGAGTCGGTGTGCAACACGGCGGTGAGCTGAATGGTGTTGCTCGCCGCATGCCACGCGAGTTTCCCGGCCACCAATTCGTTGTTCAGGGCGAGTAGGCGTTGTGCCAAATGGGGGCTCAGCCCTTCCGTGGGAGGGAGGGCGAGAAAGGGCGCAAAGCGTATTTGTACAATTTGCATGTCGGCCAGCACGCGAACTTCAATGGGCCAGGTGCTGTTCGGTTCATTGGGCCGTGGGTGTTGCAGATGGCACGCGGCAATGCGGTCGGCACAGGTGGCGGGCAGCGACATGCGGAGCAGCTCCTGCGCGACGACATCGAGGTAGTTGTGGGGTGTGTCTTGGGTGTGGGCCGGGGCGCTCCAGAGGCCCACAAGAAGCATGCACGCCAAGAGGCGGGCGCTGTGGCGCGTTAGCGAACCCATGACAAGATGCGGCGCGATTGCTTTAAGTCGCCGTTGTCTTCAGTTGTCCAGAGAAGGAATGACGCGCTGCCCAGACAGCTATCGATGGGGACCAGACCGTAGTTGCGGCTGTCGTAGGCCATGTTGCGGTTGTCGCCGAGCAGAAAGAAGTATCCGTCGGGAATGGTGGTCTCCTGGAACTCCTGCCCATTGCTGATGTCCATGAACGCGATGGTGTAGAGCGAATTGCCCAATTTTTCTTCGGCGCGCTTGACGACGTACTCCATGGTTTCTTCGGTGGTGGTGTCGAAGTAGATGATGGGCTCCAAAAACTGGTAGTGGATTTGTCTGCTGTTGATGTTTAGGCGGTTTTTCTTAATGCGCAGGGTATCGCCCGGTACGCCGACAATGCGGCCGATGACCAATTCATCGGCATCTTCGGGATTGGGGCAAACGGCGATATCACCCGTGCCCAGCAAGCCGACTTTTCGCATCAAAAAAATGTCTCCGGGAATGAGATTGGGCACCATGGCGTAATTGCCAACGCGGCCGACCTCAAAAACAAAAATGCGGCCAACGATGGCGAGCAGCGCCAAGGTAACCAGAATGTATAACAATACTTTAAAAAGCGATTTCATGACTTTTTCCTTGCTGGGGCACCTGTCTGGCGTTTGCGCGCAGCGCAGGCAATTGAAAGATACACTCACTTCAAGCCATTTCATTTGCACTGTCAAGGTTCTCACCAGGGCAAAAAGAGTTGCTTTTTGTGAGAGTTACATCGCGCGGGATATCTTGTAATGCGTTCTTGACCCTCATTAGGGCTTTTGGTAGTAACGAGCGGAATTTTGCCAGTAGGCGCTCTCTTTATCTGATATTGCAATCATTACCCCAGTTGCATTTTGTCATAGGAGTTTTGTTTTGAATTTACCCATTTCCCCCATTCATTTAATGCTGGCGCAGGCAGACAACGCCCAAGCCCCTGCGGCGGCCTCCAGTGCCACGTTGGCCTCAGAGGGCCACGCACCCGCTGCCGGTGCGCCCATGGAACCCACCGGTTTTTTTGGCGGCGGCGGCATGAACACACTGATTATGATCGCGCTCATGTTTGGCGTGTTTTATTTTTTGCTGATTCGACCGCAGCAAAAGAGGGCGCGCGAGCACCAAAAAATGATTGATTCCATTGGCAAAGGCACTGAAGTCATCACCAACGGAGGCCTGATTGGCCGCGTCTCTGGTTTGACCGACAAAGTGTTGACACTCGAAGTTTCAGAAAAAGTCCGCGTGCGGGTTCTGCGGTCTCAAGTTGCCGGTATCTACAGCGCGGCGGAAAATGCGGAGAAGAAGTAGTGGAACGAAACTGGTTGTGGAGAATGATTCTGGTCGTTCTTTTGGTGGCCCTCGCGGTTCTGGCATCGGTCACCACCGTAGAGCGGGCGCCAACGGATAGCAATCAACACGATCGATGGGCCAAACTGCGCGACGTGTTCCCAGGTGTAAACCTGGGCCTCGACTTGCAGGGCGGTTTGCGCCTGGTCTACGAAGTCGAAGTCGAGGCTGCCGTTGAAGACAAGCGCAATCACATCGCGCAAGGCATTGTGCAAGAGTTGGACAACAAGGCTCGCATCAAGGGCGTAACAACAACCTTGTCGCGCGATGTAAACACTGAGTTTGCGTTGCAATTTCCCAATGCGGAAAGCGTGCGTTCCAAAAATGCCCGCGAGGTGTTGACCAGTTTTCGCGGCGCCGCGGTGGTCGAATCCGAAGATGGGGCCACAATAAACATGCGCCTCGTCGATGAATTGGTGGCCGACACCCAGGAAATGGCGGTGAAGCAGGCTGTTGAAACCATCGGCAATCGCATCGACGAATTGGGTTTGGTGAACACGTCGGTCAGCCCGCGCGATCAAGACGTCATCGTCGAGATCCCCGGTGTCGATGAGCGCCAAGTCTCTCGCATTAAGCGCATCATTAGTCAGACGGCGCGCTTGGAGTTGAAAATTGTCGACGAGCCGGGCAGCGTGTCTTTTTTCCAATCCGAGCCCATCGCTGAAAAAATTCGCAAAGAGCGCGAAGAGGATGGCGCGGTACGCCTCAAGGTCGATGGTGCTGGCCAGTACTACTTAGAAGCGCAAAACGAGCACAAAGGCGCCAGCGGTCGCCAAATTTTGCGCAAGTTCTTAGCGGGCATCGAGTTGCCCGAAAATCGCGAGATATCTTTTGAAGAAGAGCGCGCCCGCGACGCAGCCGGGAATCCCACGGCAGATATTACTTGTCGCACCTATTTTACGTATCGCACAGCGGGCATCACGGGCGAGTATATCGAACAATCGACGGTGCAATTCGACGAAAATCAAAAGCCTTATGTCTCCATGTCTTTCACCCGAGAGGGTGCGGGCATTTTTGCCGATCTCACCGAAGCCAACGTGCAGCGCCGGATGGCCATTATTTTGGACGGCCGGGTGAAATCCGCTCCGGTCATTCAAGAGAAGATCGGCGGAGGTCAGGCCCGCATTACGCTGGGGATGGCCGATTCGTTTAAAACGCTCATGGACGAGGCCACTGACTTGGTGGTGGTGCTAAATGCCGGTGCATTGCCCGCGCCCATCCGCCCGGTGACCGAGGCCACAATTGGGCCGCAGCTCGGTGACGACGGCATCGCCAAAGGGCAACACGCCTTCCTGATCGCCATTGTCATCATTTTGGTCTTTGTGGTGGTTTACTACCGAAAAACCGGCATCGCCGCCGACATCGCGTTGTTGTGCAATGCTTTGTTTATCATGGCCATTTTGAGTGGTGCTGGCGCCACATTAACCCTGCCGGGCATCGCAGGCATCATCGTCACTTTTGGTATGGCGGTGGATGCCAACGTGTTGATCAACGAACGCATCCGCGAGGAATTGCGCACCGGAAAGGCGCCGCGAGCTGCTGTCGAAGCGGGTTATGGGCGGGCTTTCGTCACCATTTTGGACTCGCAAATTACCACCTTCATCGCTGGTGTGGTCTTGCTGCAATTTGGCACGGGCGCCATTAAGGGTTTTGCCGTCACACTGCTGATCGGCATTGTAACGAGTATGTTTACCGCCATTATCATCAGCCGCCTGGTGGTTGATTTCATGCTCCGCAAACGCGCGGATCAACTGAGCATCTAAATAAAATGCAATTTTTTAAAGAAACAACCAAATTTGATTTTATGGGCAGAAGCCGATTTTTCGGCACGATTTCGATTGTCTTGGTGCTGGCCAGCTTGGTGCTGTTGTTTACGCTGCAGCCGCGCTGGGGCATCGACTTCCTTGGTGGCACCGAGATCCAAGTGAAATTTAAAAATACGGTCGCTCCTTCCGAGATTCGCGCCGTGTTGCAGCAAAAGGGATTTGAGGGCTTCGAAGTCGTCTCCTTCGGTGCTGGCGATGCCGAGTTCCTGATCCGCTTGCGTGAAATTTCTACCCTGGACGAATCGGCGCTGGAAGCCATTGAGATGACATTCCGATCCGAGGTGAAAGGCGCGGAAACCAAACGCTTTTTCACCTCTCCAGGCGGCGACAAGCTGACTGTGCACCTCGACAAAGAGTTGTCCATTGCTGAAGTCGAAGCATCAGCACGCGCCGCGGGGTTGAATTTGCTTGATGCGATCGACCACGTTGTGGCGGACGAATCCGCCGTTGCCCAAACCGATGGCGACGACGACGACCGCGACACGCAAGAAACGCAGCGCAAGTGCGAAAGTGCGAGCTGTACCTGGGTGTCGCAGGGTGTTCACATTTACGAAGTGGCGCTCAAGGGCATTTCTGAGGACGTGATGGACACTTTGCGCGCACAGCCGTTTGGCGAAGGTGCCATTAAGATGCGCTCCGAGTGGGTGGGACCCAAGGTCGGTGAGCAATTGCGCAACAGCGCCATTTCGGCAGTGCTCTTCGCCATGCTCTTCATCATGTTGTACGTGGCCCTTCGCTTCGACCTGCGCTTTGCGCCGGGCGGCGTGGTGGCATTGTTGCACGACGTCACCATTACGTTGGGCATTTTTGTTTTCTTCCGCATCGAGTTCACGTTGACCACCGTTGCGGCGCTCTTGACCATCGTGGGATACTCCATCAACGACACCATCGTGGTTTACGACCGAATCCGCGAAAATTTGGTCAAAATCAAGGGGCAACAATTGTCCCGCGTTATCAACACCAGCATCAACGAAACCCTGAGCCGCACTGTGGTGACCTCGCTGACAACCCTGTTTGCTACGGTGACCCTCATGATTGTCGGCTGGAACACGTCACTGCGCGACTTCTCGCTGGCATTGACCATCGGCGTGCTGGTGGGTACTTACTCTTCTATCGTTATTGCATCTCCCTTGGCGCACTGGCTCGACAAAACCTTTTTTACCAAGAAGGCGTAGGTGCAGACTTCTTCTCATGGGTCGGCCAGCGCATCTAATGCTGCACTAGAAAGTCAACTCGCAGCAGAGCTCAACCTCAATCCCATTCTGGTACGCTGTCTCGTGAATCGAGGCATTCATACAGCAGATGCCGCCCAGCGTTTTTTGTTTCCCAAATTGTCCGATCTCGATCCACCCGATCAGATGGCGGATTTGCCCAAGGCCGTAAAGCGCCTCTCCCAAGCCGTTGTCAATCGCGAGCCCGTCGCGTTGTTCGGCGACTACGATGTCGATGGATTGACCTCTCTTGCCATCCTGTATCTCTTTTTGCGATCGCTGGGATGTGCGGTTGAAGTGAATGTGGCCGATCGCTTCAGCGGCGGATACGGCCTCTCTCGGACTACGGTGGAGCGCGTGGCCGCGAGTGGCGGAAAATTGTTGGTGGTATCGGATTGCGGCAGCAGCGATCACGATGCCATCGCCTTGGCCAATCAACACAACATCGATGTGCTGGTCTTGGATCACCACCGCATCGAATCGCATCACCCCGACGCCCTGGCCTTTGTCAATCCCCACCGCAGCGACTGCTTGTTTCCCGATAAAAACCTATGTGCAGCGGGCCTTGTCTTTTATTTCTGTGCAGCGGTGCGCACGGCCTTGGCGCAGTCCGGACACATCGAACGCACACAAATCGACATGCGCCAATACCTCGACTTGGTGGCCCTGGGCACCATCGCCGATGTCATGCCCTTGGTGGGTAACAACCGCATCCTCGCCTTCCACGGTTTGCGCACGATGTCCGAGACGCGGCGGCCGGGGATTGAGGCGCTGTTGCACGCGTCGCGCGTTCGTTCACGGCAAATGCAATCCTGTCACGTGTCGTTCTATTTGGCGCCGCGGATCAATGCGGCGGGTCGTTTGGCCAGCGCCGAGGATGCCTTCCACGTCTTGGTGAGCGACAACGCCAAGGACGCCGAGAGCGGTGCCGCTGTATTGGAGCGCTTAACGCACGAGCGCCGCGAAATCGAAGAGGGGGTTTCGGTGCAGGCCAGGGCGCAGGCAAAGACCCAGCACTGCGATGGCGATCGCGCCTTGGTGCTGGCGGGCGAAGGCTGGCACAAAGGCGTGCTGGGCATTGTGGCAGCGCGTTTGGGCGAAGAGTTTTCGTGTCCCGCGTTTATCATCGCCTGGCAAGGAGATGAGGGAACGGGATCGGCGCGAGGGCAAGGGCAGTTCAATTTGTACGCCGCCCTCAAAACCCTCGAACCGCACTTGCTGCGCTATGGTGGGCACTGGGACGCGGCAGGGTTTTCGTTGAAACGCAGTGAATTTGGTGCGTTTAAAGCCCGACTCCAAGAGGTGGCCCAGGAGATGTGGCACGATCCCGAGATCGCAGGGCCCGCCTTTGATGCCAAACTCAACCCCTCGCAACTGACCCCCAAGCTGCTGCAAGATATTTTGCAACTGGGGCCTTTTGGACACGAAAACCCCGAACCCGTTTTTCGCATCGTCGGTCTGGACGTGTTGTCGGCGCGGGTGGTGGGAACCAATCATTTGAAGCTGGAACTAAAGACCCCTTCTGGTTCTATCTCGGCCTTTGGCCCGCGCATGGGGGCGTCGATGGCCAACATCGGGCATTGCATCAGCGTGCTGGCCTCTCTTTCTCCGGACGAGTGGCGCGGAGATGGCGCGTTGGAATTGCGACTTGTCCACCCCCCCGAACCCTGTGCGAGCGAAAATTTATAAATAGATCGCGCCGCGCTTCGCGTTACAATTGACGCATTCTCATACGGCCTCGTTGTGCCAAGGGGTGCGTCATTTTGACACAGGTTCACGAAACGTCTCCGCGCATGCTCGCCTACGGTACGTATCTCCAACTCTTTGTGAGAGCGCGTTGGCTCATGGTGGCATCGGCCTCCTTGGGCACCTGCTTTTTTCAGTTTTTTTTAGCGTGGCATTTTCCCTTTCATTGGATTTACACCGTTGTGGCGGTGGTGGCGCTTTACAATTTTGCCCTGTGGCGACACATCAGAAAGCATCCTTTCCCCAATGAACTCAGTTGCCCCATGCCCCTGTGGCGCAGCGAAGTCGCCCAACATCGCCGCATTGCCCTGCTGCAAATTGTCGCCGATTTGATCGCCTTGTTCTTTTTGCTGCACTTCACCGGTGGCATCGAGAATCCCTTTGTGGCGCTCTTTTTGTTGCACGTGGCGGCCGGGGCCATTTTGTTAGAGCCCGCAGCAGCCATCGCCGTCGCTGTCTTGGCGGCGCTGCTGATCTTTTTCCTGGCGACACTGGAAAAACTCGGGGTGCTTTTTCACTACCATCACGTGGCGGTGTTTGGCGATTTTGAGCCGATGGACTCCTGGGTATTTGTCCTGGGATTGCCGTTGATTTATGCGTTCATCATCGGTTGCTTCACGGCGTTGCTCATTTTTGTCGCCAATGAAATGAACCGCAAGCGCGATGCCATCCTCGCTCTTTCAAAAGCCTTGGCGCAACGAAATGAACGTCTCACAGCGCTGGATCAGAAGCGCCTCCGCACCATGGCGGTGGTGTCCCATGATTTGAAATCGCCCATCGCGGCGGTCTTGGCATATCTCGCGGCATTAAAGGGCGGCTACTTGGGGGAGGTCACCGCACAGCAGCGTGAGGTGGTGCAAAAATCCATATTGCGCCTGGAGCGTCTGGGGGATTTCATTCGCGATGTTTTGGCCTGGCAAACACTGGAGACCGGCGAGCTGCGTCAAAATTTGCAACCGATAGATTTGGCGCCAATTTTACAGCAATCTGTGGCCGACTACAGCGAAACGGCCCAAAGCCGCGACATCACGCTTTTGTTGGATGCACCGGAGTCGCTTCCCCTCGTTTTGGCAGCTCCTATGCGCATGGCCCAAGTCTTTGACAACCTCATATCCAACGCTGTGAAATACACGTTGTCAGGAGGGCGCGTGGATGTGTCGGCCGCGCCTTCAGCAGATGCGTCCACGCTGCAGGTTCGCGTTTGCGATACGGGCGTTGGCATGTCGGATGAGGAGATGTCGCATCTCTTCGAAGATTTTTACCGCGCACCGACGGTGAGGGCGAAATTTGAAGGAACGGGCCTCGGTCTCAGCGTGGCGCAACAGATCGTTTTGGCGCATCGTGGAGAGATTGACGTGACCAGCCAACCAGGCGAGGGCGCTTGTTTTACGGTGTTGTTACCCCTGCTTCGTTGATGTCCATGGACGTAGCGGGGAGACGGTAAAACGAACGAATTTGCGGAATTTGCCATTTCTTGTGTTATGCTTTCATTGTTTCATATTTGTATTTGAAAGGGAGGCAGTCATGACGGCGTGGAGGGTTCAGGTTATTTTCGGGATGTGCCTTGCATTGTGGGTGACACTGACGGGTTGTGGTGGTGCACAGGGCTCCAAAACCGCTGCAAATGCCAAAGAGGGCGAGGTGGGGGAGCACACATCTGACGAAGATGCGACCGTTCGGTACAACGATTACATGGCCGCAGCGGGCATGGCGCTTTCAGAGGAGCGCTTAGACGATGCGCTTTCCTATTACCTTTCGGCCGCAGAGGTGCTGGACGAAACCGGTGAGGTGACGATTCGCCGCGCGGATGCCCATTATGAGGCAGCCGGGGTGGCGTACCAGCGCTATCAAAAAGAGATGGCCATCGAGCAATACCAAAAGGCGGTGGAGGTCTACTTGCGCTTTAGCGGCAACGCATTGCTGAAGGCGGCGGTAGCCTTGACCAATACGGGCGTCATCTGGAAAGAGTTGAAAGATCGGGCGCGGGCGCGCACGGCTTGGCAACAAGCGCTCGAAATTTACAGGGCGGCGCCGCAAACCGGCCAAACATCTATCCACATGCAAAAGGTGCAAGCCAACATTCAAGAGCTGGACGAAGGCTACTGACCAACGCACCGCGCGGCCATTCGAACTGCGCGTTCCTTTTCATCATTCGCAATCAAAGTGAAATCGATGTTGTTGTGTGCGGTGTGCTGTTGCGGCTGCGTTTTGGCGCTACGCGCTGTTAATTCATGCAGCGATTTTGCGAGCTGTTGATGGTGCCCAAAAGGATTTGTCCCTTGGGGGCAAAGGGGCTGCTGGCGTGCCGGCTTTGGATGGTGTCGATGAGTACGCGGGCATCGGTGCAATTGCCGAGTTGGAAAAACGAATTGGCCATTTCGTACAGCACTTCGGGCATGAGCGGGCTGCGCGCGTGGTTGTCGACAAAGGCGCGCAACGCACCGAGCGCGTTGGCGTGTCGCTTTTGGGCGATGTAGGCGCGTGCCATCAACAGTTGCACCTCGTCGGCATTTTTGCTGGCGGGATAGCGCTTTTGAAAGACTTTGATGAGGGAGCGGCACTCGCCGTAGCGGCCAGCAGACAACGCGTCGCGTATGGCTTTGAGATGGTCGATTTCGGCCTGGGGCACGCGGGATTCGTCGATGGGCAAATCCAGGCCCGCCGCCAGCGCAAAGTCGGTGACGCGCTGCGTGGATTCGCTCATCTCTTTTTGCAGGACTTCGATGGCGTGCTGCAGCTCGGCGAAGGTTCCCTGGGAGGCCATTATTTGGTCTTTGATGCCTTCCATTTCGGCGCCAAAGTCAGCCGAATTGCGGGCCAGGATGCGCGTGGCCTTGGTGAGGGTGTCGTTGAGTTCGTCCATCTCACCGCGCGCCTTTTGCAACATCGCGGTTAAATCGTCTTCGACCTTGCTTTGGCGCTGTTCTAGGGTGGCCAACTGCTGTTGTAGGGTGTCAATGGATGCCGCCATGGCATCGCCCTCTTTGTTGGTGGTCCACAAGAAGCAACCACTGACGTTGAGCGCGGCCAGTAACAGCAGCGGTGTGAGGCTTTTGTGCAATGGGAACATGGTGAATTATTTGAAGTCGACGCGGCGGTCGCGGTCATTGGGACCGGGGGGGGTGGCTTCTTCTTTGCCCTTGGACACGGTGCGCATGTTGTTGTTTTCGAGTCCCATGCGGTGCAAGAGGTTTTTGACCATGCGGGCCCGGCGATCGCCCAGTGCCATGTTGTACTCGGTGGTGCCTACGGCATCGCAATGTCCCTCAAGGGTGACGCGCCCACCGCGTTTTTGCAGACACTCGAAAGTGGACTCTAAGGCGCGGCGATTGCTGCTGTTGACTTCGGAGGAGTCGAAGTCGAAGTAGACGGAGTCGGGGGAACAGTCGCCGCTACCCATGGTGGAGACTTGCTCCTGGGCTTTGCAGCGGTAGTTTTGGCAGTAGAGACCAGCCGGGCAATCTTCGTCGGAGCGACATTCGGGGACGAGACATTGGCCGTCGGCACAAACTTGATCGGGGCCGCATTCGTCATCGCTGTAGCAGGGGCCGCAGATGTTGTTGCGGCATACTTGGCCCGGTGCGCAATCGGAGACGCTCTCGCAATATCCGGGGATGGCGCGACAAGCCCCCTGCGCACACTCTTCGCCCTTGGCGCAGTCGGCGTTATCGCGGCACTGCTGGCAAATGTTGTTGACGCAAAATTCGCCTTCGTGGCAGTGCTTGTCTTTCTTGCAGTTGGGATAGTCGGGCTTGCAGGATACCGCCAGCATGGCGAGGGCTGCGAGCAATGACAGGAAAATTGTTCGTGACATTTCATGCCTCCAATGTTGCTTGTTGTTTTGTGCCCCTTAAAATTTGCACGAAGAGAAATGGTGTTTACCCTGTAACGACAATGGTTGTATGGACATCAGTATAAATCGCTTTCAGTGAAAACAAAAGATGCGCCAAGATTATTCCCGAAAGGACAAAAAGTTCGCATCATCAATGTCATTTCAGCACGTCAAATCCTCGTTGCACATGCCGGAGACTGCCCACAAAAAAAAGGTATGTAAACAGTGATTTGGTCACGTGCTTTTACCTGGAGAAAAGAGGCACCATGGCTACCGTAGAATTGACCAGCGAAAACTTGAAAGATTTGGTTGAAAACAGCGCCACGCTGTTTATCGATTTTTGGGCTTCTTGGTGCGGTCCTTGCCGCATGTTTGGCCCCATCTTTGAGAGTGCAGCCGAGAAAAATCCCGATGCGGTGTTTGCCAAGTGCGATACCGAGGCCCAAGAGGAAGTGGCCACGGCCTTTGGCATTCGCTCCATTCCCACGCTGGCGGTGTTCCGCGACGGGGTCCTCATTTTTCAGCAGCCCGGTGCGTTGCCCGCCGCCGCATTCGATGAGCTGATTGAAAAAGTCAAAGAAGTAGACATGGATGAAGTCCGCGAAGAAATGGCAAAGGAAAAAGCCAAGCAAGCGGAAGACGCGTCCTCAACAGACGACTAAACTCGCGGCGATATACCCTGTCACTGCTGCGTAGATGCCGCATGGCAGCAGTGGCGCTACCCCCAAAATTCGCGCGTTCGGGGCGTCGGGCGAACTGCCGGGCGCAGCCACGCGTATTGCGGCCACCCCAAGGCGATCACTGCGTACACGGTTTCGTCCTCCGCGATGCCCAACTGCCTCAAAATATCTCGATCGCGCTTCATCGCTTCGACGGCAAAGCCTATCAGACACGTGCCGAGCTTTAGGGTTTCGGCGGCCAACAAAATGTTTTGCGCAGCGAGCAGTGCGTCTTCGGCGGGACAGGAGGCGCCGCGGGCCACACTGATGACAATGGCGGCGGTGGCGCCGTGGAACAGTTGGTCTTCTCTGTGTTCGTCCCAAGCAGCCAGACTCTCGGATACTTGGCGGTAGTAGCGCTTTCGGTAGCGGCCCAGGGTGTCGTGTAAAAAGACCTTGGACCAGGCGCGGGCCAATGGGTTGTCGGCCAGGCGATTGGTGCGCCGATAAAAATGGCCAACGCTCTGCGCAAGGGCTTCGACCGACTTGCGGTTGGGCACCAGGGTGAACACCGTTTTTTGGCTGTTGGTGCCTGAGGGCGCCCAGGCGGCGAAGTTGACGAGCGATTGCAAGGCATGGGCGTCTACGGGTTTGGGCAAATAGTTGCGGCAGGAGCGGCGCATTGATGCGGTGCGCAGCAAGGACTGTGCCGGAGGTGGCAGCGCTTCGTTTTGCAGCCCCGGTGCGATGTGTGTGGGCATGCGGATGGCCTCGGCGGGGCAGATGGCCACACAATGACCGCAGTGCAAAGAGCGTTCTCCCACAACGTGCGCGACCCCATCTTTAAGGGCCAAGGTGTCGGCTGGACAAACCGCCACACAGTGGCCGCAGCCGGTGCATTGCGAGGGTTCGATAATGACAATTGGTTTTCGCGACATGCGATGTTCGTGCCCGAAATCAAGCGAAAATGGAAGCCCCGGGCCACGCTATTTCTTGCGTCGGAGATATTTTTGGGCAAACAATGTATTTCAATGCGTTAAACATCTCGCGATAAAAAGGAATCACATCGAATGCCACAGCAGTTTTCAAATTCCACTGTTCGGTATGTGCCCACAGAGGCCGAACAAGAAGAGGCCGTGCGGCTCGTTATGTACGCGGAACACAACGCCAATTTTGCCGCCGAAATCCTGGTCTGCGCTGCCGCTGAGCGATTGCCTGAGGCGCGCTCTGCCGTGGACTACCTGCTGCTGTCCACCGATGCCTGGCAGGACGGGCGCTATGAGCAGTCGCTACGGTTGGCCTACGCGGGCATTTTTTTAACTCCGAAAAACCCGCGCATTCTCGCTTGTCTCGAGTTGCGCCTGGGCACCCTATTCGCCGATTTGGCAAACGAAGAGCGCGCGCTTGAACTCGCTGAGGGGCAAATCCTGGAGGCGCAAAACATCGACAAAACATTTTCGTTGCCCCTGATTTTCGAAGGCGATGTGCTGTTCGACAACGAGGACTTTGACGAAGCTGAGGCCTTGTACCAGCGCGCCGCACAGCTCAATCCCGCTGATCCACTGAGCCTCAGCAGCCTCGGCTACCTCTACCTGGAACAAGACCGGCTAACCGATGCAGAGCAGGCGTTTCGCAAAGCCCAGCAACTGCAGCCAACCTTGCCCATCGTTCACTTGCACATGGCCACTTTGCTGCAGCGCCAAAAAAAATGGGATGAAGCCGTTCGCGAGTTGCAGGCGGCCATCGAACACCAGCCCGAAAATCCACATCACTACAGGGTGTTGGCCGATTTGTTTGTCGACATGGGCCGCCGCGACGAGGCCGACCAGTATTACGAAAAGGCCCTCTCGCTCAACGAAAAAGCCTGAGCATTTGCTTCGCAGTATTTTAGAAGATGTAGCCGAGGCGGGCGCCGAGCTGAAAGCCGATGCCAAAGCCGCCGTCGACGTGAATGGCGAGGTGCTTGTGGGGTTTGAAGCGCGTTCCCAGTAAGAAGTTGACCCAGGGGATGGGAAACTTCTGGTAGACCTCATCGTATTCTTCGCCAAAATTGCACCAGGCGTCTCTGCCGATTTGTTCGGGGAGGCAGGGCTCGTAACCGTTGCTACTGGCTGAGGCCTCGGTGCGCACGAGCTCGCCAATGGGAATCCCCATGCCGACACCCACGCCCCAGGTGATGGCGAACCAATCGACGATATCGGTGCTCCAGACAAAATCGACCGAAAACAGCAGGGTGCTCATGGAGTTGGTGACGGTTTCCCAGCTGTTGTCGTCTTCGCCCTTGCCCTTGAAGGAGATGGTGCCGTCCCAGCTAATATCGACCCACCAGATGGCGGGCGTGATGTCGAGGCCAAGCGTGTCGGTGAGCTTTCGGCGATAGATGAATTCGGCGCCGACCCCAACGCTACTGACCAGCGGTCTGGGGATCTTTTGGGCGCGCAGATCCACCTGTCCGAACAGAAAGAATTTGGGAAAGAAGACCCAGCGCAGGCGCGCACCTGCCTGGTAAGACTTGTGTCCCATGGGCTCGCGCAGTCCGCGGTCGGTGACGGTGGCCTGGGGCATTTCGGCGCCGTGGTTTGTTTCGATGCTGTGGTCGGTGCTCGCCGCATCGTTTGCCGCGTCGCTGTCGTTTTGTTCTGTTGGAACGTGAAAGTCGAGAGCGTTGGCGTCCATATCGTGCGCGGCGACCGATCGGCAGATGCCCAAAGTCACCAACAAGGTCAGGCTCCATAAATGCAAATGGCTGAGGGTCATGGTGTTACTCCTTGGTCGTAATGAGAATGGGGGGATTCTGTATGCGTTTTCAAAAAATCGCAACGCCTGGAAAGGCACCGATGCGAAATGATGGTGTGGGTTGCCAGCACGAACGCACAGGGCGCGAGGCGCGGATGGCACAGCGCAACTGAAGGGGTGGAGTGGGGGAGCGGGGATAAAATCAGACGGGGCGTTTTTCGATGCGGCCCGAGCGGATGCAACGTGTGCATACGCGGAGGCGCGTTGCTCTGCCGTCGACCACGCCTTTGACCCGCTGCAGGTTGGGCTTGGAGATGCTGCGGGTTTTGCGGTTGGAGTGGCTGACTTTATTGATGCTCATTGAGCCTTTTCCACATATTTCACATTTATTCGACATGGTGTCCTCCTGGACGCTGGTCACAAAAACGAATGTGCTTGCTATCACCAACGCGGCGGCATTGCAAATCGAAAAAATCGTTTTTGCCCTGTTGGGGCGTCAGACTGGCCAGGAGATTTCGCGGTTGTCCGGGGCGCGATACACCACCTCGCGCTGGGTGATGCGGAGGACGCGGTTGCGCTCCACGGGGATTTTTCCCAAGCCGCCGGGCAAGTCCACCACCAGTGTGGGGATGGCCAGTCCGCTCAATTTTCCGCGGAGGGCATCCATGAGGTCCATGGCGCGGGAGAGGGGAACGCGGAAGTGAGCGGTGCCGGCCACGGGATCGCACATGAACAGGTAGTACGGCCTGACGCGTGCGCGCAGCAAACCGCGCAATAGCTCGGCGAGGGTGTGCGGGTCGTCGTTGACGCCTTTCAGCAAGACGGACTGATTGTTTACCGGGATGCCGGCATCGACAAAGGCGGCACAGGCAGCGATGGCCTCGGGGGTGAGCTCTCGGGGATGGTTGAAGTGGGTGTTGATGTAGATCGGGCCGTGGGCGGCGAGCTGTCGGGCCAGGGAGGGGGTGATCCGCATGGGCAATGTGACGGGCAGGCGGGTGGCGATGCGGATGATGTCCACAGAGGGAATGGCGCGAATCGAACGTACTTTTTCGACGATGACCTCATCATCTAAAAGGAGCGGGTCTCCGCCCGAGAGGATGACGTCGCGAATCTCCGGGTGCTGCCGCAGGTATCGCAGGGCGTCTTGGAAGCGGGCTTCGGTTAAGGGTTGGATGCGGCCTGCGCCCATGGCGCGCCGGGTGCAGTGTCGGCAATAGGTGGCGCAGCGCCCGGTGAGGAGCAGGAGCGCGCGATCGGGATAGCGCTGGATGAGGCCGGGCAGCACGGTGTGGCGCTCCTCGTCGATGGGGTCGAAGACGGCGGTGTGCGTGTTGCGCAGCTCTTCGGCTGTGGGCAGGCACTGGCGTGCGATGGGGTCGCGCGGATCTTGAGGGTCGATGAGCGACAAGTAATAAGGCGTAATGGCAAACGGAAAGAGATCGCATGCCGCTGGGCTCGCGCTGTTGAGCAAGGGCGCGTATTGCGGCGGCAAGTCCTCGAGTCGCGCAATGGCGTGGGTGAGTTGCCAACGCCAGTGGCTGGTGTCATCGATGCGGTGCTGGGAGAGAGAGCGGCACATGTTGTGCTTCTCTACAGGCAATTGGCGTTTGTGGCCAAAAAAATGTGGCGTGCGGGCTTTGACTTTTGGGGCTGAAGCCACTTGTCAGAAGGCGGATAGGGCAGTATAAACGCTCGAATTTTTTAAGTCTTGTCAAAGACGATTGCGAGGACAACATGGCAAAAGCAGACAAAATGAACCGCGGTGTGAGCGCCAAAGGAAAGCGCGGCAGCGGTAACGAAATCAAACTTCCCGCGGGCGTTCACGCCATTGATTCGCACGGCAACATCTATGCCTCGTTGCCCGAATTGAGCCGCGTCAGCCCCAAGTACTTCACGATGGATCAAATCAATACGGCGCTGCAAGCGGGGGAACTCTCCACTCTCTCCGCCGATGATGTCACTGTGCTCGCCGAGATGGTTGCCAAAAAATAGCGCCGTCTGTTGATGCCGCTTCCTGGTCCAGGCATTCCCATCCCCCCACTTGTCCTCACCGATGCACTCCGCGACGATATGGCGGCGTTGTATCGGCGTCTTGACGAAGCGCTATCGCGCGAACCAGCGCCGTGCGATGCATGCGGCGCGTGTTGTCACTTTGCGCGTTACGATCACCAGATGTGGCTCACCAATTTGGAACTGGCATTCTTGTTGGCCCACCACGCGTTGCCGCCCGCCAACAGCGATGCGGGATGTCCATGGCTGCACAAGGGGCGTTGCACCGCGCGAGCGGGACGGGCCATTGGTTGTCGCGTGTTTCACTGCCGCATGGCGCCAGAGCGTATGGCGGACATCAGCGCCGCATTTACGCGTGAAGTACAGCGCATCGCCGAAGCGCATCAAATCGATTTGACCTATGCCGAGTTGTTGGAGAGCTTGGCGGCGTTACGCCGATAAGTCGTCGGGAAAGAAGCCCAAGACAAAACGATAGCTGTGCACCTGTTTTTTACCCGGGCGCAAAATGTCGACCACTTGTGAAGTGCGGATCACCGTACCCGGCGCGTAGAGTTCGAGTTCTTTGCCGATGTAGACCGTACCCGGTGGCAGTGGACGCAGTCGCATGCCGACGGCGCGGTGACCTGAAATCCAGACGGAGGTGTTGCGGTCTCGCACAGCCACGCATTCACCGGCGCGAAAATGGTATTCGCGGTTTTGGGTAATAAAGCATGTGTGTACGCGGCGATTGACGCCTTTGTAGGTCATGTCGACCTCCTCCTCGTTGCGCGACAATGCAACAGAGACAGTGCCCGTTGTTTAGATGTAATGCCCCGCTGTGGCGAAAGTCAAAAAACCGGCTTTGGATTTTCATGCATTCGTTGCGCGCGGCGCTGCATGCGTGTATGTCTGCGTCTCGCCCGCTGGGCACAGTTCATCGACCAAGGATCTTGTCTTGTCCCACTCTGATCTCATTGCGCGGTTGCAAAAAAACATTCGAAAAAAATGCGGTGTCCAGGCATGGACCCAAGGCGAGCGCCTGGTGCAGGCAGGACGCGTCGAGCTGCTGTCATCATCTGCCGAGCAGATGGAGTTCGCCGTGCACACGGTGGTGTCGCGCATTGCTCCCACAGTGGTGCTGTACCTCGAAGACGAGGACTGGGAGTGCGATTGCCCTGCGGCGTCGGACATTTGTGCGCACGTCGTAGCGGCGGCCATCGCTGCGGGGACACCCTTGGCGTCGCGCGTGGCATCCAATGACGGGCAACCGGATGGCAGCGATGCAAAACAGCGCCTGCCGCACATGGAGTATCGGCTGCAAATTGTCCCCAAGGGCGTGGCGTTGCAGCGGGTGGTGGTGTCGCCTTCGGGGGAGCGCCAACGGCTCAAAGTGCCACTGGCGCGGGGGCTGGAAAAAAACGTGTTTCCGCTAGGCTTTCGTCCGTTGCGCACAGATTTGGCGGTAGACCTCGCGGTGGGACGGGTGCTGCATCCGACGGCACCGCTGCCCAGGGCGGCCATCGACGCGCTCTTTGAAAACCTCGCTGCGGGCGCCGCGGTTTTTTTAAACGATGCCCCGGTCCGCATGGCCAGCGAGGTGTTGTGTCCGTTGGTCTCGCTTGAAAACCACGGCGACGAAGACGTCGTGCTGCGCGTCTTGCCCAACCCCGAAGTTGAGAAGGTCGTGGCGCCGGGCGTTGTGCTGTGCAGCGGGCATTTGCACCGCGCGGGCGAGACGGGACTCTCGGGCCTCTTGCTGGAGAAGTTGCCCCGGGAGGTGGTTTGGACGCGTGCGCGCCTGGCCCACTTGGTCGAGAAGGTGTTGCCCGCCTTTGATGAAAACACCGATGTGGCCATTCACACCGATCGGCTTCCCGAGCGCACCGATGTGCTGCACCCGCGGGTGCGCATGCAGATGGAGAACGATGGCGGCACCCTCAGCGTTGTGCCCCAGCTTGTGTACGGGGATCCGCCACACGTGCGCATTGAACAAGACGAAGCCGTGTACCTGCAGGGCAGCGTGCCCAAGCGAACGCCCCACGCCGAGCAGCGCTTGCTCCACCAGGTGCGCGACCAATTGAACCTCGTCATCGGCGCCAAGAGTTTTTATTCCGGTGCAGACACGGCGCGGTTTTTGGAGCGCTTGCAACGCTGGCAACGGCAGTTTCCCGAATTCACGACCGGCGCGCATGCGTCGACGCCGCGCTTGTTTCCCAAGCTGCGCATTGAAAAAGATCTCTTCCAGCTCTCTTTTGTGCGTCAGGGTGAAGCGGCTGACGAAGCGCGTGCCGCGGTGCGCACCGAAGATGTGCTGTCCGCGTGGCGCGACGGGCTGTCGGTGGTGCCCCTGCTGGACGGTGGGTTCGCCACGTTGCCAATGTCGTGGCTCGACAAACACGGACACTTGGTCAGCGACATTTTGTTTTCGCTGCAGTCCGATGGACGCCTCACGCCGCTGGCCGCGTTGCCCCTCGAAGAGCTTTGCGAGTCATTGCAATTGCCGCGCCCCGATGCGTTTGATGTCCTGTTGCCGCTGCTGGATGCGGGTGGGGCCATCCCCGAAGTGCCCTTGCCAGCGGACTTTCGCGGTGTGTTGCGCCCTTATCAGCAGCAGGGTGTGAATTGGCTGCGGTTCCTGGCCGGAGCCAAACTCGGCGCCATCTTGGCCGACGACATGGGGCTTGGCAAAACGGTGCAGATGCTGTGTGCCCTTGAGGGGCGCACCCTGGTGGTTTGTCCCACGAGCGTCTTGCACAACTGGCGCGCAGAGGCCGCGCGTTTTCGCCCGGGGCTCAAGTGCGCGGTGTATCACGGACCATCGCGAACCCTCGACCCCTCGGCAGACTTGGTGCTGACCACCTATGCCATTTTGCGTTTGGATCGCGCCGTTCTCAGCGCGGCGTCCTTCGACACGGTGGTGCTCGACGAAGCGCAAAACATCAAGAACCCGGCGAGCCAGACGGCCCGCGCCGCCTACATGCTCAACGGTGGATTTCGCGTGGCCATGAGCGGTACACCGGTGGAAAACCGGTTGGACGAATTGTGGAGCCTCTTTCAATTTACCAACCCGGGGTTTCTCAATACGCGGCGCGTCTTTCAACAGCGCTTTGCTGTGCCCATTGAGTTTGGCGATGACGGGGCCTCAGAACGCCTGGCCCAAAAGGTGCGCCCCTTTGTGTTGCGGCGCAAAAAAACGCAGGTGCTGCCCGACTTGCCGCTGCGCACCGAAGCGACACTGCTCGTTCCCCTGGGCGAACACGAGCGCCATTTGTACGACGCGTTGCACGCCGCCGCCCGTGCGGAGTTCGCAACCCCCACCGCTGGAGACAGCCGCAACACGCTGGGCATATTGGAGGCCTTGTTGCGCTTGCGACAATGCGCGTGTCATCCGGGATTGCTGCCCGGAAACCCCGCAGAGACATCTGCGAAGACCGAGGCGTTGTTGTCGCACTTGCTCGACGCTACGGTTGCCGGACACCGGTCATTGGTTTTTTCGCAGTGGACCCGCTTGCTGGATTTGCTCGAACCCCAGTTGACGCACAGCGGCATTTCGTTTTCACGGCTGGATGGCAGCACGCGCAATCGCGAGGCGGTGGTGTCGGACTTTCAGCGCGCGGACGGGCCGCCGGTTATGTTGGTTTCGCTCAAGGCGGGGGGCACGGGCCTCAACCTCACGGCGGCGGATCACGTTTTCATCGTCGATCCGTGGTGGAACCCCGCTGTGGAAGAACAAGCCGCCGATCGCGCCCATCGCATCGGGCAGGAGCGCCCGGTGATGGTGTACCGATTGGTGGCCGAGGACACGATCGAAGAGCGCATTCAATTGTTGCAAGAAAAGAAAAAGACATTGGCCGAAGCAGCGGTGGGCGACGGCGATGCGGCGTTTCCCCTAACGCGTGAAGAGCTGATCGCGCTTCTCGATTGAACCTGAGGTGTAGCGGCCGGGCTTCGTTGTTCGGTGAGGCCGAGCTGTCGCCGGGTGTCCCGCTTAGTCGAGGTCGTATTCTTTGAGCTTGTTGTAGAGAGAGCGCAGGCTAATGCCCAGGCGATCGGCGGCTTTCTTGCGGTGCCCGTCTACGGCGGCCAGGGCTTGTCGGATGGCCTCTTTTTCGATGCCGCGCAGCGAGGCGGGTTCGGCGTCGGTGGCTGCGAGCGCGTGCGACGCTGACGCCGTTTCGGGGGAGGTCGAGAAGAGCAGGTGTGCGGCTTCGATGGCGTCGCCTTCGGCCAAGATGGCGCCGCGCTCCAAGGTGTTGGCGAGTTCGCGCACATTGCCGGGCCAGTGGTATTTCTGCACCGCGAGGGTGGCGTCAGACGACAGATGCAGCGCGGGCTTTTCGAGGCGTTGGCCGATGCGCGTCAGCAGGTGTTCGGCGAGGGGGAGAATGTCCAAGGGCCGGTCGCGCAAGGGCGGCAGGGTGATGGGAAACACCGAGAGCCGGTGGTACAGGTCTTCGCGGAAGCGCCCCTGGGCGATTTCGGTTGCCAGGTCGCGGTTGGTGGCGGCGATGATGCGCACGTTGACCGCAATGGTTTGGTTGCCACCCACGCGCTCAAAGCGCTGCTCTTGCAAAACGCGCAGCAGTTTGGCTTGTAAGGGCAACGGCAGTTCGCCCACTTCATCCAAAAACAATGTGCCGGTGTCCGCTTGTTCGAAGCGTCCGATGCGCTGGGCGGCCGCACCGGTGAAGGCGCCTTTTTCGTGGCCGAACATTTCGCTCTCAATGAGGGTTTCGGAGATGGCCGCGCAATTGATAGCGACAAAGGGCATGTCGTGGCGTCGGCTTTGCTGGTGGATGCGCTCGGCGGCCACTTCTTTGCCGGTGCCGCTCTCGCCATTGAGCAGCACGGTGGTGTCTGTGGTCGCGACCTTGTCGATGAGTGAGACGATGGTTTTTGTTTTGGGGTCCACCGCCACCATGTCGCCAAAGCGCTTGGCTGGCGGGGCCTCGATTTGAAATCGGCGTTGGGACAGTGCGCCCTTGACCACGCGGCGCAGGGCGTCGGGGCCGGAGAGGGGCTTCGTTAGGTAGTCGACGGCGCCGATCTTCATGGCGTTGACCGCGCTCTCCACCGTGCCGTGGGCTGTGAGCAAAATGACCGCCATCTGCGGTGCCACAGAGCGGGCGATTTTGAGCAGCCCGATGCCGTCCAGGCGGGGCATCATCAAGTCGGTGATGGTTAGATCAAATGTCTCTCGATCCAAGAGGTCAGCGGCCTCGCGTCCATCTGCCGCGCAGGTCACTTGGTAGCCTGCCGACGTCAGCGCGTCGCGGATGAAGCTGCGGATGCCTTCATTGTCGTCCACCACCAAAATGCGTTCTGTCATGGATACCTCATTGTTTGTCGGCCGCGGCAACTGCGGGGAGCGTCAGGGTGAAGAGCGCGCCGCCGTCGGGGTGATTGGCGGCTTGGAGGGTTCCGCCATGGGCTTCGGCGATGCGTTGGGCCAAGGCCAGTCCCAGACCGGTGCCCTTGGCGCGTCGGGTGTAAAAGGGTTGAAAAATGCGCTCGAGATCTTCGGGGGCGATGCCCGGACCGCGGTCGCGAACGTCGATGTGCAAGGCGTCGGCGTCGGGGCGAAGGCTCAGGTGAATGTCGCGCTCGTCATCGGTGGCTTGGCCAGCGTTGATGAGTAGGTTGATGAGGGCTTGTTCGATGCGCGCGCGATCCAGCAGCCAGGTCGTCGCTTCGGGGGCGTCGATGGCGATGCGTTTGACACCCGACAAGGCCGCGGCGCTTTCGGCCAAGTCGTCGAGGTATACCTTGCTGCGCTGCAATTCACCGGTGCGCACAAAGTCGAGCACATGGGTGGTGAGGGTTTCGAGTTGCTCGGTCTCGGCGATTAAGCGCTGGATTCGCTGGGGATCGATTTGTCCGGTCGCGGCTTCTTCGCGCAACAACTGCGCGTGGCCTTTCAACGCGGCGATGGGGTTTTTGAGTTCGTGGCCCAGCACCGCCGACATCCGCCCCAGCGCCTTGAGCCGTTCGTTTCGTTCGAGCGCCACCGCCAGCGCGCGTTTTTCGGCTTCCAGGGTCAGGGCGCGGGCATCGGCGACGAGTTTTTGGCGCAGCAACAAGGCCGCCACCAACAGCAAGAGCAGGGCGGCGGCGGTCTCTATGGCCAGCGCCATTTTGGCACGTGAGACCATGGCGGGGCCTTGGTGGGATACGGCTTCCACCAGCAAAAAAGTGTTTTGCGCGTGGCCCGAGAAAGAGCGGCGTCCCTTGCCCCAGTGCGCCAGGGGAAAGAGTGCGTGCACCACGCCGTCATCGAAGGTGTGGAGCACGGGGAGCTGTCGTCGGTTTCGCTGGGTGCTGTGGCGTTGCAGGAGGGGCGATGGCTGAAAGGGACGATGGTTGTGCCCAAAGTGTCCGCGCGTGTTGCCGTGTGGGTCGATGATGGCGGCGGCGGTGAATTCGCCGGTCTCGGTTCCGGTGAAATATGCAGCCAGCGCGGTGTCGAGCGGCTCGGCGCCCGGGGCGCGAAGAACCGTGCGGCGCAACCCCTGCAGCATGGCTTCGACTTCGGCGGCGGCGAGGTGCCTGGCATTGCGGCGCGCTTCGATGTAACCGGTGATGCCGGTGGCCGCCAGGGCGGCGCCCACGGCCACGGTGAGGGCCAGCAACCACAAGAGGCGTTTGGACGACGTGTTTGGGGGCGGTGCGGGGTTCATGTGCGGTTCCTCTTTGGGACTAGTTAGCCATGTTTGGGCGGTGGCGGCTAGTTGGTTATGGGAGGAAAATCAAGGCGGAGCGTTGGGGGTGGTGTGGACTAGCGGTTGTTGGGCGCGTTGCCCGCACGAGGTCCTTTGGCGGGTCCGCGGCGCTCTGCGTTGTTGCCATCGGCGCCTTTGTCAGCGCGCGGTCCGGGATGGCGATGGGCACGCCCTTCTTTGTTGCCACGCGCCGCTTTGAGCTCTTCCATTTTGGTGCGCTGTGCCGGGGTGAGCACCTTGTTGATGGCTTCACGGGTCTCCTGGCGCTGTGTCGCGAGCTTTTCGGATACCGCTTTCATCTGGGTGCGCAAGTTGGACACGGTTGTTTCGTTGGGCTGTGCCTTCTGCCGCTCGGCGCGCATTTTCTCCTTCAGCGCGTTGCGCTCTTTGACCAAGGGTTCGGCTTTCTTTTGCGACTGGCTCACGATTTGGTCGATTTTGGTTTTTTGCGCAGCGGTCAATTCCAGGGCTTCCGCCATTTTGGGTCCGAATGCGCCTTTGCGACCATCGTGCGGGCCTTTGTGTCCGCGCCCTTCGCCTTTGTGCCCACGCCCTTCGCCTTTGTGCCCACGCCCTTCGCCCCAGGTGGCTTTGTTGCCTTCCGACTTGCGCCCTTCGCCGCGCCCATATCCGTTGCCGGCAAAGGCCAAGGAGGCGATCAGCAGAGAACTCGTTACAATGCCCAAAAATACGGTGGTTTTCGTTTTCATGTCTGGCTCCTTTGTTGGTGGCGTCTTGCAGCGCCGTGTTTGCTCTGGGGTAATTCAAACGTCGTGCCAAGAGTAAAAACTTAGTGAAATCAGTGCTTTGCATTCTTGATGGTGTGACTCGCTGTGAGAGAACTGCAGAATTTGCACGTGCAAGGCTGCGTTTTTTGCATGTCTCGGGGCATCGGCAGGTGTTTGGTGGTTACATTGCCATGCGACAGGGGTTCTGCGGCGGTGCGTCATCTGCGTTGTCGGCGGGGCGCCCAAAGGAGCACAAGCGAGGTGGGGTGTATGTGGGATGATGTGTATGCAAAGACGGACTATCACTATGGCACGACGCCCAATGACTTTTTGCAGGCGCATGTGTCCCTGCTGGGCGGGCGGGTGTTGAGCTTGGGAGAGGGGGAGGGGCGCAACGCAGTGTTCATGGCCGCGCAGGGGCTGGACGTGTGGGCCGTCGACGGTTCCGAGGTGGGGCTGCGCAAGGCGCAGGCGCTGGCCGATGCGCGGAGTGTGCGCATTGAAACCGAACGGGTGGAGTTGGGGGATTTTTCGCCGCCCGTCGCCAGCGTGGGCGCGGTGGTGTCTATTTTTGTTCACCTGTTGCCGGATGTGCGCCGCCGGTTGCATCAACGGTCCTTTGCGGCCTTGCAGCCGGGGGGCGTGTTTCTATTGGAGGGATACGCCAAGGCACAATTGTCGCGCCGCACCGGTGGCCCCAAAAATGTGGACATGCTGTTTTCATTGGCGGACTTGCGCGAAGACTTTGCGCAGGCCGATGTGGTGCTGGCCCAAGAGATCGATCGCGAGGTGTGCGAGGGTCACGGACACAGCGGTTTGGCCAGCGTGGTGCAGATCATCGTCCGCAAGCCGGCTTGAGGCGCGGGTGGGGGAGGCTGGCTGTGGGCCTGTCCCGTGCGGGGGAAGGAGGGCGATAAGATGCCTTTTGTTGCCAAGCGTATTTATGAACCGGCGTCGTCAGAGGATGGGGTGCGGGTCCTGGTGGATCGGCTGTGGCCGCGGGGCGTTCGCCGAGAGCAGGCCGCCATCGACGCATGGATGAAAGAATTGGCGCCGTCGCACGAGCTGCGCAAATGGTTCGCCCATGAGCCCGCCAAGTGGGAATCCTTTCTCGCGCGCTACCGCGATGAATTGCAGCACAGCGAATCATTGGCAGCGCTGCGCGCATTGGGGCAGCACCAGCGGGTCACCTTGCTGTACGCCGCCCGCGATGAGGCGCACAACAACGCCGTGGCCTTGCTGCACATGTTGGAAATTTTGCACCGCTGACGTCGGGGTGCGCTTCGCAACAAAACGGGTTGTTGTGGACAGACTTGTTTTGCGTGTTTGTGGGGCGGGTGTGCGGGGCGCGGTTATTGCGCGCTGGCTTCGATGGCGTGAGCGCTCTTGTCGGAACGGCGCTTCTCGAGTTCTTTTTCAACGATGGCCATCAGCTTTTCATCCAGCGGATAGAAGAACATGAGGATGGCGGAGATGAGGCAGCCCGCAGCGGGGATCCAGCTCATGAGGGTTTTGATGCCCTGGATGGTTTCGGCGGTTTGCTCGATGTTGGCCTCAAAGCCGTACCAGGCGAGGAGCCAGGCAGCTACGGCGCCGCCGATGGTCCAGCCCATCTTTTGCGCAAAGGAGGCCGCCGAGAAGAAGAGGCCGGTGGCGCGGGTGCCATCTCGCCACTCGGAGTGGTCGGCGATGTCGGCGTACATGGCCCACACGATGGGGGACATGGGACCGGAGAGGATGCCGCCCAGGGTGGTGATCAGGAACATGGCGAAGATTTGATCTTTGTTGAGGAAGAAGAAGAAGCCGAGCAAGGGCACCTGCAGCGTAACAGTAATGATGTAGAGGCGTTTTTTGGAGCCCGCCAGCTTGGTGAGCCAGGGGGTCATGAGGGTGCCCAGCAAGTTGGTGATGGTGCCCACGACCATGAAGGGGCCAGCGAAGTCGGTGTTGCCGACGTAGTATTTGAAATAGTACATGATGGCGCCGCCGCGGATGCAGACCTGCGCCAGGGTGAACAGGCTCATGATGCTGATGATCCACCATGCCCGGCTCTTGATGACGTTTTTGATGTCGTTTTTGATGTCGGTGTTTTGATCGATATCTGGGGCGACGCGCTCCTTGGTGGAGAGAAACGTGAGGAGGAAGAGCAGCAGCGCCATGGCGGCGAACAGGCCAACAGAGCGCATGAAGCCCGACTGTTGGTTGATGACTTTTACGTTATAGGCGCCCGCCCAGTTGATGCTCTTTTCGTCTTTCTCCCACGCCTCCTTGTCGAAGACGGCCTTGAGGTCGATTTCTTTTTTGCCGAATCCGGTGGTCAGGTAGAAGTTGCCGTCTTGAAAAGTGTTGTCGGCGATTTCGAGGGCGGAGAGTTGGTCGGCGGCTTTGGGCACGCGAATTTCGGCCAATCGCTCGGGGGTGTTGACCCAAACGTTGGTGGTGAGCTCCATGTGGTCTTTGTCTTGCGTGGCGTCGTCGATGGCCTTGAGCCAGCCGGGTTTTCCGGTTTCGTCGGCGCGGTGGGCGTCAAACTTGATTTTGATTTGTACGGCGCCGTGGGATTTTTCTTCGAGGACAATTTTGTGTTCGCTGTCGGAGGCGATGGTGACGATCTCGGTGGAGTCGCCGCCGAAGTAGCCGACCAGCGGCATGGTGAACGAGGAGATGAAGATGCCGCCCATGAAGGCTGCGGCAAAGCGGATGGTGGAGATTTTGGTGCGGTCCTCGACGCTCGGTGTGAGCACGCCCATGAGCGCGGAGTAGGGCAGGTTGATCGCGGAGTAGGCGATCATGAACAGGGTGTAAGTGACATAGGCCCAGATGAGTTTTCCGGTCATGCTCAGGTCGGGCGTGGTGAAGGCGGCTAGGCCCAAAAGGGCGAAGGGACCGGCGATGAAGAGGAGGTAGGGGCGGTACTTGCCCCAGCGGGTGGTGGTGCGGTCGGTGATGATGCCCATGATGGGATCGAAGAAGGTGTCGACCAACTTGGTCACGAGGAACATGGTGCCAGCGGCAGCGGCGGTGATGCCAAATACGTCGGTGTAAAAGAACATGCCGAAGTAAATGAAGATCATCCAAAATAGGTTGGAGGCGAAGTCGCCGAAGCTGTACCCGATTTTTTCTGTAATCTTCAAGGGTGCGACAGTGTTGGTCTGCTCAGTCATTGCATTTCTCCGATGTTGGGAAAGTTTCCTTTTCCGGTTGGGTGGACAGTTACTTGTATAACTCCCGCGGAAATATGAAACCGTTTTTTTGCGGACCCGCTGGATGTGCAGTGAACGGCGGTAGCGGCGAGGCCGGTTATTAATAACTCGCTATTTGTCGCGATTGAGCGTAAAGGCTGCGCAGTCTCTGATTGGCGCCGACCCGAATTTCCTGCTCCGCGTCCGATTCCACGGGAAAGTCTTTTGTAAAATGTGTGAAAAACTGGATTCCAACGACTTTGCGTCGCTCGGCCTTCCTGCGCCGATCCTCGATGCGCTCCGCATGGCGGAGTATGCGACCCCTTCTCCCATTCAAGCGCGGACCATTCCGCTGTTGCTCGCGGGAAAAGACGTGATTGCCCAGGCCCAGACCGGCACCGGCAAGACGGCGGCTTTCGCCATTCCGTTTCTCAGTGGGCTGGATTTGTCCCTTCGTCCGCCGCAGGTCAAGGTGCTGGTGCTCACGCCCACGCGCGAGTTGGCGATGCAAGTGGCGGAGAGCTTTTCGAAATACGGTTGCCAGTTGCGGGGGCTGCGCGTGTTGCCGATTTATGGCGGGCAAGATTACGGGGTACAGATTCAGGCGCTCCAGCGCGGTGTGCACGTGGTGGTGGGTACGCCCGGTCGGGTGATGGACCACATGCGCCGGGGCACGTTGTCGTTGGCGCATCTCAGCGGTGTTGTGCTGGATGAAGCCGATGAAATGCTGCGCATGGGGTTTATCGATGACGTGGAATGGGTGCTCTCGCAGTCTCCGGTGCAGCGCCAAATCGCCTTGTTCTCGGCCACCATGCCAGCGGAAATTCGCCGCATCGCCTCCCAATACCTGCACGCGCCAGAGCAAGTGATCATTGAAAACCGCGCGACGGCCGCTGCGACGATTGCGCAAAAAGCGTGGATTGTCGCTGGTATGAGCAAGACCGAAGCCCTGTCGCGCATGCTCGAAACCGCGGACAGTGACGGCGTCATCGTCTTTGTCAAAACGCGCTCGGGCGCGATTGAACTCGCGGATGCGCTTTTGGCGCGCGGGCATTCTGTGGCGGCGTTGAACGGCGACATGAACCAGAAGCAGCGCGAACACACCATTGAACGCTTGAAGCGGGGACAGATAAAAGTGCTGGTGGCCACGGATGTGGCAGCCCGCGGACTCGACGTGGATCGCCTGAGCCATGTGATCAACTTCGATGCGCCCTTCGATGCAGAGACTTATGTGCACCGCATTGGACGCACGGGCAGAGCGGGGCGTGAGGGGGAGTCCATTTTGTTTGTGACCCACCGGGAG
>JAAYKL010000061.1 GCA_012522445.1 Myxococcales bacterium | reverse complement strand
GCTTGGCCAGAGCAGGTCAAGGAGGCGCTTTGTGCACACGCCAGCAAGGGCGTTCTTGGGCTGTCCTCGCGAAGTCGGGCGCGCAACACCCCCAATCGACTGCTGTACCTGCCGCCGAGCTGGTAACACCAAACCGAGCTGGTAACGCCAAACCGCTGCGTAACGCCCAAGCGCTGACCAACGCCAAACCGGTGAGCAACGCCAAACCGGCGAACCCAACCGTTTGGATTGCCGTCAACGCAAGCGAACCCGCGACAAATCAAATGCAAGCAACTGCGCATGACCCGGAGAGTTACGATTTTTTTTGCAACTCTCCCTTGCGCGGATTCAATGGGTTGTGAGATGATTCACAGTATTAATTCATAACTTCATATTTGAACGACCAGTTGCGAACGGTGCGTCACCGCGTGTGGCGATACGTGAGGGGATATCTCGACAATGGGGTCGAAGATGCCGAAATCGTTGCAAGTTTCTTTTGCAAGCGGAGGGGTTCGAGGTGGCAATGACTGAAAAACAAGCGGAACAAATCAGGAAAATCTGCCAGGACTACGGCGGTGACAAACACCGCATGATGGACATCGTACGGGAGGTGCATGCGCAGTTCGGCTGCGTGTCTAGGCCAGCCATGGGCTGGATCGCCGAGGCCACCTCCACCCATCGCGTCGAAGTCGAATCCGTGGTGTCGTTTTACGCGTTCTTCTCCGAGAAGCCCCAGGGGCGCAATGTCATTCGCCTGTGCAACGACGTCATCGACCGCATGTTCGGTGCGGATCGCGTGGCGCAGGCCTTCGAGGAGGCCTTTGGTATCCGCGTCGGTGAAACAACCCCCGACGGCCTGGTCACCCTCCAATACACGCCCTGCATCGGCATGTGCGATCAACCCCCAGCGGCCATCATCAACGATCAAATCGTCACTTGGCTCTCCACCGATGCCGCGCGCCACATCGCCGAAGTGATCAAGTCGGGCAAGAAGGTCTTTGAGGCCTGGCAATCCGTTGGGGACGGCAACAACGCTCACCCCCTGGTGCACGCCATGGTTCACAACAACATCCGCAAGCGCGGCCCGGTGATCTTCGACGCCTTCACCTCGGGTGCGGCCCTGTCCAAGGCCGTGGCGGTGAGCCCCGTCGAAATCATCAAGGTCATCAAGGCGTCGCGGTTGCGCGGTCGCGGCGGCGCGGGCTTTCCCACGGGCATGAAGTGGGAGTTCACCCGCGGCGCTCCGGGGGCGCAAAAGTACATCATCTGCAATGCGGACGAGGGCGAGCCCGGCACGTTCAAAGATCGCGCGATCCTCACCGAAATGCCCGACCTACTCTTTGAGGGCATGACCGTGGGCGGCTATGCCATCGGTGCCAAGGAGGGAATCCTCTACTTGCGCGGCGAGTACACCTACTTGTTGAACTACCTCGAAGACGTGCTCGCCAAACGGCGGCAGGCCAATCTCCTGGGACAAGGCATTTTGGGCGTGCCCAATTTCGATTTTGACATCCGCATTCAAATGGGCGCCGGGGCCTACATTTGCGGCGAAGAAACCGCGCTAATTTCAAGTTGCGAGGGCACCCGGGGCGATCCCAAGAACCGTCCACCGTTCCCGGCACAGCAGGGCTATCTCGGCTTTCCAACCGCCGTCAACAACGTCGAAACCCTCTGTGCGGCGGCGCGCATCGTCGACAAAGGCTCCACCTGGTTTGCGGCCCAGGGCTCGGCGGGCAGCTCCGGGGCCAAGCTCCTCAGCATCTCGGGGGACTGCAAGGCGCCGGGCATCTACGAGCTGCCTTTCGGGATCTCCGTGAACGAAATGCTCGCCATGGTGGGCGGCGAAGATGCGGCGGCCGTGCTGGTGGGCGGACCCTCGGGGCAAATCATTAGCCGGGCGGAGTTTCAACGCACCATCTGCTATGACGACCTCGGCACCGGAGGCGCGGTTATGGTCTTTGGCGCGCACCGCGACATCCTGGCCATCGCCGCCGAGTTCATGGCGTTCTTCGAGGAGGAGTCCTGCGGCTATTGCACGACCTGCCGCGTGGGCAACACCATCTTAAAAAACCGCCTGCAGCGCATCATCGACGGCAAGGGCCAAATGGGCGACCTCGCATACTTGGAGCACACCGCCCACACCATCAAGGCGTTGAGCCGATGCGGCTTGGGACAAACCTCGCCCAACCCCATTTTGTCCACGCTAAAAAACTTTCGCGACGAATACGAAAAGCGCATCACCGCCAAGGACGACGGCATGCAACCCGCGTTCGACATCGCGCAGGCGCTTTCCAAAACCGAAGAAATCGTGGGCCGCAAGTCCACTCATCGGCAGGCTTGAGGAGGTACGCATGAGCGGAAAAATTACATTGATAATCGATGGACAAGAGATCGAAGCCGAGATCGGCCAAACCATTTTAGACGCCGCGGACGCAGCGGGCGTGTACATCCCCAGGCTCTGTGCCATGAAGGGCCTCTCGCCCCACGGCAGTTGCCGCGTATGCACGGTGCACGTCAACGGCCGTCCACAAGCCGCGTGCACCCAGCCGGTGGCGCCGGGCATGTCCATCGAAAACGAAACCCCCGAATTGAAGGCGCACCGCGTTTCCGTCATCGACATGCTCTTCGTCGAGGGCAATCACTACTGCATGTTTTGCGAAAAGAGCGGCAACTGCGAATTGCAGGCCGTGGCGTATCGCCTGGGCATCCTCGCGCCGCAACACGACTACATGTTCCCCTGCCGCGGTGTCGATGCCTCGCACCCCGAGGTCTTCATCGATGGCAACCGCTGCATCTTGTGCGGTCGCTGCGTGCGGGCCTCCCAAGAGCTCGACAACAAAAACGTCTTTCAGTTCGTGGGCCGCGGCATTCACAAGCGCTTGACGTTCAACGCGCCTAACAACCTCTCCCAAACCGATTTGGCCGGCATCGACAAAGCGGTGGACTCCTGTCCCGTGGGCGCGATTTTGCGCAAGGGAACCGCCTTCAGCGTCCCCATCGGACAGCGGCTCTACGACAACGAACCGATCGGCTCGGAGATCGAATCCGGCCGACGCACCAATGACAGGCAGGTGTGATGATGAGCAAACCCAAAATCGCAACAACTTCTCTCGCCGGCTGCTTTGGTTGCCACATGTCGGTGCTCGACATCGACGACCGCATTCTGCAGTTGGTCGATCTCATCGAGTTTCACAAGTCCCCCATCAACGACATCAAAACCTTCTCGGCCCCGTGTCTTGTCGGTCTCATCGAAGGGGGGTGCTGCAACGAGGAAAACGTGCACGTCCTCAAAGACTTCCGCAAAAACTGCCAAATCCTCATCTCCTGCGGCGATTGCGCCATCATGGGTGGCATTCCGGCCATGCGCAACAACGTGCCCCTCAAAGAGTGTCTCGAAGAGGCCTATCTCAACGGCGTGACGGTGCACAATCCCAGCAAAAAAATCCCCGCAGACCCCGACTTGCCGCTGCTCCTCGACCGGGTGTACCCGTGCCACGAAGTGGTGAAAATCGACTACCACCTCCCGGGGTGTCCGCCCTCTGCCGACACCATTTGGGAGGCGCTGGTCGCCTTGCTCACCGACAAACCCCTGGAACTGCCCTACAGCCTCATCAAGTATGACTGAGACAAGGAGGATGCTGTGAGTACCAAAATTACCATCGAGCCGGTTACGCGCGTAGAAGGCCACGGCAAGGTTACAATTCACCTAGACGACAACAACCAGGTGGAGCGGGCGCGTTTGCACATCGTCGAGTTTCGCGGTTTTGAGCGATTCATTCAGGGGCGCCCCTTTTGGGAAGTGCCGGTGACCATCCAGCGCCTTTGCGGCATTTGTCCGGTCAGCCACCACCTGGCAGCGGCCAAGGCCATGGACCGCATCGTCGGCGTCGATGTCCTGACGCCGGTGGCCGAAAAGATGCGCCGCCTCATGCACTACGGACAAATTTTTCAATCCCATTCGCTGCACTTCTTCCACCTCTGTTCGCCCGACCTGCTCTTTGGCTTCGATGCCGACGTGGCCATCCGCAACGTGATCGGCGTGGCCCAAAAGCATCCCGAGCTGGCGGTCCAGGGCGTGATGATGCGCAAGTACGGTCAGGAGATTATCAAGGCGACGGCGGGCAAAAAAATTCACGGCACCGGCGCGATCCCCGGCGGCATCAACAAAAACCTCTCCATCGAAGAGCGCGACGCCTTGCTCAAAGACATCGACCAGCAAATCGAGTGGGCGCAAGGCGCGGTGAAATTGGCCCAAGACTACACGGTCTCCCACCTCGATGAGGCCTTGGCCTTTGCCAACTTCCCCTCCCACCACCTCTCGTTGGTGCGCGAAGATGGGGCCATGGATCTGTACCACGGCAATCTGCGCGCCATTGATGCTGCCGGCGAGACGGTCTTCGACCAGGTCGACTACGCGAACTACACCAACTACATCGCGGAAGAAGTGCGCGACTACTCCTACATGAAGTTCCCCTACATTAAGTCCATCGGCCCCGAGGACGGTTGGTATCGCGTCGGCCCGTTGGCCCGCGTCAACGCCTGCAACTTCATCGACACGCCCTTGGCCGAGGCCAGCCGCCAAGCTTTTATGGCCGTCACCGAGGGCAAGCCCAACAACCTCTCGCTGGCCTACCACTGGGCGCGCATGATCGAGGTCTTGCACGCCGTCGAAAAAATCCAACTCTTGCTCCACGACCCCGACCTACAAGGCACCGACTTGCTCTTGAAAGGCGATCGCCGCGAAGAGGCCGTGGGCCTAATCGAAGCGCCCCGCGGCACGTTGTTTCACCACTACAAGGTGAATGAAGGCGGGCAGGTGACCATGTGCAACCTCATCGTCTCCACCACCAACAACAACGAGCCCATGAACCGCGCCGTGGAGTCCGTGGCCAAAACCTATCTCTCGGGACAAACCATTACCGAGGGTTTGCTCAACCACGTCGAGGTGGCGATTCGCGCCTACGACCCCTGCTTGTCGTGCGCCACCCACGCCTTAGGCCGCATGCCCCTCGAGGTGCAAGTGCTCGACCGGGAAGGGAGCGTCCTCGATCGACGCGCCACGCGGTAACTGTCGATGGCAACCACCGCACCCAGTGGTGTCTTGGTAATCGGGTATGGGAACCCCGGGCGTCTCGACGACGGTCTGGGCCCCTTGCTCGCCGCAGCCCTCGAAGAAGCCGGCGGTTGGACCGATGTGACCATCGACGCGGATTACCAGCTCACCGTTGAAGACGCCGCCGCCATCGCTGCGCACGACGTGGTGATCTTCATGGACGCCGACACCAGCGGCCCTGCGCCGTTTTGGTTCGAAGAGGTCGAGCCCTGCGCATCGATGTCCTTCTCCACCCACAGCATCAGTCCGCAAGCGGTGCTGGAGATGGCCCACTCCCTGCTCGGCGCGCAGACCCGCGGGTTTCTGCTGGGCGTTCGCGGTTACGAATTTAACGAGTTTGGCGAGCGACTCTCACCCAACGCGGTGCGCAATTACCGCGAAGCCTTTCGCTTCATGGAAGAACTGTTGCGCGACCGCCGCTTTGACGAGTACGCTAAAAGATATGCAAAACACTCACAGCCCTTAGGCGACGACGGGGCGCTCAGGAGGCAGACATGAAAGATGGAAAATTCGTGATTCTGTGCGTTGATGACGATCAGGATTTTTTGGACGCGACGCGCATCATGCTGGAAGCCAACGGCTACATTGTGGCCACCGCACAAAGCGCTGAAGATGGGCTCGCCAAGTACCACGAGGTGGGCCCCGACCTCATCATCGTCGATCTCATGATGGAGGAAGTCGACGCCGGTGTGGGGTTGGCGCGCGATCTCAAACTCGCGGGCAACAAGGCGCCGGTGTTCATGCTCAGCTCCGTGGGCGATCAGCTCAACACCAACATCGACTACAACACCTTGGGCTTGGATGGCCTGTTTCAAAAACCCCTCAACTTCGAGCTCTTCATCAAGACCTTGCAAGTGAAGCTCGGCAAATAATCCCGTTACAACACGCGCCCATGCATGACCCATCTCATCCGCACCACCTATGAACTGACGGGCATTTTGCAGGGCGTTGGATTTCGTCCCACCGTGGCGCGCCTCGCGCAACAGCATCGCCTGGCGGGGAGGGTGCGCAACCAAGCCGGCACGGTGTGGCTGGAGCTCATCGGCCCTGTGCACAGCGTGGATGCCTTCATGGCGGCGTTGCCCCAAGCCCTGCCGCCGCAGGCCCAGTTGGCAGCGCTACACCTGCGCGACAATGGCCCAGCAACAGACGCGGTGTGGCGTGCGGGTTTCCACATCGAGAAGAGCCAATCCCTCGGCGAACCGCGCGTCTCCATTCCCGCCGACTTGGGCGTCTGTGCCGACTGCCGCCGCGATGTCTTCGATCCGCATAGCCGCTTTTACGGATATGCGTTCACCACCTGCACCAATTGCGGGCCGCGCTACACGGTGGTGCACGGGATGCCCTACGATCGCGAGCGCACCACCATGGCGCCTTTTGCGCTTTGCGACGACTGCCGCCACGACTACGAAACGCCGGACAATCGCCGTTTTCATGCCGAAACCATCGCGTGTCCTCGCTGTGGCCCCCAGTTAAAACTCTGCGACAAAAACGGACAAATTTTGTCTGATATGCCAATTAAAGATGGACGAAATTTGATTTTAAGCGGACAAATTTTGGCAGTTCGCGGTCTGGGCGGCTTCCTTTTGGTCGCCGACGCCACCAACACCGAGGCGGTTGAACGGCTGCGAAAACGCAAGCAACGCCCCCACAAACCCCTGGCGGTCATGGCGCGCAACCTCGCTGTCGCAAAGCGCTGGTGCGAGATCTCCGAGCGCCTCGCCACCCAACTGGAAAGCCCACAAGCCCCCATCGTCATCGCCCCGCTCAAATCGGCGCACCGCGAATCGCCCTTGCGCAACGCGCTCTCTCCCGACATGCCCAACCTAGGCGTCATGCTGCCCACAACGCCCTTGCACTGGCTGCTCTGCGAGCCCCTGTCCGGCGATCCGGTGCCGCCATTTGATCTGCTGGTCATGACCAGCGGCAACCGCAGCGCCGAGCCCATCGCTCTGCGCAACGAAGAAGCCTTGGCGCGCCTCTCGGGGATCGCCGACGCCTTCTTGCTGCACGACCGCGACATCAACTTGCGCAACGACGACTCCCTGCTCATCGATGCCGGTGGCGACGTGCAACTCTGGCGCCGCGCTAGGGGCTATGCCCCCAATGCCTTGTCCCTCCCCATGAAGCTGCCCCAAACGTGCTTGGCCATGGGGGCGCACTTAAAGAACACCATGGCCATCGGTTTTGGGCGTTCGGCGGTTTTGTCGCCGCACATTGGCGATTTGGATACCCCGGAGGCCCAGGACGCCTTGCGCCAAGTGGTCGAGGAACTGCCGCGGTTTTTGCGCCAAACCCCGCAGTGCATCGCCGTGGACATGCACCCCGATATGCCCGCCACGCGACTGGGTGAGAGGCTGTCCAAGGAATGGGGCGTGCCCTTGTATCCCGTGCAACACCACCACGCCCACGCCGCCGCCGTCATGTGCGAAGCCGGACGCAACGAGGCATTGGCGTTGATCTACGATGGCACGGGCTGGGGCACCGATGGGGCGTTGTGGGGCGCCGAGCTGCTGCACGTTGTCCCCGGTGCGTTTCGGCGCTTGGGCAGCTTGGCTCCGGTGGCGCTCCCCGGCGGCGAGGCGGCGATTCGCAGGCCCGCGCGACAGCTCTTCGCCCGGTGGATGGCGGCGGGACTGTCGCCAGATGAGCGCTGGTGTCAACGACTTCACGCCACCGCCGAAGAATTATCGGTGTGGGCGCAACAGTTGGCGCACAGCGTCAATGCGCCATTGGCACACGGGGCAGGGCGCTTGTTCGACGCCTTTGCTGCGGCTCTGGGACTGGCGCCGGGCGACATCACTTACGACGGACAAGCGGCCATCCGCCTCGAAGCCATGGCGGCCATGGCGGCCCAGTCGCCACCGGACGCATCCATTTCGGTTCCCTTTTCCCTGCGCACCGAAGGCGAAATGATGCTGGTGGATTTTTCCGATGCCTTTGTGTCGGTGCAGGCGGCGCCACCTCCCCAGCAAATTCCCGCGGTGGCCTTGGGGTTTCACCAGGCGTTGGTGGAGGCCTCGGTGGCTTTGGCGCAGCACGGCCGGCAACATACCGGGCAAAACCACATCGTCTTGGGCGGCGGCGTCATGATGAACCGCGTGTTGTGCGGGGCATTGGCAGTGGCCCTACCGGCGCAAGGCTTTGTGGTGCACCAGGCGCAGCAAGTGCCGCCCGGGGACGGTGGCGTGGCCCTGGGACAGGTGTGCGTCGCCGCCCAGCAGATGTGAGGGGCGATCAGAAAGGCGCGTGAGTGGTTGTGGGTTATTCGTCCGCGGAATCGGCGGTTTCGGCCCCAATGGTTGCGGTGGGAAGGTCTTGTGCTTCGCCCGCTGCTTCCGCCGCAGCTTCGGCCTCTTGTTGGGCGCGTTGGGCCAGGGCGGCCGCTTCTTTTTTCAGCATCTCTTTGTGCTCGCGGTAGCAGCCTTGGCACATGGGGTCTTCTTTTTCTTCGGGGATGAAGGGCACCATGGCGTCCTCGCCACACGCCACGCAGGTGATTTGAAACAGCGGTCGCTCATCGCGATATTGCGCCTGTGTGTTGCCAAAGGCGGGCGAGCGATACTCCTCTTCGGGGCGGATGTTTTCGTACTCTTGAAAGCCGGGAGAGCGGTATTCGTCTTGCGGATTGAAGGCGTCGATGTCGCGAAACGCAGGCGAGCGGTACTCCTCGTCGAAGTGGCTTTTTTGATCGCGAAAGGAGGGCGAGCGATAGTCGCCGTATCGGTTGCGCTGCCGGGCTGCATGGGTGTCTTGGCGCAGTTGGCGCGGCGCAGAGCCATCGAAGGCGGGGGAGCGGTATTCGCCGGTGAATTGGTTTTGTTTTTGTTTGCGCGTGCGCTGTTTTTTTGCGGCGCGACAACCCGGGCACCTCTTGGGCTGAGCGGTGAAGCCTTTTTCTTGGTGAAACTGCTGCTCACCGGCGCTGAAAACAAATTCTACTCCGCACATTACGCATTGCAGCGTCTGATCTTCGAATGCCATGTCATTTGTCTTTCTTTGTACAAAACCGAACCCGCACTGCGGTTGGTTTGGCCACGGTGGCCAATTTCAGGCTCTATCCCATTTTGCCGTTTTCTTGTCAACACGCGTGCGAAGGTCGTATCGTGGCGGCATGAAATCCATGCTCAAATTTTTATTCACCTTCTCGTTGACCCTGGCGCTCTTGTACTTCGCCTTCTTCGTGAAACTGGGCGAACAAAGTCTCTTTGGCCACCTGCAGTCGATCTCGCAAACCACTGAGGCCCAGCTCTTGGGCGACGAAATCGAAAAAAAGGCCGCGGTGACCCGCGAGGAGATCCGCGTCAAAGTCCCCGAGGTCTCTGCGAAAAAAGCCCAAGCCCAGCAGGCCGCTCGCCACGCCATCACCAAGGCCAAGACAGCGGTGGCACCGGCCAAGACCGCAAACACCACGCCCGCCAAAGCCCAAGCCAAACCCGCGACATCGCCGTCGGCCAAGGTCGCTGCGCCCGGTGCAAACAATGTGGTACACGCGCCGGCATCCCACAAGGCATCGCCATCCCCCAAGGCATCGCCATCCCCCAAGGCATCGCCATCCATCGAGACAGCGAGCGCCCGTCAGGTCACCGCCCAGGACAAAGCAGCCCTCTCCGCACTCATCCGCGAGAAGAGCGCCGCGGCCAACTAACGGGCACAGCGCCCCAATTACGGCAACAGTGTTTCGAGCTCGTCGACGAGGGCGGCATAGCGCGCCATGGCCTTGGCGATGGGGGCAGGGGAGTTGAGGTCGACGCCGGCGTCGCGGAGTTGGTCTAGGGGAAACGCCGCCCCACCGGAGCGCAAGAAGTTGAGATAGCGCCCTTGTGCCGCGCTGTCGTCACCGCACACGGCATCGGCCAAGGCGATGGCTGCGGCAATGCCCGTGGCGTATTTGTAAACGTAGAACGCGTTGTAAAAGTGCGGGATGCGCCCCCACTCCATGGTGTGCGCGTCGTCGCGCGCCAAGAGCGGACCGAAGTAAACATCTAGCAGCGCGCTGTATTCGCTGCGGAACACTTCCAGGGTGAGCGGGGATTCGTTTTCGACGATTTCGTGGATGCGCTTTTCGAATTCGGCAAACATGGTTTGGCGCACCAGGGTCATGCGGATTTGCGCGATCTCCTGATCGATGATGTAGGCCCGCGTGGCGTCGTCGCTGGCGCGTTGCAAGAGATGGCGCGTCAGCAATTGCTCGTTGAACGTGGAGGCCACTTCGGCGACGAAGATGCTGTACTCCCAGTGGGGATAGGGCTGGCTCTGGGCGCTGTACCAAGTGTGCATGGAGTGCCCCGCCTCGTGAGCCAAGGTGTACACGCTGCGCAAAGAGTCGGTGCGGTAGTTCATCAAAATGTAAGGAGGGGTGTCGTAGCCGCCGGCTGAAAACGCCCCGCTGCGCTTGCCGGAACGCTCGAAGCGATCGGACCAGCGCTGGGTCGTCAATCCCGCCTGGAGGGTTTGCACATACTCCGGCCCCAGCGGTGCCAGGGCGCTGGCGATTTGCTGGACAGCGTCGTCCCAGGAGGTTTCGGTGCGCGGCGCTGCGGCTAAGGGTACATAGGTGTCGTACACGCGCAACGCGGAGACCCCCAGGCGTCGCTGTTGCAGGGCGAGATAACGATGGTGCACATCCATGTGGTCGCGCACGGTTTGGATGAGGTTGTCGTACACCGCCGTGGAGACATTGTCGTCGAAGAGCGCCGCCTCACGCGCGCTGGCAAAGTGGCGCACCCGCGCGGCGAATACGTCTTCTTGCACCGAGGCGTGTAGGGTAGCGGCCAAGGTGTTGGCGTGGGCCTCGTAGACGGCGTACATCTTTTGAAAGCTCTGCTTTCGCACCTCTCTATCGGGGGACTCCTGCAGGGAACCCCAACTGCCATGGGTCAACTCCACGAGGTCGCCCTGGGCATCGCGCACGCTGCCAAAGCGGAAGTCCGCGTCGTTGAGTTGGCGGAAGATTTGACTGGGGGCGCCCCGTATCTCGCCTTGCATGGCGAGGATGCGCTCTTCTTCTGGGCGCAGCGTGTGGGGTCGAAAGCGCAACCAGCGATCCAGCATAATAGACCACGGCGCGAGCTTGGGGTCCTGTCGCCAGGCGTCGATGCGCTCGGGGGCGATGGCGAGGATCTGGGGCGAGAGAAAACTGGCCGCTTCGCCGGCGCGGGTCGCGACGTTGCGGTAATGGGCCAACAAGGACTGCCCCTGGCTGTCGTTCAAATCCTCGCTGGCGCGCAAAAAAGCGTAGCTGCCCAGGCGCTCCAGGGCGCGCGACAGATCGGTGTGGTGCTGCAGGCAGTCCCGAAGGATGTCGATGTGTTCTCCCAGGCGATCGCGGTAGCTGTCGTAAGCAGCGATTTGGTCCCGGGCCTCTTGCAGCGCCCGCGCGAAGAGGTGGTCCGAGGCAAAGATGGCCCGCAGGTCCCAACGGGTGTCGTCTCGCTCTAAGGCGAGCCAATAGGCCAGGGCTTTGATCGCTTCGCCGCGATGGGAGATGCGCTCTTTTTCGTCGGTGGAGAGCTCGGCCATGGTGCGGGAAAACCGGGCGGGCACAAAAATGGGGTCGTAGCCAAACCCGCCATCCCCGGCCGGCGCAGTGGTGATGGCACCCGCGACAGTCCCCTCGAAGAAGACCGTCTCTTCAGCGGGGCGCGCCAGGGCCATCGCGCATCGAAACCGGGCCCCGCGCTGCGCTGTCGGCACGTCGCGCATTTCGTCGAGCAGGTACTCGTAGCGCCCTTTGTCATCCAACTCGGGGGTACCGTAGCGCGCCGAGAACACACCGGGGCGTTGGTCGAGGGCATCCACTTCGAGCCCTGAGTCATCGGCCAACACCGGCATCCCCGTAATGCGACAAATGGTCTCGGCCTTGATGGCGGCGTTTTCGGCGAAGGTTTGCCCGGTCTCCTCGATGTCTGGCAGGTCGGGGAAGTCCGACAGCGGCAAGAGTTCGATGGCGTGCGAGGCGAGGGCGTGGCGGATCTCCGCAATTTTTCCCGGGTTGTGTGAGGCGATGATCAACTGTTTCATTTTGTGGCTCCATCAGCAGGGGGCGGGGATATCAAGGCCGTCGGGTCGATACCGACGCTGCGAAGCGTTTCGGCTTGGATGCGCACCAGGCGCTGAATGCCTGTCAACGCGAGTGCGGTCATGTCGTGCATGAGCGACGCGGAGAAAGTGCGTCCCTCGGCGGTTCCCTGCACTTCGGCGATGTTGCCGTGCTCATCGGCGGCCAAGTTGAGATCGACGTCGGCGTTGACGTCTTCTTGGTAGTTCAAGTCGAGCAGCACCTCTCCATTGACCCATCCCGTGCTGATGGCGGCGATGTGGGACTTCAGCGGCGGCTTGCGAATTTTGCCCGCAGCCGACAGCTTGTGCAGCGCCAGCGCCAAGGCCACCCAACCGCCGGTGATGGCGGCCGTGCGGGTTCCCCCGTCGGCTTGGATAACGTCGCAGTCGATGGTGATGGTGATCTCCCCCAAGTGCTCGAGCCAGACGGCGCTGCGCAAACAACGCCCGATGAGTCTTTGAATCTCCTGGGAGCGGCTGGAGGGCCACTTGCCGAACTGTCCCTCGCGCATGCTGCGCGTCGCGTTGGCCCGGGGCAACATGGCGTATTCCGCCGTGACCCAGCCGCGTCCCTTGCCGCGCAGCCATTCCTTCACGCGGGTGTCCACCGAGGCAGCGCAGATGACGTGCGTGTGGCCGAAGCGCACCAGGCAAGAGCCTTCGGGGTATTTGAGATAGTTGGGCATAATGAGAATGGGGCGTTCGATGTTAGGGCTCGTTCGCATCGGCATGGGATACCTCGATAGGAGATGTGGCGCTGGCCGGAAAGTACATGGCAAACGCCGTTTCTCGGTTGGGGGTTGTTTCACATTGAATGCGTCCACCGTGGGCGCGACAGATTTGTCGTACCATGGCCAGGCCTTGGCCGCTGCCGGTGCTCTTGGTGGTGAAGAACGGTTCGAAAATGCGGGCGCGCACCTCTTCGGGAATGCCCGGGCCATTGTCGCAAACCCGGATGACGAGCTCGGCGTTGTCAATGGCGGCGCAGATGCGGATGTGCCCGTGTTCGCTTTCGCCGATGGCCTCGGTGGCATTGCGGATGAGGTTCACCAAGGCTTGGCGCACCTGTCCTTTGTCGAAGAGCCATTGCGGCATGTGCGGCGCGATGTCGACGGCGACCGAGATGCCCGCCTCGCTGATCTCCCCCTTCATGAAGGCCACGGCGCTTTCGACAAACTGCACGGGATCGGTGAAGCGGGGGCTGGGTGCGGGCAGCCGGGCGAACTGCAGATAGGACTCGGTGATGCCGGTGAGGCGCTCCACCTCATCGGTCATGGCGGCGAGCAATGCCTGGGCTTCGCCTCCCACTTCGCGCAATTGGATCTCCTCTTTGAGCAGGTCGGCGTTGAGGCCCAGCGAAAAAAGCGGGTTGCGGATTTCGTGGGTGACCTGCGCGGCGATTTTGCCAGCGGTGGCGAGCTGCTCATGGCGGATCAGCGTTTGGTCGCGGGCGATCAATGCCTGGGTCATGGCGTTAAAGCTCTGGGTGAGGGCGCCGATCTCGTCGTCGCGAAAGATGCGGATGTTGGTGTCGAGTTCGCCAGCGGTAACGCGGGTCACGGCGGCTTGGAGTTTCTTGAGCGGGGCCAAGAGCCGCGACGTTGAAATGATAAGGGCGATGCCCAGCAAGAGCAGAAGGACACTGGCAATGCCGAGAAACAGCGTGGCGTTGTTGGCCTTGGCGACGGCATCTACGGACACCCTTGTGATGTGCTGCTTCACGTCGGTGCCAATGCTCGCGAGCACTTTGTTCAGCAAGCGTTCGGAGCGCTTTAACCGCTCGATCTGCTGGAGCACCTCATCGCGTTGCCCGGTGTCCAAGGTGCCGAACAGCGCCGTGAAATGCGCTTCGTTGGCGCGGTAACGGGTGCGCACGTCGCTGAGGCGTCCCTGGATGTCTTTTAAAAAAACGCGCTCTTCTTCGCTGATGTCGGTGTCTTGTCTGAGCGTGTTGTGGATGAGCTGTGTCAACTGAAACAGGACGGCCGGTCGATAGCGGCGTGCGGCGTTGAGCCAATCGCGGGTCAGCGGCTGCGCCGGGTCGTCGGCGAGGCGGTCCATCAAGGTGTTGAAGACCACTTGGGTGGCGGCCACCTCCGAGACGCCCATGGTGAGCGGGATATAAGTGACGTTGAGCAGGGCCATTTCGCGGGTGGACTGGCGGTACAGGTAGATGGCGTAGCTCACCAGCCCTGAAAAAGCCAAAACGATGACAGTGGTGCCGATAAAGACACGCGTCGTGATGGCGTGGCCAAAACGCCTTCGCAGAGATGGGAGGGGACGAGTGTTGGGGGGAGCGGGCATCGAAATGCGGGGTTTATTGCGGGATGGGGATGCCCAGCGAGAGGCTCTTTTGGCGATAGCGTTCAATGCCCACGAGAAACTTTTGGACGGCCTCTGGGTCGAATTGGGTGCCCGCGTTGCGCTGCAATTCTTCGATGGCGGCATCGTGGGGCAGGGCCTTGCGGTACGCGCGATCGGAGGTCATGGCGTCGTAGGCGTCGGCCACCGAGAGGATGCGCGCCTCTCGAGGGATTTTTTCGCCGGTCAATCCATCGGGATACCCCTTGCCGTCCCAGCGTTCGTGGTGGTGGTAGACGGCGGGAATCAGCGGGTGCAGGAACTCGATGGGCTGCAGAATCTCCTTGCCAAACACCGGGTGCAATTTGACATTTTCGAACTCTTCATCGGTGAGGGCCCCGGGCTTGTTGATGTTGGCGTGACATCCCAATTTGCCGATGTCGTGCATGATGCCCGCCTGCCGGATGAGCTCGATTTGGGTGGGGGGCATGTCCATCTCTTCGGCGGTGAGGTGGGCGTACAGGGTGACGCGATCGGAGTGGCCAGCGGTATAAGGATCCATGGCCTCGAGCGCCCGTGCAAAACCTTGGATGGTTTGGCTAAAAGATTGCTGCAGGCCGCTGTACAGCTCGGCGTTGTCGATGGCCGCCGCCGCCCGGGAGCCGAGGATGTTCATCAGCTTGCGCTGCCCGATGGTGAAGTAAAAGCCCGGGGTGCACGAGTAGGCTGTCATGATGCCGATGAGCTGTTGCCGGGCGACCAAGGGAATGGCGAGAAAGGAAGCTAGGCCCGTAGGGGGAGTGGAGAAGAACGCCTGCGCCTCGTGTTTTTGCGCCAGGATGGCCCGGTTGTCGCGCATGGCCGCAATGATGGCGTCGATGTTGAAAACCGCTTCGGACAGGGCTTCGGAGGCACCTTCGCGGTGCAGCCGCGTCTCAATGTCATAAAACCCGGTGGCCTTGTGTTTGAGCACCACGCCCACGGCGTCGCACTTGAGGTTGCGCAGTAGCGAGGACAGGGCGGATTGGATGACTTCGTGCAGCGAGAGCGTCGCCTGCAACTCCTCGGAGAGTTTGTGCAAGGAGAGCACTTCTTTGAGGCGGATGTTCTCAGAGATGAGCTGCTGCTTTTCCATGCCGCGGTGGACGATGTGCACGACCTCTTCCACTTTGAAGGGCTTCAAGATGTAGTCGTAGGCGCCTTTTTTCATCGCCTCAATGGCCGTTTCCACCGTGCCAAAGCCCGTCATGATGACCGTGAGGAGATTTTCTTGGTGCTTTTGAATGTACTCGAGGAGCTCTAAGCCGCCCATGTTGGGCATCTTCAAGTCGGAGATGACCATGTTGAATTTGCGGCTTTCGAGTTGTTCGATGGCGGCGCGGCCATCCGGCGCGGTGGCGACGTCGAAGCCCTCTAAAGAGAGGAAGTCGGCCAGAATTTCTCGAATGACCTTTTCATCGTCTACCACGAGGATGCGGGAGAGCTCTGCATCGTTGGATGGCGTCAGCACATCCAGGGTGTTGTTGTTTTCTAGGGGTGATTTGATCGCTTGTTCTGTCACGTTACTCCGACTCCCGCCCCAGGTAGGTTGTCTCAAAGTGGGCGCGTCCTTCCTTCGAGAGATTGTACCGATAAACCGTGCCGTTGCCCATTTCTTGTGGGTGGATATGCACGTAGCGCTCCAGGCGCATACGAATGACTTTTCGCACGTTTTCGTGGCGAATGGGGAGCTTTATGTTTTCGCCGTGCAGCGAAAGGGCTTTGGCCGAGAGCGGTCCGAGGTTCTTTTGATCGGCATCCCACAAAATGGCCAGCACTTTAAACGCCTGCTTTCGAATGTTGCCATTGCGTCCCATGGCCTCTTTGAGGCGGGGATCGCATTTTTTTGAGGCGCTTTTGATGATTTTCTTTTCGTCGTCGCTGCTGGGCAGGGGCAGCGATGTCTTGGCGGTCTTGGAGGGCTTTGCGGGCGGCGATGTGACCTTTGGCTTGGGCGCCGCTGCGGGAGGTGCGTCGGGCTGAGGCGCCGGTGTTGCGGCAGCGCGGGCGGTGTCGTCGACCGGCGGGCTTGTCGGGGGCGGGGAGGCGGCAACCGGTGTCTCCAGGGGATCGGCGGTGGCCTCCGGCGGCGCAGATGTCGGCGTGGGGGAGGGGGGGGGAGGCCGCAGGAGTTCCCAGGTCAAGTCAATGACCTCCTCGGTGAGATCGACCAGCAGCGAGCGCGTTCCTTTGAGCGGACCAGGGGCTTGGCGTATTTGATTGAGGACAAAGCGAATCATGGAGACCTCCACTGGGTTGGGGAAATGTATCCCAATAATTAATAAAGATTATTGCACAATTGCGCAAGGCAGAGCCCATCAGAATTTATCGATTACTGTTTTAAGATGGGCGCGGGGTACGGTCGCCGTTATCAACGGGTGAAAGCGGTGCCCAAAAAGGGGCGATTCGCCGCTGCAGGTCGCGGATGATTTCGCTGGCCTGGGGTGAGGCAAGCGGTGGAGAAGCCACTGGTGTTGACGGGGACAGCGCGGCCTTGAGGGTGGCCACAGCGCTGTTCGCGAGTGCATCCAATTGATAACCGCCTTCTAGCAAAAACGTCAGACGCCCCTGGCAAAGCGCATCGGCGAGTGTCCGCAACATTTGTGCCATGGCCCCAAAATCATCGGCCACCAGCCCCATCGCGGACAAGGGATCGCTGTGGTGGGCGTCAAAGCCCGCGCTTACGAGGATGTGGTCGGGGCGAAACTGCTGGCAAAGCGGTACAAACAAGGCGCGCAAAGCCGCCAAGTAATCTGCCCCTTTTGTGTGGGGCGGAAAAGGGACGTTCAGGATGCGTCCCGGGGCGTCACCGCGGCCGATTTCATCGATGCTTCCGCTGCCCGGATACAGCGGCGACTGATGGATGGACATAAAGAGAATGTCTGGATGACCGTAGAAAACATCTTGTGTGCCGTTGCCGTGGTGCACATCCCAGTCGAGGATGGCGACGCGTTTGGCCTGTCCGCGCTGCAACAATTGCGCGGCGGCGATGGCGACGTTGTTAAAAATGCAAAAGCCCATGGCGCGGTTTTGGGTGGCGTGATGTCCCGGTGGGCGCAGGGCAGCAAAGCCCGTGGCCTGGCCCCTCTGGTGGACGGCCAACGCCAAATCGACGCTGGCACCCGCTGCGCAAAGGGCCGCGTGGCGGGTACCCGGAGAGAAAAAAGTGTCGCCTTCCAGGTATCCGGAACGACCGTTGCGCAAGCGCTGCAAGGTGTCGATCGCGTATTTTTCATCGTGGACGCAGGTCAGTTCCTCAAGCGTCGCCTCGCGCGGGGAAATGCGCACCGCATCGCGCAGCAGGGGTTCTTGGGAGAACGCGTGCGACAGGGCCTGGAGGCGGGCGCTGGATTCCGGGTGTCCCGCTGGGGATGCATGCGCCGAAAAGAGCGCGTCGCAAACCAGTAAAAACGCGTTTTGGGAGGGCGGGATGGCCATGTTGTGTTTCCTGTCGCGATCGCTGTGCACGGGGCGCTTGTCGCGTGGCAATGCTGTGACGATGCATTCTTTGCTTGCTTTTCTCTGTTCATATCACAATTGTTCCAGCCATGTGACCGACCCGCCAACAATGGCATCGCTTCTTCGAAAGGATGGCTGGCACCATGGGCTTTTGGGATTTTTTGGACAAAGAAAAACGAGCGTTGAAACGACTCGAAAAAAATATTCGCCGGGCCAACAACAAATTTGCCCCCAAGGATTACCGGCAAGCGGCGCTGTACGAGGTTGTGGAATGTGCGCGCAAGGGCAGCGATGTGGCCCTGCGCGGCCTGGTGACCCGTTTTGCCGTCAACGCCGAACCCTCCATCGACGACGAACAAGAAAAAGAGCAGGTTTTCGATGTGTTGGTCGGCATGGACCGCACCTCTATCCCCGCATTGCGCCAGGCGCTGCGAAACGCCGAGTCGATCACTTGGCCGCTGCGCGTGCTCCGCGAAGTGATGTCCAAAGAGGAGTACACCGCTGAACTGCGGGCGCTAATTCAAGACTTTGACACCGAATACGAGCGCAATCCCGATCGCAAAATACAGTCCATCATCGCCATTTCCGAAATCCAAGACCCGGAAATCGGTGCCGAAATCGTGCGTTTTCTCAAAGATGTAAACGAAACCGTGCGTTTTCAAACCGTGGGCGCCTTGGCGGCATTGCAGCACGAGGCCGCGCGAGAGGCGCTGCTGGAGACCATGTGCCAGGACGAAAGCATCCGCGTGCGCAACGAAGTGGTAGAGGTATTTGCCAAGTACGGCTGGGTCACCACGGGATATAAAAACAAAATCGAGGCCCTGCTGCCCGCTGGGTATCGCCACGACAGCAGTGGAAAAATTGTCCGTTTGGGCAATAACTGACCCCTCTATTCACTCGCGGCATCTCCGTCTTTTCTTGCGAACAGTGTTTACTTCCACGGGCGCTTTCTTTAAAATGCCTGCCTATATAATTGTTTTGTCAAACAACAGACAGGAGTAAATCCATGAGCAAGAAGCTGATTCTGGCAATCTGTGCGGTGGCGACATTATTGACGGGCGCGAAATGCAGCCGCGATCATGTCTATTCAATGGAGATGGCCAACAAATGCGTCGAATTCCATCGGCGGAAACTGTATCCCCAAGCCATTCGCGATTGCAGTAAGGCGGTCAGTCTCGACCCCGAAAACGAAAAAGCCCACCACAATCTGGCCATGGTGTACATCGAAACCAAGGAATACGACAACGCTGCCAGCCACCTGCAAAAGGCCATCGCGCTCAAAGACGGCGAGGCCATTTATCACTATCAGTTGGGCGAAGTGTACAACCAGTTGGACAACGCCGATCAGGCCGTGCAGCAGTTTCAAAAAGCCCTGGATTTGGACGACTCTCTGTTCAAGGCGCATTACCGCATGGGATTGGCCTACGAAAAACTGGATGAGCCCCAAAAGGCGATGCAAAAGTACACCGACTCCCTCATGCAAAACCCGAAGTTTTTCGACGCATATCGCGAATTGGGCAACATTTACCTAACCTATGACTTCATCCCCCAGGCGGAGCAGGTGCTGCAAGAGGGTCTCAAGGCCCTGCTGGGACAAGACGAAGAACTCTCGGTGTTGCACAACTTTTTGGGCGCTGTGTACGCCGACAAAAAAGATCACGTGGCGGCGGTACAAGAGTTTCGCGCGGCCCTGGAACTGCAGCCCAATTTCCCCGAAGCCATGTTTAACCTGGGGATGAGCTACTGTTTCGTCAATGTCGACAACGCCAAGATGTGGCTCGAAAAATTCGTGGCGAGCGCCAACCAAGCGACACCGCCCGAATACTTGGCCGTTGCCAGTGGACGTTTGGCGGAAATCTCCAGTGGTACACCCATTACAGAGTAGCGCACGAAACACGCACTTTCGGACAAATACCAATTGGGGCGAACATGAATCGGCAATCGCGGATGCCGCTGAAATTTTGAGGAGAAGCAGATGAAATACCTTTGGGATGCGGACGTGAATGATCTACTGGATACACAAGATGACTCGGATGTAAACGACAACAGCGCAGAATCCCAGGACACATCCCCCGAAGCGGTTGTCGCAGCGCTGGAAATAGATCGCGCGATACCGGCGGACTTAATAGACGCCTTTGAGGCCGCGTTGCAGGAGGGGAGCGCCGACCCGGAACAAGGGATCAAAACCTGGCAGGAGCTCTTCGAAAAAGCGCCGGGACACCCCATCATCCTCGACGAACTGGAGTCCCTGTACGCCCAAACCGAAAAATGGGCGGCCTTCGCCGATTTCTTGAAACGCAATGCGCGCTCCACCGAAAACATGCCGGCGTTCATCGCGACCAACATGCGACTTGCCAAGGTTTACGACGAATACCTGAAGCAAGACGTCATGACCGTAAATACCTATCAAAGCATTATCCGCGCCCAGGGCGATTACCTGCCTGTCCTCGAAGCCGCAGCGCAAAAGTACGAAAGCATGGAGCGCTGGCCAGACCTGGTCAAAGTCTTAAAAGCCCACGGAGAGTTGCTCACCGATCCCGTTGAGCGCGTCGAAATCTGGCTGCGGGTGGCCCAGCTCTTTTTACAGCGTTTTTCCAACCAAGCCGAAGCCATCAAGGCCTTCGAGCAGGTGCTGGAGGCCGATCCGCATCACGAGCAAGCCATCGAATTCTTAAAGGAGATGTACGAGAAACGCCGCGACTGGGAAAAACTGGTCGATGTGATGCAACGGCAAGCCTCGCTCATCGACAATCCCGACGAGCGCATTGCTGCGGTCCTTGAGATTGCACGCCTCGCCTCCGACAAGGTGAAAAAGCCCCCCACGTGCATTCCGCTCTGGGAAGATGTGCTGCAACTCGACGCCGAAAACGCCGAGGCCATGGCCGAGCTGGTGCAGTTCTACGAACGCGGCAAAGAATGGGAAAAACTCGCTGTTCTGCTCGAAAAACAACTCGAGCAAACCATGGACGCAGCCGAGCAGACCGCCATCTGGCAAAAACTGGGCAATGTCTACGGCGATCGCATCGGCGATGATGATCGCGCCATTGTGGCCTGGAAAGCCTTGGTCGAGCTGAACCCCGATGACCGCCGCGCCCAAGACCAACTGCGGCGCCGCTACATCGCCACCCAAGCCTGGGACGAGCTGGAGGCTTTTTACGCCGTCAGCGAAAAATGGGACGAATTGATCCGCGTCTTGGAACGCGAAGCCGAAAAAGAAGATTTGGCCACCGAAGCGCGCATTTCCATGTACTTCAAGGTGGCGGAACTCTACCGGGACAAACGAGAGCGCCCCGATCGCGCCACGGCGGCTTACGAAACCGCGCTAACGGTCGATCCCAACAACCTCGAAGTGGCCGAATTGTTAATTCCCATCTACGAAGAGGCCGGGGATGAGCCCGCAAAACTCTCCACCGCGCTGGAGGTGCGCCTGGCCCATGAGTCCGATGACGATGCCCGTCAGGCGTTGATTTTGCGCATCGGCCGCATTGCCGAAAACGATTTAAGCGACTTTGCCCGCGCATTCGAAAACTATTTCAATGCGTTCTCCATGCATCCGACAGATGGCGACATTCAAGACAACGTGGAGCGCGTGGCGGGGCAGGCCGGTCGCTGGGAAGACGTGGCCGAAGCCTATCGAAACCTGAGTGAAAACGCCGATGACGCAACGCAACAGGTCGATTTTCGCCTGCGCATGGCCCGCGTCTTAAGCGATGAACTCAACCGACCCGAAGAAGCCCTGAAACACCACGAGGAAATCCTCGCCGTCGATCCCCAAAACGCCAAGGCCGTCTTTGCCCTGGAGCGCATTTTCGCGCAGATGGGGCGCTTCGAAGAACTCATGGACATTTACGCCAAGCGCATTGAGTTGGCGGCGGATGACGACGAGCGCAAGGAAATTTTTTACAACCAAGCCATGCTCTGGGAAGAAGAAATCGACGACCCGAGTAAGGCCATTGCGGTCTATGAACAAATCGTCGACATGGCAGGCGATGAGCTTCGGGCGCTGCGCGCCATGGACCGGCTCTATTTGCGCGGCGAAAACTGGCCCCAGCTCGCGTCGGTGCTCCAGCGAGAACTCGCGCTCGGTGCCGAGAGTTCCGAGGAGGAGGGCGATCTGCGTTATCGCCTGGGACAGGTGCTCGAAGTCCATATGAATGAAGCGCCCAAAGCGTTGGAGGCGTATCGCGACGTACTCGCTTTGTTGCCGGAACACAGCGGCGCAACGGCTGCCCTTGAGGGCCTGCTCGACAACGCGGACTGCGCGCCCCAGGCGGCCGAAATTCTGTCCCCCATCTATGAAGAAGCCTCCGAGTGGGAGAAGCTGGTTCGCGTCGATGAAATACTGGTGCAAGCTTCATCCGATGCGCTGGATAAGTACGAGCTGTTGATGAAGATCGGCGCTGTATGTGGGCAAAATCTCAGCGATTCTGCCCGGGCGTTTCAGGCCTACAGCCAAGCCTTTTCGCTCGCTCCCGATCGCGTCGACGCCCTGGAACAGCTCGAAGCCATCGCCGCCATTGAAGACACATGGGAACAGTTTGTCTCCGTGCTGGAGCCCGGCGCCGCCGCGGCCCAGGACCCAGTGCACGCGCGCGAATTGTGGATGAAAGCAGCGCGCATTTACGATGCACAGCTCGACAACACCGAAGCCGCCGTGCGCGCCTATCGCGCAGCATTGCACATCGACCAACGCGACGCCGAAGCCATCGCTGCGCTGGAGCAAATCTATAGCCGAGAAGAAAAATGGGCCGATTTGATCGACGTTTTGCGCATCAAAGTCGACGTGAGCAGTGACGCCACTGAAAAGGCACAGGTCTACCGGCAAATGGCGATGATTTTTGAGGACATGCTCGAAAAACACGACGAAGCCATTGCCAGCATGAAAGAGCTGCTCCTGCTGGATCCCGCCGACCTCGACGCCCTGCAATCTCTAGATCGCCTGTTCACACACACCGAGAAGTGGGCCGACCTTGCCGACAACCTGCAACAACAGCTCTCCTTAGAAGCGGATGTCAGCAATATCATTTCACTGAAACTCCGCTTGGCGGGCTTGCAAGAAGCCTACTTGAGCGAAACTTCTGCTGCCATTGATGTCTACCGCGAAGTACTGGATCTCGACCTCGAAAACGACGCCGCCATTTCTGCGTTGGAAGCCATGCTGGATAACGCCGAAGTGCAGCAAGACGTCGCCGAAATCCTCGAACCGATTTACCGCAGCTTGGGGCAATGGGAAAAACTCGTCGCGGTGTACGAAATCATGATTCAGTTGGCCGATGATGCGGGGCGCTGCGTCGAATTGCTCCACGAAATCAGCGATCTCTACGAAAATGCAGGCGACGAACCCGAAAAAGCATTCCAGGCACTCTCGAAAGCGCTGCGCACAGACCCCACATCCGAGCGCACACGCGATGATTTGGAGCGCTTGGCCCGCGTCCTCAACCTCCTCAAAGAGTTGGTTGCCCTTTATGAGGAAGTGGTTGCCGGGCTAGACGCCGCGGATCTCGCGGTGCTCTACCACATGTCCATCGCCGCCATCTGCGAGTCCCAACTGCAGGACACGCCTTGCGCCATACGCCATTATCGCGAAGTGTTGGGCATTGATCCCATGAACCTCGATGCGGCCACCAGCCTGGAGACCGCCTATCAACTCGAAGAAAACTACGAGGATTTGGCCGCGATTTATCTCAAAAAAGTTGAGATCATTCCCGATTTGGAGGAGCAAAAAGACCTCCTGTTCAAAGCCAGCCAAATTTACGAAGAACTGCTCGAAAACACCGACCGCGCCGTGGAAGTCTACTTGCGCATCCTCGAAATTGACGAAGATGACCTGCGCGCCATTGCACAGCTCGAGGGCATTTATCTCCGACAAGAGCGTTGGGAAGAACTGCAGGAAATCTACAACCGCAAAGTTGATTTGCTGGATTCTCCCGACGACAAAAAAGACGTCCTCTACGTACTCGGTGCGATGTACGAGCGCGAATTAAATGATGTGCGCAAAGCCATCACGACCTACCAGCGCATTCTGGAATTCGATCCCGATGACTTTCAAGCGGTACAACGGCTGGACATTCTGTTTACCGAGGCCGAAGAGTGGCCGGACCTCCTCTCCATTTTGGAGCGTGAGATCCAACTGGTACATGATCCCGACGAAGCGATCTCCTTTAAATACCGCATCGCAGAACTCTATGTGCGTCACTTAGACGATGTGCCGCGTTCTGTGGAGTATCTACGCGATATCCTTTCCATTTCTCCGGATCACGCCCCGTCACTTGCCCTGCTCGAAGAGCTGTTGCAAGGAGAGCGCGAGCCCTTGTTGGCCGCAGAGGTTTTGGAGCCCCTCTACCAGGATTTGGCCGAGTGGCGAAAGCTCATCGCGCTTTTGGAAGTGCGGTTGCGCAATGCCGACGATGCTTGGCAACAAGTCGAATTGCTGCACCAGGCCGCTGGCGTGCTCGAAAGCGAACTTCACCTAGACGCTCCCGGCGAGGCGTTTGATGCCTATGCGCGTGCGCTGCCCCTCGACCTCGAAAACGAAAAAACACTGATGTCCTTGGATGATTTGGCCGAGCGCCTGAATCGCTTCGAGGATTACGCCCGCCTCATCGACGCACAACTCGCCGATCTCGATGACGAGCAAGTGGCCATTGCATTGGGACTGCGCGTTGCCGCCATTTACGAAGAGCGCCTCGATAAGGGCGAGGATGCCATTGCGCGCTTTGTTACGGTGTTGTCGTTGGATCCCGAAAATGCCGAAGCCATTCATCATTTGGACAAACTCTACCAACTCTCCGAAAAGTGGGATGCGTTGGCGGATATCTTGCAAAAAGAAGCCCTGCTGGCCCAGGACCCAGAAGAGAGCTTGGATGTACAGTTTCGCTTGGGACAACTCTACCAGCACGAGCTCGAAAACCTGGAGAGGGCCGTTGAGGTTTACCGCGAAATCCTCGCCACGGAGCCCGAGCACGAACGCTCGATCTCAGCGCTGGAGATGCTGTTTTCGCAGGGAGAACACCGCGCTGCCATCACCGAAATCCTCGAACCCTTGCTCCGCATGCAAGGCGAGTGGGGCAAGTTGGTGGGCCTCTACGAAAAACAACTCGAAGACATCGCCGATGTAGACGAGCGCTTGGCGCTGCAACACCGCATTGCAGAAACACTAGAAGAGAAGCTCTTTGATCCGGTCGAGGCCTTCAATTGGTATTGCCGCGCTTTTTCCGAATCCCCCTTGGACGAAAAGACCGGGGAGGATATCGAGCGTTTGGCCGCTGCCATCGACGGATGGAACGACTTGTTCACCGTGTACCAGCAGGTGTTTGCGCAATGTGAAGATGTCGACACGAAAAAAATTGTCGCCAAGCGCATGGCGCGGGCGGCCGAAGAGGAATTGCATGATGTGGCGCGTGCCGAGCAAGCGTTGCGCGCCTCCCTCGAACTCGATGCCACCGACCTCGAGGTCCTGCATGATTTGGACCGCATCTACACGCAATACATGGAGTGGGAGCGGTTGGTGGGGATTTTGGAATTGCGCGCCAAGACCGAGCCCGCGGACGCCGATCGCGTGGACAGCATCTTTCGCATGGGGGATGTTTTGGCCACCCAGCTCGACGAAACCGAGAAAGCGCGCGTGGCCTATCATCGCATTGTCGATGAGCTGCAACCCGACCACCTCGAATCATTGGAACGCCTAGAAGTAATTTATGCCGACAGAGAAGATTGGTCGAATCTGTATGCCGTCTACGAAAAAATGACCCCGGTCCTTTCATCGGATGGCGACCTGGGCGAGTTGTCCGCCAAAATGGCCACCTTGGCATCCGAGTGCTTGGACGACATCGAATCTGCGACCCACTTGTGGCACCGCGTGCTGGAGCTGCTCGGCGAAGAGTCCCGCGCTCTGGAGGCCTTGGGACAGCTCTACGCTCGCACACAAAACTGGTCAGAGCTGGTCGAAGTGCTCGAACGCGCCGTTGGCATCTGCGATGATGACACCGCACGCATTCGCATTTACAGCCAGTTGGGCACCGTTTGGGGCGAACACCTTGAGCGCGATCGAAATGCGCTCGACAATTGGCAAAATGTTTTGTCGATCGACATTGAAAACATCCCCGCCCTGAAGGCCATCGCCAACATCTACGAGTCCAACAAGGATTGGGAAGATTTAATCGACACCCTCGAACGCCTCATCGAAGTGGGCGCCAGCCAATTCGAACTCGAAGAACTCAAGGCGTACTACGCCAAATTGGGTCGCATCCTCTCCGATGTCATGGAGCGCCCCTTTGACGCCATCAATGTTTGGGAGCGCGCATCTAGCGTTGATCCATCTGATATGCAACCCTTGATGGCCTTGGAACAACTCTATGCCCAAGAGGAATCCTGGGAAGAATTTGTCCTCACACTGGGGCGCAAAGCTGAGCTGCTCGAAAGCGACGAGCAAATCGAAACCTGGCTCCGACAAGCCGCCACCCTGGAAGATGAATTGGCGCAGCCCCTGCGCTCCAAAGACTCTTATCTGAACATTTTGCGCGTTGCCCCCTTGCACGAACATGCGTTTGAGCGGGCGTCGGCCATTATGAACGAAGAGGAGTCCTGGGAAGAATTGATCCAACTGTATTCGGAGCGCTTGACGCACGTTGAAGACGTCTCCGAACACGTGCGCTTGATTCACCTGGCTGCCGACATCTACGAGACGCGCTTGATGCAAGAAGAAGACGCGTTCAATGCCATGTATCAGGCGTTTAGCGTCGACTACACCAACGAGGCCACGCTGGCGCACTTGGAGCGCCTCACTGCGGCAACCCACAAATGGGACGAGCTCATCGGTGCCGCCAATATGTTGCTCACCCAGGCGATGAACGACGCCAACATCCGCACCCAAATCGACCTCTCGTTGATTATCGGAAAATGGTACGTCTCCGTTGGCAACCCCGTCTTGGCCATTCAGTACTTCCAAAACATCATCTCCCTCGATGTCCACAACGCTGCGGCATATCGCGCCATGGGGGCTGTCTATCGCGACGCCCAGCAGTGGCCAGAGCTGGTTACCGTTTTAAAGCATGCCGCTGAGCACGACGACAATCCGGAGACGCGCAAACTGGCCTTGGCAGATCTGGGCGAGGTGTACCTCGATTATCTCGACGACATTCCAGAGGCGCGCCGGGTGTACAAAGAAGCCCTCAGCATCGATTCCGGCATGGAGAGCGCGTTGCGCGCACTCGAAAAAATCTTTCGCGCGTCCGAGGACTGGAACGAACTCATCCCCATTTTGCGTCACAAAGTAGAGGGAATTGACGAATCCGACGTGGACAGCATTATTGCCACACGCTTGCGCATCGCCGAAATCTACGAGGAAAACCTCAACGATTCCGGGGCTGCCGTATCCGAGTACCGCCAAAACCTCGCCTTGGATTCCAGCCATGCGCCGTCCCTCAAGGGGCTTGAGCGCCTGTACCTCAAAAAGGAAGCCTGGCCTGAGTTGTACGAGGTGTTGGAGACGCAACTCGAATACGCCGCCAGTGAACGCGAGCGCGTAGAATTGCTGTCTCGCACGGCAGCCATGCTCGAAACCGAGTTTGTAAAACCCGAACAAGCCATTGAGAAACTCGAGATGGCCGCGGACATCGATCCGGCCAACACGCAGGTGCTGGAGAGCTTGGAGCGCTTGTACCAACGCGAGCGCAATTGGGAAGCCCTCGTGGCCACGCTGGAAAAGCACGTAGATGCCCTGTTGGATGTGGATGAACGCATCCCGCTTTACGAGCAAATCGCTCAAGTCTACGCAGCGCAATTGCAAGATGTCGACCGCGCCATGGATGCGCTCAAGGCCATTCTCGATATCGATCCCGACAACGAAAAGGCGCTGGACGAGCTGGCGAAACTGCAAGAGAAAATCGAAGATTGGGTGTCTGCACACGACACATTGCGCCGATTGGCGGATTCTGTGACCGACCCCGACCTCAAGGTCGATCTGTATTATCGCCTGGGCAATCTCAATGAAACCCAATTAATGGATCGCTACACCGCTGTAGAGCACTTCCGCTCTGCCTTGGACATTTTGCCGAGTCACGTGTCTTCCTTGGCGGCGCTCCGCGTCATTCACGAGGAAGAGGGCGAATGGTTGGCCGCAGCGAAGGCATTGGATGCACTGCAAGGCTACACGGAGAACGTGCGCCATCGCTCCAAATTCCAATACGACCTCGGCGTGTTGTACCGCGACAAGTTGTCCGAACCCGAAACCGCCGTTCACTGGTTTGAAGAGGCGCTGAAGAGCGATGCGGATAACCAGGATGCCGCCGAACCATTGGTCGATGTCTATATCGAAAACAAACAATGGGAAGATGCATCGCGCTTGCTCGACATGCTCGTTCGGCTGGGCGGCAAACGGGATGCCAAAGAGATGCTACCCCTGCGCGAGAAAGCGGGCCTGGTGGCCGATAAATTGGGCAATCTCGAAAAAGCCATCGTGCATTATCAGTCCGCGTATGATGCCGACACAACACAGCTCTCTACCCTGTTGAGCTTGGCCGATGCGCTGTATCGCAATGGCGATTGGGACAAGGCCTTTAAGCTCTATCAAATGGTGTTGGTGAACCACCGAGACACGCAGGACCGCGAGCAAATCGTCGAAATCTTTTACCGACTGGGCGACATCAAGGCCCAGGTAAAAGAGGATCGCAAGGCACTCAACATGTTTGATAAGGCGTTGGAGCAAGATCCAGCGCACATCAAAACCCTTGAGGCCGTGATCGCCATTCAGGAGAAAGCGAAAAACTTCGAGCAAGTCATTCACTTCAAGAAAGCCCTGATTGATGCCGTGCACGACAGCGCGCAGCAATTCAAGCTGCACGAAGAAATCGGCGATATTTGGCAAAACAATTTGCGCAACCCGCAAAAGGCGTTGCAGGCTTACACCGAAGCCTCTGAGCTCGATCCCGAAAACCGCCCCATCTTGCACAAGATGCTGCCCATTTTTCAGACGACCAAACAATGGCCCAAAGTGGTGGAAACCATTGAGCGTGTCTGTGAAATGGAAGCGAGTGACGAAGGACGTGGGCGCATGTACTACGGCATGGCCGTGATCTACCGCGATGAGATTCGCAATGCCGACGACGCGATTGTGTACTTTAACAAATCGCTGGATATGAGCATCGAGAACCTAAAGGCGTTTGAAGCCATCGATCGCATTTTGACGACGCAGAAGAACTGGAAAGAACTCGAGCGCAATTACCGGCGCATGCTGAAACGCCTACAGGGCAAAGAGCGCCCCGATCTCGAGATCAACCTCTGGCGCTTCTTGGGCGAAATTTATCGCACGCGCATGGGGCAATTTGAAGCCGCTGCCGAAGCCTTCAAGATGGCGTCCACCCTGGATCCCGACAACATCACCGTGCACGAGATTTTGGCAGAGCTGTACACGCGCATGCCCAACAAACTCGAAGAGGCTGTGGCCGAACATCAAATTCTCATTCAGAAAAATCCCTACAAGGCCGACTCCTACAAGGCGTTGCGACGGCTTTATTTCGAACACAAGCAATACGACAAAGCGTGGTGTTTGTGTGCCACGCTGTCTTTCTTGGGCAAGGCCGATCCCGAAGAACAGGGGTTTTACGAGCAGTACAAAACGCGCGGCACCATTCGCGCCCAGGCACGCCTCGACAACGAGCGCTGGATGAAAGACCTCTTTCACCCCGAAGAGTCCGTCTACATGGGCAAAATCTTCGAGCTGGTCACCCGGGGCATCCGCTCCTTGAAAATCCAGCCCGCGAAAAACTTTGGCCTCAAGAAAAATGAAAAGCGCGCCATGAACGACACGCTCACCTTTTCCAAGTCGTTTTTCTATGCGGCCCAAGTCATCAACCTGCCCGTGGTGCCCGAACTGTATCTGCAAGAGGATCGCCCTGGCGGCTTGGTCTTCGCCATCACGGAGCCCATGGCCTCGGCCAGCGGTGCCAGTCTCTTAAGCGGTTACACACCGCAGGAGCTCCTCTTCCTCATTACCAAGCACCTGTCCTACTACCGTCCCGAGCACTACATCCGCTGGGTGCTTCCCACGCACGGCGAACTCAAGCTCTTGATGTTGGCGGCTTTGAAACTCGGCGCGCCCGAATTTCCCATCCCCGACGATCCCACAGGGGTGTTGCAGCAGTGGCACGGCCAATTGCGCCAGGTCATGACGCAAATGGAAATTGAGAGCTTGCGCAAAGTGGTAACGCGCTTTGTCCAGTCCGGCGAACAGGCCGATATCAAGAAGTGGATTCGCACCCTGGAGTTGACCGCTTGTCGCGCCGGATTCCTGCTCGCCAACGACCTGGAAACCGCGGCCAAGATGATCCAAACCGACACCAGCGGCATGGACGACATCCCGCCCAAGGACAAAATCAAAGAGCTGGTGCTCTTCAGCGTTTCCGAAGAGTACTTCCGGCTCCGCGAAACCCTCGGCATCCTCATCGGCACCTGATTCCCGCACATCTCCACACAACGCTGGGGCCCCTCACACCGGGGTGGCCCCCTTTGTCCCAACACCACCAACGACGTACACACAAAAAGATTCGGCGCAGATTCGGTCAGGGCGCGCGTTTGGGGATGAACTGTGGCGGAGTCTTTGAGCGGGCAGGGCGGTCGCCAAGCCCAGGGGGATTAGTGAATGATGATGTAGCGGCAGGAGTTGGGGCATTCATCGTCGTTGATGAAGTTGCCGTCGTCACAATCCTCGTATTCTTCTTGTACGATGCCGTCGCCGCAATACGCGTCGAGCTTGCATCCGGGGCCGCATTTTCCGTATCCACCCTCGTTGACGCCGTCGTCGCACTCTTCGCCCAGGCCGACAATGCCGTCACCGCAAAAGGGGCGGCATTCGGAGCGCGCGGTGGAAAACCCCGACAAGGTGAGGCGGTAGGTGGAGCCCGTTGACTGTCGCTCGGCTTGCAAGACGACAATTTCGTACACTTTGCCGTGTTCGAGGCCCAACTTCGCGCTCTCTCTGTTCATGTCGAGGTCGCCTTCCACCGCCTCGTGGATGCCCCCCAGGTCTAGGGCCAATTGGCTGTTGACGAAGACCCATACGTCGTCGTCGCCGATAAAGTTGAGCCGAGGCGCTTGGGTTTCATCGTAGAGAAACCAAAAGCGCACCTCGCTGGTGAACGAAAAGTTGTGTTTGAAGCTGTAGCCCGGCGGCGGGGTCAACTCCGCCTTGTTCAAGGCCGGTTCTTCGTCAATGTATTCACCGGCGTAGAGGGGGCCGACAGCAGCCTCTAAGTACTCACTTTGCGGGCTGATGCCCTTGCCGTCCAATGGAAAGAAGAAGGGTTGACCATCGATGGGCGTGCCGCCCTTATCGGCCGCGCAAACGATGTAGTTTTGGTTGCTGCCCTCGACGCCATTTGTCCATTTGTTGCAGTTGGTGTCGCACACCCACGTGTTGGGGTCGTAGCCGGGAATCGCTTCGCAAGAGGAGCAATCGGCAGATGATGAACTGGAGCAGCCCACCCAATCTCCCCACTGGATGGTTTTCACCAGACGCCAGGGCTCTCCGTTGGGCCCCCAGCGGTTGACAAAGGCGCCGGCATCATTGCGGTAGAGGGTTAGGGTGGCGGGCACCACGGCGGGGTCGCCCACCTGGTGGTCGTACCATTCGTCGAAGCGCTCTGCCTTACCGCAGGTGCCTTCGCTTTTGATGAGCACCGGCTTGCCCTGGTCGTTTAATTGGTTGGCCAACATGCCCGTGGTGGCGGTGCCGCAGCCCATGGCGCCAAACTCGAAATCCGGATGGCTCGCGTTAAAGTCTTTGTAGATGATGGGCACCACCAGTCTCTCCCCCATGTCGGGTTGGGTGCACTCGTAGCCCAATTCGATTTTGCAGTCGGCGCTGCAGCCGTCGCCGTCGAGGTTGTTGCCGTCGTCGCACTCCTCGGGGGGCAGGACGATGCCGTCACCGCAACGCGATGTGCAACCCCCTAGGGCGCAGTCGGGCTCCACCTGACACAGCTCATTGCAGCCGTCGAAGGGCATGGTGTTGCCATCGTCGCAGGTCTCGGCGCCTTCGATGATGCCATCGCCGCACACCGTGGGGGTGCAGACACTGGGCGAACCATCGCACTTCCAGCCCACTTCTACTTGGCAGCGGCTGTTGCAACCGTCGCCATCAGTGAGGTTGCCGTCGTCGCAGAGCTCGGGGAGTATCACGTGCCCGTCGCCGCACTTGGCGATGCGATGGCAGGGGGCACCGGGAGGTATGCAGGAGAACCCCTCTTCGACGAGCTTGCAGTCGGCACTGCAGCCGTCGCCATCGATGTTGTTGCCGTCGTCGCAGCCCTCATCGTCGTCGAGTATGCCGTCGCCGCAGGAGGCGCTGATGACGCGCGTATCAGTGGGAAGGGTGTTGGTGTCCTTTGGCAACCCATCGGTACCATGAGTACCATCGTCTGCCGCGGTGTCTCCTGGCACATTGGCGCCTGACCTCTTGGGATCATGTCCGCTCTCGCAGGCCAGTAAGAACCAGGCCGAAAACAGGAGTAAAATTTTGAAAGTAATCGATAATTGTGCTTTCATAAGGTCCTCCAGATGCCGCAAAAGCCACGCGTAAAGTAGGCGATAAGCATCAATTCTATAAATATATCATTTTTTGCATTCATGAAGGTGCTTTGTCGAAATAATGCTTGCACAGCACACACAAAAGACACATAACCACGTTCTGCAAACAGGTATTCCGATACCTGTTATCGATTGGCCACCAAGCAACAGATCGCATTGTCGATCCCTAAAGGAGGAGTAGGTATGGGAATGTTTTGTTATCAGTGTCAAGAGGCGCTCAAAAATGTCGGCTGCACCAAGAAGGGCGTTTGCGGAAAACCCGATGAGGTCGCCAATCTGCAGGACTTGTTGTTGTTCGTAAGCCGTGGCGTGTCCCTGGCAGCCCTGAAAGCCCCCGAAGGATGCGACCTGAAAGCAGCGGGACATTTTGTGACCGAAGCCCTGTTTGCCACCATTACCAATACCAACTTCGATGCCGCAGACATTCGGCGCTTTGTCCGCGAGGGCTTGGCCATTCGCGATGCGTGCCGCGGTGATGCCGAGGTCGCGGCGGATGCACCGGATTGCCTAACCTGGGCTGCCGAGGAATCCACCTGGGACGATAAAGCCGCCACAGTGGGCGTCTTGGCCACCGAAAACGAAGACGTACGCTCCTTGCAGCAGTTACTGATATACGGACTCAAAGGCATCGCGGCGTATGCCCACCACGCGCAAGTGCTGGGATATGAAGACGCGGGCATTCACCGCTTCTTCTTCGAGGCGCTGGCATCTACCACCCAGGCGCTCTCCAGCGATGAGATGACCACCTTTGTGCTGAAGGCCGGCGAAGTTGCCGTTACCACCATGGCCCTGCTCGACAAGGCCAACACCGAAACCTATGGCCATCCGGAGATCACCAAGGTGAACATCGGCACGGGCCCCAATCCCGGCATCCTCATCTCGGGGCATGACCTGCGGGACATGGAACAACTGCTCCAGCAAACCGAGGGCACGGGCGTCGACGTCTACACACACTCCGAAATGCTGCCGGCGCATTATTATCCCGCGCTCAAAAAGTACGCACACCTGCGCGGAAATTACGGCGGGGCCTGGCACGCCCAAAACAAAGAATTCGATTCGTTCAACGGCCCCATTGTCATGACCACCAACTGCCTGGTGCCGCCGCGCAGCAGCTACCAGGATCGCCTGTACACCACGGGCGTCGTCGGCTTCGAGGGCATCCCGCGCGTTGCCGAAAACGAAGACGGCACCAAGGACTTTTCGGCCATCATTGCCCAGGCCAAAACCTGTGCGCCGCCCCAGGAAATTGAAACCGGCGAGATCGTCGGTGGCTTTGCCCACAACCAGGTCATGGCGCTGGCTGACAAAGTGGTGGAGGCGGTGAAGGCGGGCGCCATTCGCAAGTTTGTGGTGATGGCCGGTTGCGACGGACGGCAGTCGGTGCGCCAGTATTTTACCGACGTGGCCCAAGGACTGCCCAATGACACGGTCATTCTCACGGCGGGCTGCGCCAAGTACCGCTACAACAAGTTGCCCTTGGGCGACATCGGCGGCATTCCGCGGGTGTTGGACGCCGGGCAGTGCAACGACTCCTACTCGCTGGCGGTGATCGCCCTGAAGCTCAAAGAGGTCTTTGGCCTCGAAGACATCAACCAATTGCCCCTGGAGTTCGATATCGCCTGGTATGAGCAAAAGGCCGTTGCCGTGCTGCTGGCCCTGTTGCACCTCGGCTTCAAGGGCGTGCGCATCGGGCCAACCCTGCCGGCCTTTCTGTCGCCCAACGTCGCCGACGTGTTGGTCAAGACCTTCGATCTCAAAGCCACTACCGATGTCGAGTCGGACATCCGCGCCATCATGGCGTAGCGCCGAAATCCCTTCCCAAGCGATATTGCGCGCCCTGACAAAATGAGGTGAACAACGTGGCCCTGCGAAAAATCATTCGAATCGACGAAGAACTCTGCAATGGATGCGGCGAATGTGTGCCGGCGTGTGCCGAAGGCGCCATTCAAATCATCGATGGCAAGGCGCGCTTGGTGGCCGACAATCTCTGCGATGGGCTGGGGGCCTGTCTCGGGGATTGCCCCATGGACGCCATTATCATCGAGGAGCGCGAGGCGGACGCCTTTGACGAAGAGGCCGTAAAGCTTCACCTGCACCAACAGTCGACCGCCGCTTCAGCAGCCCCCAGTCCCTTGCCCATCCACATCAGTCCGGGGGGCGGCGGTGGATGCCCGGGGTCTCGTGCGATTGCGTTTTCACGCGATGTGGCCTCGCCCCAGCTCACCGACGACAACGCGCCGCAACCCTCCACGCTGCAGCAATGGCCCATCCAGATGCACTTGGTGAGCCCCACGGCGCCGTATTACCACAACGCCGATGTGCTGTTGGCCGCGGATTGCGTGGCCTTTTCGGTGGGCGACTTTCACCGCACCTGGTTGCACGGCAAGGCCCTGGCCATCGCATGTCCCAAGCTCGACGAGGGGCTCGACATCTACGTCACCAAGCTGGCGGCCATGATTGATCAGGCGCAAATTCGCTCGCTGACGGTGATGATGATGGAAGTGCCGTGCTGTGGTGGTCTGTTGCAAATCGCACGGCGTGCGGCAGAACGCGCAACGCGCTCCATTCCCATGAAGCGCATTGTCGTGGGCTTGCGCGGCGACATCCTCTCCGAAGCCCCGCTCTAATCTCCCGTTTTCGCTGCGGCGGTTGCGCGGCTATCGCTCGGGTGCTCTGCGCTGTGGCGGACGCGCGACAACCAATCTAGGGCGTGATGGCGCAATCCCAGGGGGAGCGCTTTGTCGTCCGCGAGTGCGGAGAATATCGCTGCAGCCTCGGCGTTTTGGTGGGTGCGCCAGGCCATTTTCCCTTTCATGAAACGCAATTCCCACAGGATCACTGCGGGCAGGAGGGCGTCGGTGGGGCGGCGCTTGTCATTCGCGTCATCCAGAAGGGCATCGACGTGGGCCAGGGCTTCTGTGTCTTGCTGGGCGCCCCAAAACTGCCGGGCGAGCAAGTAGCGCACGTAGACATCCTGTGGATGTTCCTGGAGGGTCTGGTGGAGGTGCAGGGACAGGGTCGATTCGGTATCGGGAATCCCCCGTTCGGCACGGATGAAGGCCCGAAGCAATTGGCGGTGCGACGGACTGTGTTGCCGCGCCAAGTGCTGTTTCACCGCCAGACTGCGCTCTCGCCACAACATATCGGTGTGTCCAGGAGCAGGGTAGTGCGTTGGGCGGGCAGAGGCGTCCCCTTGCGCCCGCAAGTCCGCCAGGGTTTCAGCGACCAGCGAGGCCCGCAGGCTCTGAGGTGCCAGGCCGCGGTGCAGTTTGTCCGCCAGGGCGTGGGCCTGGGCGGGTTCTTGCGCTTTCATCAAGGTGCGCAGGTGAAACAACCCGATGTCTTCCGCGTGTCCCGAGAGGCGATAGGCGCGTTGCGAATGTCGTATGGCGCCGTTGTCGTCGCGCTCCTGATGACATTGTGCGGCCACGCCCATGAGGCGATGCACTTCGCGAACACAGCGCGCAGAGACAATGGGCTGGCGGTCAAAGCGATATTGGGCGGCCACGGACAACGCCGCGCTGACCGGAATGCCATCGAGATGCTTGTGCCATTGCTCGGTCAGCTCGCGCATGGATTTTCCGGTCACTTGGCGCATGGGGGCGCCGCGGTACAGGGAGAGCAGGGCATCTGGCGCGTACTGTTGGCGCAAAAACAATACAAAGGCACCCGCAGCGGTGTACGCCGCGCCTCCATCGGCGGCATAAAAGCCCCATCCGCTGAGCACGGATGGCGGTGGCAACAGGCGCTCTCGCTTCATGGCGGCCGCCCATTCCTCGAGGGTGAACGGGGTCATCTCCGCGTGTTCTGTGGCCGCAACCGCCACCCCCTCGACGATGCCCATGGCCGGGATGAGCCGACCAAACAAAGCGGGCATGCCCAGCGGGGCCTCCCCGTAGGGCGCCAAGATCGCGTGGACCAATTCGTGGCGCAGCGTGGCGTGGGGGATGTCGGCCATCAACACATAGGCCTCGGATTTCCAGGGCTTGGCGACGCTGGTGTGCCCCGCCCCGGTGAGCTTTTTGCGGTGCGCCGCATTGTGAAAGAAGAACACGCGCACGGGCTCGACAACATCGATGCCGAAGAAATCCTCGATGCGGCGTAGGGAGTGCGCGGCATCCGCGGTGGTTTGCGCGCAGAATTGTGGCGGCGCCGCAGCGGGAAAATGAAGGATGAGGGGGCCGGCTTGGGTGACTTGGGGCAGGGCGATCTCGAGATCTGCGGTGCGGGTGCGCCAACCGGCGCGGTGCGCCAACGCATGGGAAAGGCAGAGCAGGACCAGCAAAGTCACCGCAGCCCCCGCTTGTCCCTTGGTCCAACGCGGTCGACGCAGGCGGAGGCGCAGGGCGGCGATGTCGATGAAACCGTGGGCGATCAGCAGCATGAGGGCGATCCAGGCCGCGTTGTGGCCGCGATAGAAAAACAGGGCCAAGGGAATGTCGATGGCGCGATCGTAGAGCGGGCCTGGAAACCAGCCGAAGAATGGGTGAAAGACGAAGACCGCGGCGCTGTAATAGAAATCGAGGAGGGCCAAAAACAGAACGGCCAACCAAAGCAGTGGCCACAGGTATTTCGCCAGGCAGGGCTTGGCCAGCAGCCCCCAGAAGAGCCCCAGGGCGGCGGAAAAAAAGGCGGCACCCACGGGCATCAAGAGAAAGAACCAGGCGCCAATACGGAGGTTGCACGGCGGGACGCGGAGCGTGTTGAGCAGACCCAGGGCTGCCACGAGGGCCAGCAGGGCAATGGCGGGCTTTAGGGCCATGCCGTACAGGCGCAGAACGGTGTATTGGGCGCCGGGGAAGGGAGCGCGCTGCTGTTGAATGCGACCGGGCAACACCGCGGCCATCTGACCTGCGGCCAGTGAGATGAACAGCGCAGAGAACAGCGCCGATTCGTATCCGGGGCTTTGGGTCAATGGAAAGAAACAAAGGGGCAAGTGCAGGAGGAGCGCGGCGATGCCCCAGAGGAAGGTCGGAGACAAAAGTGTTTTAAAACGCGCTGTTAAACGCTGTTTCCTCATGTGACGGTTCCTTCTTGCCAGTTGTGGGCGCGCCCCGTTTTTCGCTGCCCCACGCACCTTATCCGGTTTGTGCGTTTTTGTTGACGCCTTTGTCGATGGCCAGCGAGCCGAAAATGAACTGGAGTGCGCGCGCGTTCTGTCCTATTCTCGGCGCGTTTTCTCAGCCGAACTGGAGATGTACTATCATGCCTCATTGGATACGAAAAAGCCTTGGCGCCTTCGTCCTCACTGCGTTCCTCGCGTCCCCTGCCGTGGCCCTGGCACAAAGCGATATGGGAGACGGCAAAGGGGTCAACAGCCAAACATTCTGGATCGCCCCGGACTCCGGTCAGCACCTCGGGGTGCAATCCGCCAATGTACTCGGGCACAAGGGTTTGTCCTTTGGGGCCCTGCTGCAATACTACCGGCGTCCGCTGGGCCTATCGGTAGACGGACACACCTCCTGGGTGGTCAAGCGCGTCACCACTGTAGATTTTTCCTGGGCGTTGGGCTTGGGAGAGCGCGTGCAAGTCGGCTTGGTCCTTCCGGTGGCACTCGAGCAGTACGGCAAGGGGGCGGCCGCACTCTTCCCAAACGAAGACCCTGACAATCACCTGCTGGCGCCGGCTACCGTGGGCGATTTGCGCCTTCACGGGAAGCTGCGCTTCTTTGGCGGTGCGGTTCGCAGCGACGAACACAGCGGCTTTGGTTTGGCCGCCGACATTGCTTTGTCAGCCCCATCGGGCGACGAAGAAAACTTTTTCGGCGAAAACAGCACGGTCTTTGCCCCGACGGCCATCGTGGATTTTCAACACCCCTTCGTGGCTGTCGCCCTCAACGTCGGCACGCGAATGCGCGCCAAGCCCTTGCCCCAGTTGGCCCACATCACCACGGGCAACCAGTTTGTTTCGGGCATGGGGTTCACGGCTTCCCTGCTGTCCCGTCGCCTTCATTTGGCCATTGAAGCCAATCTGCTGGCGGAGATCGCCGACTTCTCCCATTGGGGCATCGAATACCGCGGTGCGGTGGGGGTCTCGCCCGGCGCCGAGAAAAGCGTGACGCTGTGGTTGTCCGGGGGAGCCGGGGCCACACCAGACGCCACCCCGGTAATGGGCATTCCGCAAATGCGCTTCATGCTTGGCTTGACCTACGCGCCGCAATTCTCCGACGACTTCTTTTAACGAAACGAACGCCAACCACATGCCTGCACATCCCGCATTGATAGTTTTTGATTTGGACGGAACCCTGGTGGATAGTCGGCTGGATATCGCCAATGCGCTCAACGTATCTTTGGCGCAATTCAATCAGGAACCCGTTGACGAAGAATCCCTTTTCCCCTTAATCGGCCTGCCGCTGTGCGAGATTTTCAAGCGCCTGCTAAGCGCCGAAAACCAATCGCACATCGACGAGGTCTGCCAGTTTTACCGCGACTACTATTACGATCACTGCACCGTTCACACGCGGCCTTATTCCGGCGTCCTGGAGTGCCTGGACACCCTGGCGCACTTTGGGGTGCGGCTCGCCATTTGTACGGGGAAAATGCGCTTTCAAGCGGTGCGCGTCTTGTCGCAGTTGCAATTGCTACATCGTTTTGAGTGCATTGTGGGCTCCGACAATCTCCCTTACAAACCCGATCCGGCGGGCCTGTTGTTGATTTTGCGCGAAATGGCCGTCCTGCCACAGCGCGCCTGGATGGTGGGGGACACCTCATTTGACATCCAAGCCGGGAAGGGCGCTGGCATGCGCACGTGTGCGCTGACATATGGGGCCCACAGCCTGAGCGATTTGGAAAACACCAGCCCCGATCTGCTGCTGGACAATCTCTTTTACTTTCCCCAATACATCGGTCTGGCTCCCTCGCAGCCAACCAATGATGAGGGCTCATCTCCGTCGTGATGCGCTGACGCGATGCGCTGGGCTCGCGGTGCCCTCGTCATCTGGATGCGCGATGACCGCTGCATGCAAACTCGACATTCACGCGGTTATCAGCAACACTTTGTCTGTGTTGTTCGCCGCTGGAAAACCGCATTGTGCGCCAGGCTAGGGAGGTCGTGAATGAAACACCCGGTTGTTATCGAAGGTCTGTCACCCCAACTCACCAAACTGCTCAGCCCCGATGCGCCGGGCCCCATGCGCATGATGGCCGCGGGCGGATTGGCCCCATTGCCGCCACAGGACATGGTCGTCGCGCTGTATACATTTGCGTTTGGCGACGATGTGTCCCTGGCGGACAAGGCGCGCAACACCTTGCAAAACATGCCGCCCAACGTCTTGCAGGACGTGCTGAACCGCGATGTGCACCCCGGCATCCTGGACGGCTTGTCTCAACTGCTCCACGCCAACGTCCCCTGTGTTGAGTCCATTATTCTCAACCGCAACACCGCTGGGGAAACCATCGTGCGCTTGGCCAAAACCCTCCACTCCGAAAAACACCTCGAGATGATCGCCGCCAACGAACAGCGTCTCTTGGCGCATCCCGACATCATTGCGGCGCTGTACAACAACCGGGCCACGCGCATGTCCACGGTGGACCGCGCCATCGAGCTGGCGGTGCGCAATGGCATTGTCGTCGAGGGCATCTCCGCGTTTGAAGAAGCCCAGAAGGCCATCGAGGGCCAGTTGGTTCACGAAGCGCCCGAGGACGACGAGATGTATCCGGAGGACCTGGAGTTCACCTCAGCGCTAGAGGCCGACATCGCCCGCGACGTCGACGAGGAAAAAGTGGTCGACATTTTGGATGCCTTGGCCACCGGCACGGGAGACAGCACGAGCGAAGAGACCACGACGGTTTCCAATTTGGCGACGAGTTTGTCTGAACTCAATGTTTCGCAAAAAATCCGCGTGGCCACCCTGGGAAACTCCAGCCAGCGCGCCGTCCTGATCCGCGATTCCAACAAGCTGGTCATCATGGCCGTGCTCAAATCACCCGCTCTGAGCGACGCGGAGATCATGCGTTACTCCGCTGCGCGCTCCTTGCCCGATGAGGCCATTCGCTACATTTGTGCCAAACGCGATTGGATCAAGCACTACAGCGTCAAGGTGAATCTCGTCAACAATCCCAAGACGCCCCTCTCTGAAGCGCTGCGCTTTCTCAACCACCTCAGGCCCAACGACATCCGGTCTCTGGAGCGCAGCAAGGACGTCTCCGGCGTGGTGAAAAACGCCGCCAAGGAGCTGCGCCAAAAGCGTTCCCGCTAAGCGCTATCCGCCTCGGAGATACCGCCGAGGGCCACTCAGATGCTTGCCATTCGCGCGCATCCGTGGGCATACTGTTTGTGGCTCTGGGATGTGCGTGTGCGATGCCATTTAGAAACTCCGCTCAATCTGAGCCCTCGGGATCTGTCCCTTATCGTGATGTGCAGATCGGTCATTGCGTATCGGAAGCCTAAAGCGATAACACGGAGCCCACCTGTAAACAGGTCAGCGGGGTTCACCGGCATCATGCTACGGCATTCTGGAGTTTTTCTTTTGTGCGGATTCGTTACAGGATGGGGGTGGCCTTTAGCGAGGCTTTTCCGTCTTTTTCGTAGACTTGGAAGGTCACGGTCTTGCAGTTGACGCGGGCCTTCAGGGCGTCTCGGTTTTTCTTTAGCGTGGCCTCGAAACGCTCAAAGGGGAATTGGTCGACGGGCTCTCCCAGGCGCTGTTTTAAGGCGATGAACTCGGCGTAAATTTGGCGGAAGTACGCCTGCTCTTCGGCGGGGGTCATCTCTTGCGCTGGGAGCGGTGCGGGGGGCGCCGCGACGCCAGCCGGGGGCAAGGAAGCGCCTTGGGGCGGTGTTGGCATCAGGGGCGGGCGCAGCGACGTGGGCGCAGCGGCATCGGCTCGGGGCGCATTGGGTGGCGGGGGCGCCATGGCGGCGGGCGGCGCTGCGGGGATGTCGTCTGGGATGGCATCCCCGGCGAAGCGAAAGGATGCAGAGGACAAGCGCGCGTTGTCTTGTAGGCCCAAAATCGCATCCACTGTGCGGCCCGTACCGCTCCCCGACTCGGTCAAATTTTTCATCTTGAGATCCATCAGGCGGTTAAAGGCCATGGCCAACCGGCGGTAGCGGCGGCTGTATTTGTACACATTGAGCTGGTCTTTGACGTCGGCGGTTTCGAGGGCGACGACGGCCTTGTTCAGGCGCATGACCGGGCGCTCGGCCTCCAAGAAGTTCCACAGCCATCCCAGGCCAATCACCAGAATCACGCCGATGATAATCCAGATCAAGGGCAGGGCTTTGACGTCTTGTTCGCCGGCCTCCTCAAAGAAGGAGGTGATTTGAATCGTGCGGGGGACAGGTGCTACGAGGGCCCAGCCCACACCGTTTTCGGCAGCCGTCCCGCGGATGCGCGAGTACACGGCCAGGTAATCTTGTTCGCTGGTTTGGATGCGCATCAGTTCGCTGCGCCCCTTGGATTTGTAAGCGGGAGAGTTGGTGGCTTCGGCGAGGTTTTTCCCCACCTGGGGCGACTGCACTTGCGCGGCTTCGGTCTGTTTGCTCTTGCCCAGGGCCACCACAACTTTGGAGTTGAAAAAGGCCACCTGGGCATCGCTCGAAAGATCGGAGGCGAGTTGATCGGTGAGCTTCATGCCGTGCAGCAAGGCCCCCACATAACGCGTCCCGTCGATAATGGGGCGGGCGGCGATGAGGTAGGTGTCGCGTCCAAACTGCAGTACGTCGTCGCGCACATAGCCGCGCAGGGCGGCATCCACCGTGGGGAAACCCTTCAGGTTGAATCCCGTGGTCGCGTCTTTTCCGATTTGCGAAACAACGGTTCCATCGGCGGCAATGGCCAGGAGCATGTCCGCTTTGTACTGCTTCATTTCCTCGTTGCGCTCGCGGAGTATGCTCATCAGCTTTTGGTCGTTTTTGTTGGCCTTATCGATGTTTTTGCTCATCTGGCTCATGGTGGCGCGCACGTCTTGATCGCTGGTGACGGTTAACAAAATGTCGAGGCGTTTGCGCGCGTGCAAGGTGAGGGCGACTTCGATTTTATCGAGCTCTTTATACAGCGTTGTGGCGGCATTTTCTTGGCGCTCTCGGTTCACCAGATCCTTGGCCAACATGACGACAGACAGGGTTGTGGCAACAAAAATAGCGAGCAACAGTGTCCAAAAACGAGATAAAAACATTGGGCCTCTTTAATTGCTGTCCAAGCGACAGACGTGGGTTGGGTTCAGCGTATGGGATCCTACGGCGTTCATTTTTCTTTGGGTTCGTCTTTCGCGGGCTTGGCGGCGCTTGCGGTCGGGGACTCAAGTTGAATGGTGACCTGCACTTCTTTTTCGTCGCGGATGGTGAGCTTTCGCTCGTGGATCCACTGACCCCTGAAGAAGACTTTGACGGTGTACTCCCCGGGCTCTGCTGCATCGATTTGGAAGGCGCCATCTCTTTTGAGTTCGGCGACATAGGTGGCGGGCTCCACGACAATCCAGGCGCTGAAATGCGGCATCAGCGTGCAGCGCACTTCGAAGAGTCCGGCGCTGTAAAAGTCGACCGGTCGCACGGAGTTTTGCGCCATCTGTTGTGGTTTGAAGTCGTGTTTGTCGGACGCGTACAAATCGTGATCTAGCGGATCAACAGAGTGAAATTTGATGCGGCTTTGCGGGCGGATGACGATGACGTTTTGCTCGAGAGCGCCAGCAAAGACCTGCACGGTGCGGATGGGATCCGGCTTGGGTTCCGGCGCGCCATCGCGAAGGAGCACGACGCCAAAATCCGAGTGCAATGCCAGGGAAAGCGGCGCGATGGGCTGGATGGCGTTGGGGTCGTTCCAGTAGCCGCGGAAGGCCTTGTCGGCTTCGTTGTGGGTGGCTTCGTACTTTTCGAGGAAGGCGGGGGCCAGGGAGAGCTTTCCGTTGATTTTGGCCGCAGCAAGCGGGGGGCTGAAGGCAAAAAGAGAAACGGAAAAGATGCCGCAAAAGGCTGTGAAAAAGAAGCGCTTCATGAAAATTCTCCTTTAGTAAACGAAGCAATGCGCCGTGGAGAGAAAGTCACCTGTGGAAACTGACAGAGTGTATCTTTATTTCGAAAATGACTCAAGGGAGACAATGTTACAAAACCGGGGTTATCACGTGCGATGGTAGCGGTGAATGGAGACGCTCATCAGGAGCCCGACGGAGAGCAGGAGCGCCAAAACAGACGAGCCGCCATAAGAGAACAAGGGCAGGGTGACGCCCACCACCGGCATGACGCCCAGCACCATGCCGAGATTGAATACGACGTGCCAAAAAAAGATCGCTCCTACGCCGATGGCGATTACGGCGCCAAATCGATCGCGGGAGAGCGAGGCGATGCGCACGCACCATAAAATGAGAAACAAATAGAGAAATATTAGGCCCGCGGCTCCGATAAAACCGTGCTCTTCGGCGAAGACGGCAAAGGGGAAGTCGGTGCGGCATTCGGGCAAGAAGTGGTGAGGACCAGCGGTGCCCTCGAGATATCCCTTTCCCGTTACCTTGCCCGAACCAATGGCGATCATGGATTGATTGGCGTGCCATCCCGCGCCGAGCGTGTCGGGATTGTTGCCGGTCATGAGCTCCCAATACGAGGTGACGCGGATTTTTTGATAATCCTTGAGCAGGTAATTCCAGGCCAGCAACCCCGATATGGGGGCCGCCGTCAGGATGATGAGGAAGGACTTCACGTTGAGCCGGGTGAGCATCATGATGGACAGAAAAATCAGCAGGCAGATGAGGGCGGTGCCCAAGTCGGGTTCCTTGAGAATTAAGAACATGGGGATGAGGGTCATGAGGCCGGGGATGATGAGATCTTCGATTTTGCGGTCTTCGCTGCGCGGATCGTGATGCAGGTACTTGGCCAATCCCACCACCAGGAGCGGCTTCATCAATTCAGATGGTTGCAAGCGGAACTCGCCCACCGCAAACCAGCGAACCGAACCGGCCACCTCGCGGCCGAAGAGGAGGACGGCGATGAGCATCAAGATGCCGACGCCATAGGCGAGATAGCCGAGCCGTTCGTAGAGGCGGTAGTCGACGATGGAGAGGATGAAGGCGCCGATGCTGCCAAACACCACCCAGTACAGTTGCGTGAGATAGAGGTCGGGGGCGCCGGTGGCCTTGCCGGTGCTGTAGAGATTGAGCAGGCCGACGATGACGATGAGCGCTACGACGATGAAGAGGACCCAGTCGAATTCATCGCGCATCCGGCTGACGAGAATACGAGGCATGTTGTTTAGCGCCGACGGGTGGCCGCTGCAGCAGACGAGGTGTCCTCTTCGGGGATGTGACGCGCTTCGGGCGTGAGCGGTTGGGTGGGCTTGGTCTCGCGCGCCATGAGCGGGGTCTCCTGTTCGGGCGCGATCTGCTCGAAGTATTTGCGGGAAATTTCGACACCGACAGGCGCCGCATGCTCACCGCCACCACCGCCGTGTTCAATGAGCACCACCACGGCAATTTGGGGGTTGTCAGCAGGGGCCAGGGAGGCGAACCAAGCGTGGTCGCGGTTTTTGTAATAGTGGTTGGCGAGGGTGTCGCTCTCTTTGCGGGCTTTTTTGGCCACCTGGGCAGTGCCCGTCTTTCCGGCCACTTGAATTTTGCTGGACTTGGCCGAGTGAGCGGTGCCGTCTTCGTCTTCGACAACGTCGATGAGGGCTTCCATGATGACGTCGATGTTGCGCTGGGTAATGGTCACCCTTCGGCGCACCTCGGGGTTGTACTCTTTCACAATGTCGCCATCTGGGGTCTCGATGCGCCGGATGATTTGCGGCTTGTAGAGGGTTCCGCCGTTGGCGATGGAAGCATAGGCTGCTGCGGCCTGCATCAGCGTGACCTTGGTGTTGCCTTGGCCGATGGCGGTGTTGAGCGTGTGCCCAATGCGGAACTGACCGGGCAGGTGTTTGTCGTACCACTCGCGAGTGGGGACGTGGCCAGCGGTTTCGGCGTTGTATCCGATGCCCGTTTTTTCGCCGAACCCAAATTCGCGGGCGTAGCGCGCCAAGCGGTTCATGCCGGTCATCTCTGCCAACGTGTAAAAATAGACGTTACAAGATTTCACGAGGGCGCTGTGCAGGTTGACGTCGCCGTGGCGGTGGGTGCACTTGAAAGTGCGGCGCCCAAATTCGTGAAACCCCGAACAATGCACGATGTCGTTGGTGGTAATGATGCCTTCTTCGAGGGCGGCCATGGCGACAAAGGGTTTGTAGATGGATCCGGGAAAGTAGTTTTCGTAAATGGTTTTGTCGATGTTGGGGCGATAGGGGTTCTCTTCGATGGCGCGGTATTCCTCGTAGGAGAGGCCGTTGATGAGCAGATTGGGATCGGTGGTGGGCACGCTGGCCGCTGCCAACACGCGACCGGTGTTGACCTCCATAACCACCGCAGCCGCAGAGGGATGCCCGCTCAGCGCTTGCTCGACGATTTTTTGCAGCGCGATATCGATGGTGAGCGTGATGTCATAACCGGGACGCGGCTCCTGCATGCTCGCCTCGGGCAGCAGGTGCGCTGAGTCTTCTCGCGACAAGGGGAGTCCCCGCGCGTCGACCACTTTTTTGCGCCACCCGCGCACGCCGCGCAGGTCTTTTTCGAAGGCGCGCTCAATGCCAGAACGACCGATTTTGTCGCCGGGACGAAAGGGGTCTTCGATGGTGCTGTCTTCTTTTTCAATGTCGTCGCGATTGACTTCATTTAAAAAACCCAAGATGTTGCCGCCAGTTCCCGCATAGGGATAGAAGCGCACCGGCATATCGATGACGTCGATGCCCGGCAGTTCGTCTTGGTAGGTTTTGACCGCAGCCAACTGCTCGGGGGTGATGCGATCGAGCAGCGTGATTTGTTGAAACCGACGCATATCTCGGCTGTCGGTCAAGCGCTCTTGGATTTTTTTGCTAATGCTCTCGGCATCGGCCACATCGATTTCGAGCAACTGCACCAAGCGCGCGAATCCCTTGCCCATGTCCACGTAGTGCGGCATGGCTACCAGGGCATGGGAGGGAACACTGGTGGCCAGAACGCGCCCTTTGTCGTCGAAGACGCGGCCGCGCACAGCGGGAATGGTCACGGTGCGAATAATGTTGGAGATGCTTTCGGAGTACAGGGCGCTGCCTTGGATCAACTGCAGATACACCAAGCGCGAGGCAAAGACCAAAAAGGTCAAGACGACGAAGAGGCTCATCCAACGGTAGCGCTTGCGAAATTCGGAGAGTTCGTTTCGGGAGGATATTTGCATGGGTTACATCATCATTCGGGCTCTACTGGCCCGTTTCGCGTGTACGAGATCGATCTTCTTCATGAGCTTGTACACCAGTGGGGCGACAATTGCCGTCGCAACTGCTCGGAAAATTACTATTTTGGCATGCAGAAGTAAACTGCCAAAATCCTGGTCGAAAAGGGCGCGAATCGAAAGGGTCAAGACCCCTGCCACCAGGGCCAAGAAAAAGGTGATGAAAATTTCAAACGCCCATCCCTGCAAGAACAATCGCAGGGAGGCGATGCGCGAAATGAGAAAAATGGCCACGGAAACAAAGGTGTACAAACCGATGGGGCTGCCGGCAAAGGCGTCCATAAAGTAACCGATGAGAAATGCCAGAATGGCCCCCTTGCCCGTGCTGTAGTCGTGGATGCCCATGTGCAGCGCGATGACCAAGGCGGCATTGGGAACAACTTGATCCCAGGGCAACAGGTGAGCCAGCGTCGACTGCAAAACCAGAAAAACAAACGCCGACAGGAGGATGGCCAGGCTGTGCACGCTACTCCTCCTCGTCTTCGAAGCGGCGGATGTCCGGGGAGTCGAGTACGACGAAGACCTCGCGCAGCTTGGAAAAGTTCACCGATGGCTCCACCACGACCTTTTGAAATAAGCCGAGGTTTTCGCGCTGTACCGTGACGATGGTGCCCACCAGCAGGCCCTCGGGAAACTTGCCGCCCGTGCTTGAGGTGAAGAGCTGATCGCCCTCGCGCACCTCGTCGGAACGGAGCAGGTATTCGACCTCGCAGGTGTAGCGGTCGAGTTCTCCGGTGCCGCGCAAAATGCCCTGGGCGCCATTTCGCTGAACATAGACCGGTACGTGGCTCTTGCGATCCACCGTGAGCAAGACGTCGGCGGCGTTTTTCTCGAAGCGGCTGACTTGGCCCACCAAGCCGTCGAAGGTCACCACGGGCATGCCCTTGGCGAGGCCTTGCGCTTCGCCCAAGTCCAAGAGGATGCGGTCGACGCGAAATTGCTCGGAGACACCGCGCCCCACCACGCGGGCTACGACACGAGACGTGCGCAGTTGCCCGGCAAAGGTCTCGCGAAAGGTCAGCATTCGGCGCAGGCGTCGCACCTCTTGTTCGGTTTCGAGGAGCAGGATGTTTTCGGCGACCAACTGTTGGTTTTCGTAGCGGAGTCGGTCGTTTTCATCGGCGGTGTTTACCAGAAAAATGTAGCGGCCCCAGATGTCGGTCACGAATTCGGCGGTGGCCGTTGCCGCCCACTGCACCGGCGTGGAAATGGTGATGAGCACGCGGTCAAAGGCCGTGGCTTTGTCGGGATCTTTGAGGTTGGCCTTTAAAAAGAAAAACGGCGTGACGATGGCGAGGATGGCGATGAAACCGTTTTTGTAGCGGGACAGAAAAGACATGCAGTGCGGCCCGTCATGCCATGGTGATTTCGCGCAGCAGCTCGAAGTTATCGAGGGCTTTTCCCGAGCCCAACACCACTGCGGACATGGGCTCGTCGCAGACCATGACCGGGAGTCCGGTTTCTTCGCGGAGCAAGACGTCGAGGTTTTTGAGCAGGGCGCCGCCACCGGTGAGCACAATGCCCTTGTCGATGACGTCGGCGGAGAGCTCGGGCGGGGTGTGCTCAAGGGCGGACATCACCGCTTGCACGATGGCGTTGATGGGTTCGCTGAGGGCGTCGCGGATTTCGTCGGAGTTGATCTCGACGGTTCGCGGAACGCCCGCCACCAAGTCGCGCCCCTTGACTTCGTAGGTTTCTACATCTTCGGAGGGATAGGCGTTGCCGATTTGTATTTTGATTTTTTCGGCGGATTGTTCGCCGATGGCGAGATTGTACTTGCGTTTGAGGTAGGCCATGATGGCTTCGTCCATTTTGTCGCCGGCCACGCGCACCGAGCGGGAGTACACAATGCCCGCCAATGAGATTACCGCCACTTCGGTGGTGCCGCCGCCGATGCCCACCACCATGCTGGCCGCGGGCTCGATAACCGGGAGTCCCGCGCCGATGGCCGCCGCCATGGGCTCCTCGATGAGAAACACCTCGCGGGCCCCTGCGTTTTCGGCAGACTCTTTCACGGCGCGCCGTTCGACTTGGGTGATGCCAAAGGGGACACAGATGATAATGCGCGGGCGCACCAGGGTTTTGCGGCGGTGCACTTTGGAGATAAAGTATTTCAGCATCGCCTCGGTGACTTCGAAGTCGGCGATAACACCGTCGCGCAGAGGCCGAACGGCTTCGATGTGCCCGGGGGTACGCCCCAGCATTTCTTTGGCTTCGGTGCCCACGGCCAGGATTTTTTTAACGCCGCGCTGATCTTTTTGCACCGCGACCACCGAGGGCTCGCAGCAGACAATGCCGCGGGCTTTTTCGTAAATCAGCGTTGTGGCGGTTCCCAGGTCAACAGCCAAATCGCTGGAGAGCAGGCCGTGAAGCCAGTCGAAGATCATGATTTTAGCCTCCGTACTGCCATTGCAGATGGCGTACAGGAAAAGATATGAGTACTCAGCCGGTAAAAAACGGCTGCAGAATTCGCTAACCTATCAAAAACATTAAAAAAACGGAAAGTATCCATTTTGTGAGTCTTACTAACAGATATGACTTTGTGTTTCAAGAGCTTTCCAAACTCCCAATTTGCGAAGCGCGATATGCCATCCCAATTGGGAAGGACAGCGCAAGATTCATCCTAGGGCAGAATCTGCGCAAACGCATCTGAAAAGCGGTTGCCTTTCATTTGCTACGCTGTAAGATTTGCGCCCGTTTCATCGCCAAGACGATGTGCCGTTCCGGTTGCGTGACACCATAACACTTTGAAACGGACAATCATTCCGGAGGAATTTTATGCTCGATTATTTTCGCAAAAACGTTGGGGGCCTGCTTGGCGCACTGATTATCAGCCTTTTGGTGCTGGCATTTGTGCTGTCGTTCGGCTCGCAAAGCCGTGGCTGGGGGAAGGGTTCAACCCTCAGCACAACCATTAAAGTGGAAGGCGCCGAAATCACAGATGCCGTGTTCCGCTATGCCATGAACATGAGCGCCACTGACAATCTCAGCACCGAAAGCGCCGAATACAGCGCCCTGCGACAATTTGTGGCGCGCGGCCTCATCGAGCGACAAATCCTCCTCAATCTCGCCGAAAAAGCGGGCATCTCCGCGTCGACGGAAGAGGCAGCCGACACCATCTTAAACGGCGACTATTATATTACGCGCTCCATTGCGGGCCTGCTCGAAGAACTCTCTTTCCAAATCCAATTCGGGCGCATTCCCCTGTCGGCCCTGCCGACCATTTTAATACAGGACGGGCACCGCGCGCCGATGCAATCTTTTAAAGGCGCCGACGGCAAGTTCGACGTGGAGATGTTCAACCGCTACATCCGCTACCGCCTACAAACCAAGGAAGAGGATTTTGTCGAGCAACAGCGCCTCGAACTCATCGCGCTGCGCATGCGCCAGTTGTTGGCATCGGGGATCGTCGTTAGCGAACGGGAGGCGCGCGCGGCGTACGATGCCGAGAGCAATACGGCGTCGCTCTCCTTCTTGAAATTCACCCCCGAGGTGTTTGCCCAACGCCACCAGCCCACCGAGGCCGAAACAACCGCCTGGATCGACGCCAACGCCGAGGCCATCCAGCGTTATTACGAAACCAACAAATACAAATACACCGGCCTCGATAAAATGGCGAACGCACGCCACATCCTCATTAAGCAAGATGCTGCCGCCGACGATGACCAAAAGGCCGAAGTGCGAAAGGCCGCCGAAGCGATTTTGGCCGATGTGAAGAAACCAGGCGCTTCTTTCGCGGACCTGGCGCGCGAACACAGTGAAGACCCCGGCAGCGCCGCCAAGGGCGGGGAGTTGGGCTTTCATCCCAAGGGCGTGATGGTCGCCGCATTTGACGAAGCGATGTTCGCCATGGCGCCCGGCGAGATATCCGACTTGGTGGAAACGGAATACGGCTTTCACATTATCCAGCTCATCGCCATTCGCGAGGGCGACATTGCGTTGGCAGATGCCACCGCGGAAATCGCCGAGACCCTCATCAACGAAGAACGCGGCAAACAATTGGCCCGCGACAGCGCCGACAAGGCCTTGGCCTCGCTGCGCGAAGGCACCGACATTGCCGCGGCATTCCCCGAAGACGCCGAAACAGAGCTGCCGCCACACTTGCAGGTGTCCGTGCAAACCAGCGGCTCTTTCACGCCAGCAGATGCCAACATCTCCGGCATTGGCGAAGCGCGCGAATTGGTTGGGGCTGCCTTTGCGCTTCCCGAAGGCACCTCCTTCATCGACAGCGTCATGGAGATCGGCGGGTCGTTTTATGTCGCCGCGCTGCACGAGCGCACGCACCCCAGCGATGCGGAGTTCAAGACGCGCAAAGACGAAATCCGCGACCGCTTGCTCGCCATGAAGCAAAGCACCTGGCTCAAAGACCGCATGGCAACGCTGTTGGAAGAGCGGCTGAGAAATGGGCAAATCCAAGTCGACTTCCCGTTGGCTTTGGGCGCAGAGCCCACCGCCGAAGCGCCGCCAGCCGCCCCCGCACCCGCCGATGCGCCTGCCGAAATCCCCGCGCCAGCAGACGCCGCCGCCGAATAATCCCGCGCAATTTGGACTATCAATATCACAGAGAACGCTTGGCCAATGGGCTGACGTTTGTCCGGGTTGGGCAACCGCACCTGCACAATGTGGCCTTGGCCCTGTATGCCCGCAGCGGCTCGCGCTACGAGAGCCCCGACGAAAACGGCATCTCCCATTTTTTGGAACACATGCTCTTTCGCGGCACGTCGCGTTATCCCAGCGCCTATGCGCTAAATGTTGGCTTCGAAAACCTCGGGGGAACCCTGATGGGAGCGACCGCCCCCGATGTGACCGAGCTGCTGATCACCCTGCCGCCGGAGTCTCTGTTTCCAGCCCTAGAGATCCTGCTCGACATGGTATCGACCCCCATTTTTTCGGACATCGACACCGAGCGGCGCATCATCGCCGAAGAGATACGCGAGGACCTCGACGAACACGATCAAAACGTCGACATCGACTTTCTGGCTCGCGCTCGCTTGTGGGCGGGGCATCCCCTGGCGCAGTCGGTCATCGGCTCCGAACAAAACGTGCAGCGCTTTTCCCAGCGCGATCTGCAACACTGGTTTCACACCCATTTCGCACCGGACCAACTGGTGCTCTGCTCCGCCGGGGCCATCGGAGACGACGCGTTAACCGATTGGGTGGCACAACACTTCGGTCGCCTGTCTGCAAAGCGCGACAACCCACCCCCGCGCATCCCCCCAGCGCAACACGCGTTGCCCGGGGATCTGCGCCACGTGCACAAAGTGGGCAGCCAGACGCAAATCCGCATCTCCTTTGCCGCCCCGGGCATGGAAGACCCCGCATACGCGGCGTTGGAAATGCTGCTGCGCCTCCTCGATGACGGCATGTCCACGCCCCTGCACCGCCGCATCTTTGAAGAGCGGGCGCTGGCCTACCAAGTCGGTGCCAGCATGGAGTGCTACGCCGAGACCGGTGCGGTGCACATCGACGCGGCTTGTTCCCACGGCAACGTGGCCGAGCTCGTCGCTGAGGTCCTCGATATCGTCGCGGGGTTTCGCGATGCCCCCGTCGCGCCGGACGACTTGTCCCGCGCCAAGGCCCGCGCGATCTGGAATCTGCTGGACTTTCAAGACGCCCCCAGCGCGATGTGCGCGTGGTATGGCGAGCAGGAGATCAGCGGGATGTCGCGGCACATTGAGGACGTCATGCACGCCATGAAAGAGATGACGCCCCCGCAACTCCAGGCCATGGCCCAGCGTGTCTTCGTCAAAGAGAACCTATTTGTCACCACAGTGGGCGCCCAGACCGACCGTCAGTTGGCGCGCTTGCAAAATCATTTTGCACATTTTGGTTAAACCGCCCTATCACTGTCACCATGCACGCCCGAACTTGGTTTGAAGACCCGCGCTCCATTTTGAAACGGCACGGCTTTGCGCCCAAAAAATCCTGGGGGCAAAACTTCCTCATCAGCCCGGCGGTCATCGAAAAAATTGCCGCCGCTTGTGTCGATCAACCGGGGCGTCACGTGCTCGAAATCGGCGCTGGGGTAGGGCCGCTCACCGCAGCGCTGCTGCACATGGGGGCCGATGTCACCGCCATCGAGCGCGATCCCGACATGCAGGCGGTGTTGCGCGCCGAGTTTGCGAACCGCGACAATTTTCGCCTTGAGGCCGCCGACGCCGCTGCCTTTGATTACGCGGGGCATTTGGCGTTGTCGCCGGGGGTCATCGCCGGCAACTTGCCCTATCAAATCACCGGGCGCATTTTGCGGCGCGTCACCGAGAGCACACAGCAGTGGTTGCGCGCGGTGTTCATGGTGCAACTCGAGGTGGCCGAACGCATGACGGCGCTGCCCCACACGCCCCAGCGCGGCGCGATGACCGTCTTGCTCGATGCGCGTTGTCACGTACGCACGCTCTTTTCGTTGCCCCCCACTGTGTTCTTTCCGCCGCCCAAAGTCCGCTCGGCCGTCGTCTTGCTGGAGCCCCGCCAAGAGATGCGCTGTAGCGATGCGCTGTTTCCCCTGTTTGAGCGCGTGGTGAAGGCCGCCTTTTCAACGCGCCGCAAAACCCTGCGCAATGCCCTGCGCAACGGCAATCTGGGCGACGCCCACCAAGTGCTGCAGGTGCTGCAACGAGCGGAAATTTCACCGGAGGCGCGCGCCGAAGAGTTGGACACCGCGCAGTTTGTCTCGCTGGCCCAGGCGGCGGAGACGGTATTGCACGGCGAAGCGCATTCGCGGTCTTGATCAAGAAAAGGTGTTGTCGCGGCTCGCGTCGCTCTTGTCGATGACCGACAGGAGCCTCTCTTCGCTGGTGTCGAGGGGGGTGGGGTTGTCGGGGTCGGCGATTTGCACCAGGGCGTCCAACACGACGACGGTGTGATCGCGGCGCACGACGAGGGGGTGAATTTGCGCAAAGTCGATGCGATTGCCCAGGGTGTGAACGGCGTGGGCAAAACGCGCGGTGACCTCGGCGAGGTGCGTCGTGGCGGTCAAGGGCAGCGCGGGCCAGTGGCGGTGGAAGGCGCGAAAGACTTCGTGGATGTCGGCATGGGGGTGAAACACCGCGACCGGGGGCCCCGCGATGCGGTCGCCGTTGCCCAGGGCCACCAAGCTTCCCAGTTGGGGATGGCGAAGGGTGGCGAGCCAGATGAAAGCCTGCGCGTCGCTGTACATGGGAGCGATCAAAACCCCCAGGCTCTCCGGCGGTCCCATGGCCCTTCCAAGGGCGATGAGCGAGGCGTATTCGCGGCGGATGGCGGCGTTGCCAAAGACGTGCAGGCGCACCGCATCTTGTTGCCGGCGATCGCGAAGCTGCGGCTTGACGAGCTTTAAGGCCACCTCGCCGGGGAATTGCTGGGCAAAGCGCTCAGCGGCGCTGGCGGATTGACAAAGCGCCTCGTGGCCCAGGGGCAAGCCCAAGGCCGAGAGCAGGTTTTTGGCGGCCACTTCCGATAAAAGGCGCGCAGGCGGCTGGGCGATGAGCTGAACGGTTTCGTCGTCGGGCAGGGGCGGTTCGGCAAAGCGCTGCCGCGGCGCTGGATGCAGCGAGGTCAGCAAGCGGAGGGCGCGGGTGAGGACATCGGGTGAAACGGGCAGGGCGAGAGAGCGGCGCGACCGGGTGAGGACGAGCTCTCCGCGGCGGTTGAGCGAGAGCGTCGCCGTGACCCAATGTTTGTCGGAGGCATGGGACAGCGACGCGCCGAAGAGGTGCGCCAACTGCGGTGCGCGGTGTTGCAGCATGGGAGGCGCTGATGCGGCGATTTGCACCTGGGCGATGGGCAGGGCGTTGCAGAAGGCAAAGATGCGGGCGGCGGCGATGAGTGATTCGAGACACGGCGAGGCCAAGGCGCCCATGGCGGAGAACAGCGCGGCGTGAAAGGCAGAAGCGGCGCTGGGGGTGTCTTGCCAAACGAGCACCAAGCCGTCGTTTTGGATCGCGGCCCGGGCCATTTCAACGTGGGCCTTTTCAATGGGGGTACTGGTCGTTATCAGGGAGGGCAGGGGAGTCGTCCCCGGTTGGGTTTCGGGCAGTTGGTGAAGAGCGGGCGCTTGCAGTGCGACACCCAGGGCGGTGCAAATGCGGGTGGCATAGGCGCGCGATGGCGCATCGGAGAAGAGGCCCCGAATGGTTGTCGTGGATTGCGGCACTGTTATTTCCGTACTTCAACCTTTCCGTGCAGGTGTTGTTTGATGTCGCGAATCGATACTTCGCGGCGGTGAAGGATGCCAGCGGCCAACGCGGATTCGGCGCGGGTCTGTGCAAAGACCTCGGAGAAGTGCTCGACCTTTCCTGCACCGCTGGACGCCACGACGGGGATGGTCACCGCTTCGCGCACGGCGTTGATCAACGCGAGATCAAAGCCCGAGTTGGTGCCGTCTTTGTCGATGCTGTTGAGGAGGATGGTGCCCGCCCCCAGGGCCTCGACCGCTTGCGCCAAGGTGATCGCGTCGATGCCCGTGCCTTCGCGGCCGCCCTTGACCATGCACTCGTACCAGCAAAAGGCTTCGCCCGCGGGGCCCGGGGGATCGGATGGCACGACGTGGTGCGGCACGTCGCTTGGGGATGTTACGTACACGCGCCGGGGATCGACGGAGACCACCACGGTGTGCGCGCCATAGCACTGGGAGATGGTTTCAATGGCGCTGCCGCCGGTTTTGCGCCCCGTGCGCAGGTAGCGTTTTGCGATGTCAACCGCGTTGCTGCCGATGGAGATTTTGTCGGCTCCGGCGCGAAAGTAACGCGCGGCGATTTCGAGGGCTGACACGGGCAATCCGCGGTCGTCGGTGTAATCCCGGATGCCGCCGCCGATGGTGAGGGGGACAAAAATGCGCCGAGACGCCGCGGAGATAATGTCGGTCACCGCGGTGTTTCGAAGGGGATCGTCGCGATATCCCGCGATGTGCAAAAAGGCGATTTCGTCGGCCCCCTCATCGTAGTAGTGGCAGGCCATTTCGACGGGGTCGCCCAAATTGCGCACGGTGCCGCCGACGTTTACATCGTATTGATCGCCCTTGGTGACCACGAGATTGCCATGGGTGTCGGCGTGCATGTCCAGGCAGGCCACGATGCTGCGCGCTGGGGTGGCGGGGCGCTGGGACGTGTGACCCGGATTGGATTGGGGCGCCGCGAGGGCGGTGTCGGCGTAGTTTTTGAGAATGTGCAGCCCAGCGGAGCCGCTCTTGTGCGGCAAGAACTGAACGCCCAAGCGCGTGTCATCGCCCACCACCGCCGGGACGGGGGATGCCGTATCGGTTTGCGCCAAGCAAAGGTTGTCACGGGCAGGGACCGCCTGGTCGACATGGGCAAAGAAGAACTTTTCGTCTCCGGCGAGGCCGTGAAAGAGGCGCGAGTTCGCTTGCGCGCGAATGCCAGCCCAGCCCATGAACGGGTGCGTGGGGCGATCGGCGTAGAGCGGGCGCACGGTGCCGGGGAAGACGCCCAAGCCTGTCCATGCGGGCGCGTGTTCCCGCGTGTCGAAGAGGATGTGCGCGCCGGTGCCAATGCCGAGGAACGAACGCTTATCAAAGAGATAGTCGCGCAGCGCGGTCAGGAGATTTCGGCACAGCAATTGGCGGATTGTGGCGTCAAACGGCGCTTCACTGCTCAGCACCAGTTGTTCGGCGGTGCGGATGTCGTCGGCGCTGGTGGCCAACTGCACGGGAACGTCGATGGCGGCGAAGGCGTTGACAAGTCGTTGCGGAGAATGGGGACCGCAGTGCAACAGGGTAATCATCGGCAATACCTTTGGGTTAGTCGGCGAGCCGGGTTTGTCGGTCAAAAAACGTGGCGTAGTCGTGTGCGTCGGGATCTGTGGGCGGCAGGCGCATCATCTCGAGGCCCGCTTCGGGGTGGCGGTTGAGCATGCCCGTAATCATGTAGGGAATCGTGTATCCCCAGGTCATTTGCTTGGTCAGGGGGATGATCTCTTTGCCGATCACATCGAGCAGCGGCCGCACGTTGTACTTGGGGTTTTTGAGAAAGCCGATGAGCAGCTCCAGCGGGCAGTTTCCGGCGGCGCGCCCGAGGCCGTACAGCGTGCCATCGAGGTAGTTCACGTTGTGGATGATGGCCTCGATGGTGTTGGCGTAGGCGAGCTGCTGGTTGTTGTGGCAGTGGATCGCCAGCTCCTTGGTTTTGAGAAATTTGCGGAACTTGTTGATGAGATACTCCACGCCCTCGCAGTACAGGCTGCCGTAGCTGTCGACGATGCACACGGAATAGACCTGGGTCTCTTCTTCGATTTGCTGCAGCGCCTCGTCGAGGTCGCGCTCCAACACGTGGGAGACCGACATGATGTTGATGGCGGACTCGTAGCCCAGGGCCGCGGCGTTGTTGGCCAGGTGAATCGCTTTGTCGACGTCTTTGACATACGTGGCGACGCGCACGATATCGACGACGCTTTGCTCCTTGGGGAGCAGATCTTCGGGCAGGGCTTTGTGCGCATCTTGCATGACGGCGATTTTGGTGTCTTCGCATTTGTGGTCGCCCACCACCTGTTTCAGCAGTTCCTCGTCGCAGAAGCGCCACGGACCAAACTTGGTGGGGGAGAACATTTTGCGGCTGTTGCGATAACCCAGCTCGACGATGTCGACACCGGCCTCGCACAACGCGCGATAAACATTTTGGACGGTTTCGAGGGTGAAGTAGGAATCGTTCATCAAGCCGCCGTCGCGGATGGTGCAATCGAGCACTTTGATTTCGGGTCTGAACATGGCGAGACAATCCTTTCAAACGGGCCTTTCGGGGCCAAATCTTCAAAATGGTACCGTCTTTTGCAGGGGCATGTATATTTTTTTGCGCTCGGGACCAAGGCATCGGGCACAAAAACAGACATCAGAAAATGAAAAGTCTCTGTCGGGCATGAGGGGAAAAGAGGGTGCGCCGGGGATGGGTTACAGGGGGCCTATCAGGACTTCGCGCTTGGCCACGCCACCGGTGGCCGGACCGACGACGCCCTCGCGCTCCATGATTTCGACGATGTTGGCGGCGCGGTTGTAACCGATTTTCAGTCGGCGCTGGATCATGGAGATGGAGCAGGCTTGCGCTTGGGCCACCAGGGCCACGGCTTGGTCGTAGTATTCGTCTTTGTCCGCGTCGAGATCGCCGGTGCCCTCGTCGTCTTCGGCGGCTTTGAGGATGTCGTCGTTGTATTGCGGCAGCCCCTGTTTCTTTAAAAAGTCGACGACGTCTGCGACTTCTTCCTCGCTGACAAAGGCCCCCTGGACGCGCATGAGATCGGAGGTGCCCGGGGGCAGCACCAGCATGTCGCCGTTGCCCAACAGGTTTTCGGCGCCGCTGGCGTTGAGAATGGTGCGCGAGTCGATGTGGCTGGAGACCAGGCAGCTCAAGCGCGCCGGGAAGTTGGCCTTGATGAGCCCGGTGACCACGTCGGTGGAAGGGCGCTGGGTGGCGACGATGAGGTGGAGTCCGGCGGCACGGGCCTTTTGGGCCAAGCGCGCGATGTGGGTCTCGACGTCCTTGGCGCCCACCATCATTAAGTCGGCCAGCTCGTCGATGCAGATGACGATGAGGGGCAGGGGGTCGGGGATTTTCTTGGGCTCGGCCCAGAGGGGACCAAACTCCACCACGGCACCGCCCGGCGCGATGGCGGTCTCTGCGGGGGCCAGGGGCTTGGATTGCCGCTCTTCTTCGTCTTTGCGCTGTTTCTCGACGCGCGCGTTGTAAGACTCCAAGTTTTTGGCGCCGATATCGGCAAAGAGCTGGTAGCGGCGCTCCATTTCGTCCACCGCCCACTTGAGGGCCAGGCACGCTTGGCTCATGTCGGTGACCACCGGCAACAGCAAGTGGGGGATGTGGTTGTACGGCTGAAACTCGATCATTTTGGGGTCGATGAGGAGCAGGCGAAATTGATCGGGGGTGTGCTTGTACAGGAAGCTGAGGATCATGGTGTTCATGGTGACGGACTTGCCGGAGCCCGTGGTGCCCGCCATCAGCAGGTGGGGCATCTTGGCCAGGTCCACCGTGAACGGCATGCCCGAGATGTCTTTGCCCAGGGCCATGGGGAGCTTGCCGCGGGACTTGGAGAAGGAGTCGTCCTCGACGATTTCGCGGAAGTGCACCATCTCGCGGGTTTTGTTGGGCAGCTCGAATCCCACGGCGTTTTTGCCGGGGATGGGGGCCACCACGCGCACGCGCTTCACCTCGAGGGCCATGGCGATTTCGTTGGAGAGACTTTCGATTTTGGAGAGTTTGGTGCCCGCCTTGGGTTGAAACTCGAACATCGTGACGACGGGCCCCGGGTGGATCTCTTTGACCTCGCCCCAGACGTGAAACTCGGACAACACCTTGGCCAGGCGCTGGGCGGTGCTCTGTAGATACGCCTCGTCGATGGCGGATTTCTTTTCGTCGGGCTCGCTGAGGAGGGCGGGCGAGGGCAGGACGAATTCGCCCTTGGGCGTGGGGGTGATGTCGAGCTCGTCGTCGTTTTTGGGGGCGCGCCGCGAGGGGGGATTTTGGGTGACAATTTTGGGCGGTGCCGGTGGCGTCGCATTGTCATCGAGGGCGTCTTCCGCGTCGCTGTTGTCGGTAACGCTGCGCGGAGTGGGGCGCGAGGGTGCGACCTCGTCGATGGCGCCGTCGTCGGATGCGGGCTCGTCGTCGGGCATTTCGGACATCCAGAGCTTGACGATGCGCGCCGCGGCGGCCCAAAGGGAGCGCAGGGCGCGGAAGAGTTGCAGACCGACGGTGCGGCCGATCAAGAAGAGCGACAACTCGGTCACCACCAACACGGTGATGACAATGCCCGCCAAGGCCGCGATGTGGGTGCCGGCCACCGACAAGAGCGAAATGGAGGCGTCGCCCAAGAAGCCGCCCGCGATGCCGCCGGGGAGATGCCCGCCCGCGATGGTGGTGTCGCGCAAAATCGTGTGAATTTCGACGGCGGAGAGCAGGGTGAGCACGGTGCCGCCGATGAAAATGCGCGTGGGAAATCCGTCGACACGCCCGATGAACAGGGCGATGGCCAGTCCCCAAAGCAGGAGGTCGAGCAGGTAGGCGCCGGCGCCCAAGAGGGTGAAGAGGAGCCAGGCCGTGTACAGCCCAGCGGTGCCGATGAGGTTGCCGCCGGGGATGGGGTCTCCAGTGGGGTCGAGGCCGTCGTAAGAGACGAGGGAGAGCAGGATGACCAGCGCCAGGGCGGAAACGGCGACGCCCAGCACTTCATGGCTGCGCGACGGGATGTCGGTGGGCGTTTCTACGGTGCGGGAATGGGACTCGGGTGTTTTTTTGTTTTTGTCGTTACGGGCTTTGGCCATGCAATCACTCCAACTGTGGGCGCTTCAAGGAGTAAGAAATTCCCACCGCCAAAGTCAACAAAACGGCCGCATTATAAGGATAGGCAAAGACAGGGTGTGTTTGGGGAGGGCTAGACCAAGTTCCAGGCTTCGACGCTGATGCCGCCCCATTGGCCGTTGACTTGCTCGCGTTCGCGCTGCAGGTACTCGGGGGTGGGATCGGGATTGAGGCAAGCGCCGCAATACCATTTTTGGCAATAACGCACTTCGGCGGGTTCGCCACATTGTGCGCAACACCGGACTTCTTTGGATTTCTTCTTTGCCATGTTCAATCCTTTCGGCGGCGAGTTTTGTTGTTTATTTGTTATTTTGAATGAGCACTGAACATTATTCAAGCAAAATGCGCCTGCGATACAAATGAAAGGGCGCGGCCCACTGGTGGCGTTGGCGATATGAACGCGCGAAAGAAGTGTGGAATTGCGAGAAACACAGATATTTTTAGCGTCGCAGAAGAGATATTATGTAAACTAATGCGCGGGTGCATTGTTTAATGCGATACTTTAGTCTTTGTGATTCAACGCCTCTTCATTGCATGTTTTTTTACTTTCAAAACAATCCGACAGACAGTTGCCCATACGCCGCCAGTTCGTCTTGGTGATGGCGACGCATCCAGTCGAGTTGTGCGGTCAATGCCAGGCGACGGCGAAAGCGAAAGACAGCGCGGCCCAGCTCCACGCCCAGTCCCGCTCCGGCGACGAATGCCACATCGGTGCCGCCAATTTGCACGCGTTGGGTGCCCGCGGCATCCCGGTAAAAGGCCTGGGTGTCAATTATCAAAAAAGATACCCCAGCCCCGGCGTTTGTCGTGAACCAACGCACGTCCATGTGCCACTGGGCCAACAAATCAATCCGTTGGTGGCGACGGCGGTATTGCGTATTTTCGGTGCCATCCCGGTGTTCATGCGCGCTGTGCGCATAGGCGACCGCAGGCCCCCAGTGGTGCGTCGCACCCCAGTGCCAGATGGGCAGCACGAGGATGCCGCCCATGCGGGTGGAAGCGGCAAAGTCACCGTTGGTGGCGTCTTGGCCAAACGCGCGCCCCAGTTGTGCGCCCGCATTGAGCGCCACTTGGGCGTGGCCACGCTGCTGTCGCTCCTGGGCTTGGGACACCCCGGACACCGCCACGGCGACGG
>JAAYKL010000005.1 GCA_012522445.1 Myxococcales bacterium | reverse complement strand
TGGCCTCCTTTGCACCGCTTCGCGAGTGCGTTAGTTGGGAACATTCCCCAATTGGGTTCATCTAAATAGGTTTTGCCTAAATGAGCACCCGTTTCAGGAGGCCAGCCTTCTCATTCCATCTCTGAAAGACTGTTTTGCGTGGGATTTCATTTTCGCGCAAACAGCGGTAACATCGCCCTGCATTTGCAACCGGTTTCATCCACACACCCAATGCGCCCATGAGGAACACCATGCTGCAATTCAGCCAAGACCCCAAACGCGCCGAGCAAGAAATGCGCGCCGTAATTTTTTACCTAACAGCCTTCGGATACATCGACGGCGACTTCGACGCCCAAGAACGCGCCTTTGTCAGCCAGTACATCCGGCGCCTCATCACCAACCGGGCCGAGGTCGCCATGCCCGGCGCCCCCGAAGCCCTCAAGCGCGAAACCATCGAACGCTTCTACCAGCATTTCAGCGAAGTCTTCGAGGCCATCGACCAAGAAGTACAAGACCTGTTTGCCGAATCCGTAGCCGAAGAAGAAGAGCAAGAAGATTTCGTACAATCGCGTTTGAAGCTGCGCTGTTTCGAAATTTTTCAGGATTTTGATCGCCAGAGCCAAGAGGCCTTAATGGATGTCGTCGACGATTTGCTCATGGCCGACGGGGTGAGCCATCCAGCCGAAGTAAAATTTCGCGCCGAGCTAGCGGCCCTACTCGAAGCCGACCTCGGCGTTGAGCTCATAGATGAGAACCACACCGAAGTCCCGCCCACCGTTCTCACTGCTGCGCAGAGAACACCACAGAGCGAGAACAGCCCCTTTTTCAGCACAATGGAGTTCCACTACCACGCGGAGCACGACAAGCTCAGCGAACAGCTCGCCACCGACCGGCAGCTCATCCAGGAGGTCAGCGACATCTTTGCCCGGCAGGCAGCCCAAGGCGCCGGCAAACTGACAGGCAAACAAAACGTGCAAGCATTGCAGGGCGAGGCGCCCTTTCTCGACGGCCACGTCTACGTACTGCCCACCGCGCCCGGTCACCGCTACGACATCACGGTGCTCGGGGATTTGCACGGCTGCTACAGTTGCCTGAAAGCCGCTGTCCTCCAGGCGCAATTCTTCGAAAAACTAGCGGCCTGGAAACAAGCCCCCCACCAAAATCCAGAACCGCGGCTCATCCTGCTGGGCGACTACATCGATCGCGGCCTGTTCAGCCTAAACGGCGTGTTGCGCGCCGTGATGCAACTCGTCAAACACGCCCCCGAACATGTCTACATGCTGCGGGGCAATCACGAACACTACTTCGAATACAAGGGGCAGGTGTACGGAGGGGTTAAGCCCGCCGAAGCCATCAATTCGCTCAAGCCCCACGTGGCTCCCGAGGTCTTCCACGACTACATCCACTTCTTCGAGCAGATGCCCTCCATCGCCCTGGTCAAGGACATGCTCTTTGTGCACGGCGGCATCCCGCGCGATCTCATCGTCAAAGAGCGTTGGCGCGATCTCAGCTCCCTCAACGATTACGACATCCGCTTTCAAATGATGTGGAGCGACCCCAGCTACGCCGATGTGATCCCCGCGCAATTGCAGGAACAATCGTTTCGCTTTGCCTTTGGACGCCTGCAAGCCGCCGCCTTCTTGCAGCGCATCGGGTGCCACACCGTCATTCGCGGCCACGAAAAAGTAAACGCCGGGTTTGAACAGGTTTACAACGACCCCACCTTGCAGCTCATGACGCTTTTTTCGTGTGGTGGCATCGACAACGACGACCTGCCTCCCAAGTCGGGCTTTCGCAAGGTCACCCCCATGGCGCTGAGCATCGCCATTGACGGCGACACCACCACCATTACGCCCTGGCCCATTCACTACAAGCGCTACAACGATCCGCAGTACAACGCTTTCTTCAAAGAGCCCCCGGCCATCGCCCACGTACCGGGTTAACAGAGGAACACCATGAAACACACCCGCCTCATCTGCGCGCTCGCCATATTGTCCATGGCCTGCACAGCGCAGCGCTACCACGCTCCTGCGTATCGAACGCCCGCATCCGACTTCGAGTCTCTCAACGCCAAAATGAGCGAAGAAGCCCTGAACTACGAGATGGAATACGATGCCGACGACAGCGCTTCCTCGCCGCAATACGATGCCGGCACGGGCAGCGCGATGCCTCCCCAAGTCAAAACAATGATGGTGTACAGCGGCTACTTGCGGTTGCGGGTCACGCGTTTGTTGGACGCCGTCGACGAGATCATCCGCATCGTAAATGAGCGCGATGGCTACATCGAATCGCTGTCCGGAAACGTCGCCATCGTGCGCATCCCCGCGACGGACTTCGACGCGGTAATGGAGGCCTTTGCGCAGGTGGGCACGCAACTGGAGCGCACCGTCCAAGCAGCGGATGTCAGCGCCGAATACTTCGATCTCAGCGCGCGCCTCCACGTATACGAAGCCGCCAAAGAGCGCTTGCTGCACTTGCTCGAAACCACCAAAGACATCAAAGAGCGCCTGTACATTTTGCAGGAACTCAAGCGCATCTCGTCGCAAATTGAGACCTTGCAGGCCCGCTTAACAACCCTGAAAAACCTCGTCGACTACTACACCATCACCCTGGAGCTGGAGCCCATCGTCTCCCCTCAAATCTCCGAAGCACCTCCCTCGCCCTTTGCCTGGATACGCCACCTCAAGGCGCACCAAACCACCCTTGACGAAGGCGGCAAGTCCGTCTCGATGACGCTGCCCACACAATTTGTGCGCTTCGCCAAGAGCAAGCACTTCCGCGCCCAAACCGCCGACACCACGATGCTCCGCGCTGGCCGCACCGCCAACGATCCCCAGGGAACGCCATCTTGGTGGCTGTGCGCCCTGCACCACGATCTCTCCGAGCGCGGCGAAATCCTCGAAGCCGAGGGCACCGCAGGCGTGCTGCACTGGCACGTGTACCGCAACGATGCCCCGCAGCCGCGCCATTGGCTGGTGGCGCTGTACACACAAGGCCGCCACCTGTGGGTGGTCGAAGTCTTTTACCCCACGACGGAAGCCTACGAAGCCCACCACGAGTCGGTGCTCCGCGCCTTGCAAACATTTCAGGTGACGCCATGAACAACCGCATCCCTCAACACCGCATCCTTGGATTTGCGCTGACCGCCCTGCTCTGCGCCCTGTCGACACACGCGCAACCTGCTGACACCGACGCCCCACCCGCATCGCCCCAAGCCGACGCCCCGCCAGCACCACAAGCCGCGCCCGAAGCCGCGCCGCGCCACGTCTCCCAAGCCGCATCGCTGGTGCTCAAAGTCGCCAACGCCACCGAAACGCGCCGCGCTTTAACCGACGCGCTCGCAGCCTTTGGGGGCACGCCCATTTTGCTCACAGATGACAGCGTCGTGTTTCGCCTGCCCCACGCCCAACTCAACGAAGCGATCGCCCACATCGAGACCCACGGACTGGCGCTCGAAAAATCCCTGGACCGCGAAGACCTCTCGCTGCGAATTCACACACTCGAAGGCCAGCTAAAGGCGCGCCAAGAAATCATGGTGCGGCTGCGCGATTTCTTTACCGACGCCGACGTCCCCGCCACCCTTGAAATCGAGTCCCACATGCTGCGCCTCGTCGAAGAGATCGAGAGCTTCAAAGGACAATTGCGACTCTTAAATGACCGCGCCCGCCTGGCCACCATCCGCGTGCTCTTTCGGTTCGAAGATCGACACCGCATCACCACCACCCACTCGCCCTTCGACTGGCTCAACACCGTGGGCGTCGACACCGTCATGGAGGCTTTCTGATGGGCAACTTCACCAGCGCACTGCGCACCAATACAGCGTTCTGGCTCGCCGCGCTCATTCTCCTCGCCGCCGGATGCGCCGCGCCGCCTTACCGCATGGACATCCCGGACGCCTTCAAACAATACGACACGAACCAAAGCCTCAAATGGATCAGCGCCGACGGCGTCATGCTCAATACCCGCGAGGTCAAAAACGATCCACAAGCCCCGGCCACCTTTTGGCAAGACGCCCTGGTCCACCACATGACCGCCCAAGGATACGCCCACAGCGCCACGGATTGCTTCACCACCCAGCAGGGACAACACGCCTGCACCTCGACCTTCTTGCTCCCCAAGGGCAACCAAGACTGGGTGCTGAGCGAAACCCTCTTTGTCGGAGACAAAAAAATTGTGCTCGTCGAAGTCACCGGAGAATACGCGCGCTACGAGGCCTTGGCCGACGACATCTCCGCGGCGCTGCGCACCTTTGCGCCCAACCGCTAACCCCTGCGAAACATGCGATACAGCAAGCTCTTTAACATAACGCTCTTCATTACCTTGGCGCTGCTGGTGGTGGGTTGGCTCGTCGCCAGCACCCGGGACACATCCTTGGTGTACTACAAAACCGTCGAGGAACTGCTGCACGAGCGCGCCCAATTTCAAAACCGCACCGTGCGCGTCAACGGACACCTAAAGACAAACTCCATCCAGCGCCGCACCGGCACCAATGAATACCGCTTCACCCTCGAAAAGAACGGCGTCGACCTGCCCGTTACCTACAGCGGCATCCTGCCAGACACCCTAACCACCGCCTCCGAGATCATCGTGGAAGGCGTCCTGCACCCCACCGAAGACCTCTTTCACGGCACCGAAATTTTGACGAAGTGCCCCTCGAAGTACGAGGCCGAGGCCGACCGAAAAGAGCGTCCCGCCAGCCGCACCAACTGATCTCAATCCAACGCGATAAAGGCACCCGCCGGCATCTCGCTTATTTTTGGGGAGCGCGCATGCGCAGGGGACCGTCCTCTTCGATGTAGCCATCTGAAGAGATAAAACCGCGGCGTTCAATGATGGTGTAGATGCCGTCGCCGTCGGTGTCGCCGCGCGCCATGCAGGAGAAGGCTTCGCCGTGAACGTCGAAAGCGTATTGGTACAGATGCGGCGCATGGATGCCAAAGTCTAGGGCGCGCCAGGTGGGGTGTGACCAGTCCGCCGGATCACCGGGGTACGGCACGGAAGACGGCAGGCGCGCAGGTGTCCAGTCCACGCTCTGCGGCAGGGTGCCATGCGCCTCGAAGTAGCGCACCGCGGCCCAGTAGCACAGCTCAACATTGGCCCCGGCCTCCGAGTGCATTTCCAATGGAGCGGCCGGATCGTTGCCGGGTTTTTCCAGGGCGTTGCCCAGGGGAAACAGGGCCATGGTGCCGAACATCACCGGCAGGATTAATGTGGTCTGCAGCGCGCTGGTTTTCAGGGAGGTGGCGGATCGTGACACCGTGTAGATGCCCTCCGGCTCGTTGCGGCTGACAGAGAGCCCCGTCACCGAGGCGCCGCGCATCATATGACGCCCGAGGTTCAGCAGCCAGGCGTTGTCCTCCGTCATCTCGGCGAGTTCTGACATAAAATCACCCACCCAACGCGCGTACTGCGGCGCGACATACCAAAGCGCATTGCCGCTCTCCAAGGGTATGTGGCGGCTGAGCTTCGCAAAATCCGACGTCTCTTGAATCGACGTTTCGCCGTTCAAACACTCCGTCAAGAAGGCTTCATCCGTGGCGATGAACAGGCGTCCTGTGCTGCGTTCCCGCGCGAGCACCGGGCGCAGATAAGAGAGCTCGGGGCGGGGCGACAACTCCGTGCGAAAGGCGATGGTATCGAAATCACCTTGGCTGAAGATGTGCAGCAAATTGGGCAGCGGATTTGTCTTCAGAAAGGGCTCGAGCAAAATGCCCCAGTGGTCGAGCGCCACCAACACGTGAAAACGCGACAAGAGCGCGATTTCATCAGCGCGCTGCACCGGGATGTTGTCGTTGAGCTTCAACACGAACATCAACCGCGTATCCAACCGCTGGACCATGTCATCCGGCGAGAGCTGCAATATGGCCAAGGGCAACGCCAGCTTTTTCTCCAGTTGGTCGTAAACGGATTCGCCACCGATCACCGCCTCGGCATCCATGGCCTTTAACACGTCGATGACAGCGCGCAAATTGAGGTCGATATCACCCAACAACACCGCGCTAGCCGGCGCCAGACGCAACACGTCAAACGGGTGCGGTTCATGCCCGGACACCTTCATGAGGCCTTGGCGCCCATCGGGAATATGAAAATAAGTGCGGCTGAGAAACATGCCGTCGGGCTCGCGATACGCGCTCATACCCACGGCGTGTAGTGATTCGAAGCCAAGGATTTGGGAGAGGCGCACCAGATCGATTTGCGACAGAGAGAATTCATCTTCATCTGCGCCGTGCTTGTCGGCGGCGGTCAACATGCCTTGGAGCCATTGGGCCCCGCGCTGCACATCCCCTTCGATATCGGCGTAAAGAAACAACTCGCCCCCCAGGTCGAGGCGCTGAGACACGACCTGGTAATGCGGCGAACGCTGCGCACCCGCGACGCGATGCGGACCAGCACAGCCAATCGCGAACAGTGCGAGCAGCGACAAGAGACCAGCGATATGAAAAACGCGCTTCATGTCAAACCCTCCCAAGCAACAGTGTCGCTTCAAATACCGGCGCCGTGCGCAAACATTTCGCTGCGGAGCTGCGCCTGCGTAATGCGGCTCCCCTGGGGCACGCTGCGCGTCAACCACACGTTGCCCCCGATGATGGAGCCCTGCCCCACTGTAATGCGCCCCAGCACCGTGGCGCCCGAGTAGATCACCACGTTGTCCTCGACGATGGGGTGACGCCGCACGCCCTTGATGGGATTGCCGTCTTCATCAAACGGAATCGAGCGCGCCCCCAGGGTCACCCCTTGGTAAATCGTCACGTGATTGCCGATGATGCAGGTCTCGCCCACCACGACGCCGGTGCCGTGGTCGATGAAAAACGACTCGCCGATGGCGGCGCCGGGGTGAATGTCGATGCCCGTGAGGCTGTGGGCCAGCTCCGTGATGATGCGCGGGATGAGGGGCACCTCGAGTTGGTGCAGCGCGTGGGCGATGCGGTAGTTGGTGATGGCGAGGATGCCCGGATAGCAGAAGATGGCCTCGTCCGGCCCCGTCACCGCGGGGTCGCCCTGGCACACAGCGGCCACGTCCGTGTCGAGATAATGCTTGATTTCGGGCAAGCGCAGCAAAAATTGATGGGCGAGATCAGAGGCCTCCAGCCGGCAGCGCAAGCAGGTCTCTTCGTTTTCGCGCGTGCAGGTGAAGTGTAGGCCGCGTCGGATTTGCTCCTCGAGGGCGATGATGGCGCGATCGAGGGTGGCGCCAACGTGAAAGCGCATGCTGTCGACGGTCATGTCGGAGACGCCGAAGTAGCCGGGGAACAATCCGCAGCGCAGATCCTCAATGATATTCGAAATGATTTTTTTCGACGGCAGCTCGATTTGTCCGTGCTTGGCGACGCGGCAACAGTGATGGGTGACCAGTTGATCGACCACCGATCCCAAGACGTTGTTCGCGCCGTCAATCGCGTTGGTGCCGACGGGGTTGGTGGTGAGGGTGTCGATTGGGTTTTGTCGATTGGATTGGCTCATGGCGGCTCTTCTTCGGTGGTGCGCTCAATGTGAACGCGCAGTGGTTTTCGCTGCAGCAGATCGGCGAGCGAGATGCCCTGTAGCACTTCTTCGATGGCGCTATTTAAGTGCTGCCACAACGGCGCGGCCCCGCACTCGGCCTCGTGCGCACAAGGGGCTTCTCCGTGCGAGCAGTCGACCACCGCCACCGGTCCTTCCAGGGCCTCCAAAATCTCTTTGACGCCGATTTGCTCGGGACTGCGGGTGAGGCGATAGCCGCCGTTTACACCGCGCACCGACTCGGTCAATCCCGCGTCTTTTAGCGCGACGAGCAATGCGTGAAGGTATTTGCGCGACAGGCGTTGCCGCTGTGCGATGGCGCTCATCTCAAGGGGCTGCGCGTCTTTGGCGGTTGCGAGTTCTATCATGGCGCGGATGCCATAGCGGCTTCGGGTAGACAATTTAAACATGCCGTTGCTCCATTTTGCTGCATTCTTTCATATGCGAAAGTCCTTAGGCTGCATAGACATTTATCGCACCGCGGGCCTTCTTCGGTGAGACTTTCCCCCTCTGCCACCCAAAACCGCGCAGCGCGTTGTGCCAATGCCGACAGGATTTTCGTTGACGCCCAACGGTTTTGCATCAATGTTGCCATCCTAAAGGCGACGCCGAAGGGGCGACGCTATCGCAACAGAAATGAAGAAAGGAAACGAGCGCATGACCTGCACCCGCTGTGACTATAAAATTGCCGACATCTCCCTGGCCGCCTTTGGCCGCCGCGAAATCGAAATCGCCGAAAAAGAAATGCCCGGCCTCATGGCCATCCGCGAAAAATACGGCCCCACCAAGCCCCTGAAAGGCCAGCGCGTCACCGGCTCCTTGCACATGACCGTGCAGACCGCTGTGCTCATCGAAACCCTGCAAGACCTAGGCGCCGACGTGCGCTGGGCGAGCTGCAACATCTTCTCAACCCAAGACCACGCCGCCGCGGCCATCGCGCAGCAAGACATCCCCGTCTTTGCCTGGAAGGGCGAGACCCTCGAAGAGTACTGGTGGTGCACCCTGGAGGCCCTCAGCTTCCCCGACGGAAAAGGCCCCACCCTCATCGTCGATGACGGCGGCGACGCCACCCTGCTCATTCACAAGGGCTACGCACTCGAAGAAGAATACGAAAAAACCGGCAAGCTCCCCCCCATCACCACCACTGTACAAGAGGAGCGCATCGTCGAAGAGCTGCTCCAGCGCGTCATCAAAGAAGACCCAAAGAAGTGGCACAAAATCGCCGCAGAAATCATCGGCGTCTCCGAGGAGACCACCACCGGCGTCCACCGCTTGTACGCCATGCTCGAGCAGGGCAAGCTCCTGTTTCCGGCCTACAACGTCAACGATTCGGTCACCAAGTCCAAGTTCGACAACCTGTACGGCTGCCGCGAATCCTTGGCCGACGGCATCAAGCGCGCCACCGACGTCATGGTCGCGGGCAAAACCGTCGTGATCTGCGGCTACGGCGATGTGGGCAAGGGATGCGCCCAGTCCATGCGCGGTTTCGGCGCCCGGGTCATCGTCACCGAAATCGACCCCATCTGCGCCCTGCAGGCCGCCATGGAGGGCTACCAGGTGTGCCCCCTCGAAGACACCCTCCACGAAGGCAACATCTTCGTCACCACCACGGGCAACCGCGACGTGATCACCGCGGAGCACATGGCTGCCATGCAAGACCAGTCCATCGTGTGCAACATCGGTCACTTCGACAACGAAATACAAATGGACCGCCTGGCCACCTGGCCCGGCGTGGAGCGCATCGAGATCAAACCCCAGGTGCACAAATGGCGTTTCCAAGAAGGCCATGAGATTTTCGTACTGGCCGAGGGACGCCTCGTGAACCTCGGTTGCGCCACCGGACACCCCAGCTTTGTCATGTCCACTTCGTTCAGCAACCAAACCCTGGCGCAAATCGCCCTCGCCGAAGAGCGCCCCGCCATCGGTGTCTACATGCTGCCCAAGCACCTCGACGAAGAGGTGGCGCGCCTTCACCTGGCCAAGCTCGGCGTCAAGCTCACCCGCCTCACCCCCGAACAAGCGGCCTACATCGGCGTCTCGGTGGACGGCCCCTACAAACCCGAGCACTACCGCTACTAACCGCCCCACCGCGGCCACATCCATGCACCGGTCTCACCGACATCCTGGCAACGCAATGTGTCTTCCGCAGACATTTTGTCAAAAATCGCTTTGCTTGAAGGTGGGCAACTTCTAATGATACAACGCCAATGCGATGCTGGTGCGAATCTTGCTTGCACGAGATCATCGAGGAACGCCATGACCCGGAACACCGTCCGCTACATATTGTTCACGGCCCTGCTCTGCACTGCCATCCCCCTGCCCTCGCAGGCCGATATTTTCGATATCTTCGATACCGACAACGATTTGTTTGCGTACAAGTGGTCCGAACTCACCCTCACCGGGCGCGAGGACAACGCCTGGAAGGTGCGCTCCAAAGACATCCAAAAGTTCAACCAGCGCGACTGCGTCGACAACGTGCGCCTCACCTTCAGAGTCGAGCTGCTCGAAGACGCCGTGGGCAGCGCGCGCCACACCTACCTCCTCGTCGGCCGCAACTGCGACACCAATTTTCAGAGCTGCCACATCGTTCGCAGCCAATCCAGCGCCCACGCGGGCTGGGTCTGGAAAGACGTCCACCTGCAGCAGCTCTTTCCCCAAACCGATTGCCACGACGGGAAAATCCAAGACCTTTGGCTCGCCCAACTCGACAATGATCTCGCCTACGATGAATCTGCCGGCGATCTCATGGCGCGCCTGATGAGCGTTGGCCTCGATGTCGCGGGTCCAGCCGCCGCGCCCCGAGAAATCACGGCCCGCATCGGCGACAAAAACATCGAGCTCTCCTGGGCCGCGATCAAAGACGCCGACGTAGCGGGCTTTGCCGCGATTTACTGGAGTCCTGAAGACGGCCCCATGGCCACCCCCGACACCGAAGCCGCGCTCCTGGACAGCGACGATACAGACACCCAAGAAGGCGACAGCGAAGAAACAGACGACGGGTCCGCTGAAAGCGAAACAGGCGACACCCGCGCCCGCATCATCACCGCCGCCGACATCGAAGCCGATCTCGCAACTGGCGACACCGAAGACACCGATACGACAACCGATGCCGGCGCCACGGCTTGTCCCGTCTCCGGTGGATTTCAACACGGCGACGCCATCGACCCAGCGCAGCTCTCGGGCACCAGCGTGGCCCTGAGCCCCGGCACTTCTTCTCTGCGACACCTGCGCATCAGCGGTCTCACCAACGGTCGCGCCTACAACGTAGCCGTCGTCGCCCTGGACGCCTCGGGAAACCCCTCCCGCATCTCCGAAGTCCACTGCGCTGTTCCCCAGGCCACCAGCGGCCTCGGCGACGCCTACGAGGGCGCCCTGGATGGCGGTTATTGCTTCATCGCCACCGCGGCATTTGCCTCGTATCACCATCCCACCGTGCGCACCTTGCGCCGCTTCCGCGATCACTTCCTCGCGCCGATGCCCGGAGGCGCTACCCTCATCGCCGCCTACTACGCCGTCGGCCCCACCTTGGCCGGTGCCCTGCTGCGCCAAAATGACAACACACAACAATGCGCCCGCCGCGCCCTTACCTTAAGTGCCGCTACCGCCGACCTGCTCATGGACGTCGGCTTGCTCCGCGTCTTGCTGGCCGCTTGGCTCAGCCTTGTCGCGGGGCTCTGGTTCGGATTTCGCATTCCAACTCGCATCAGGAGAAATCGATGAAACGCTTGGTCTTTCTTCCCTTGCTCGTCGCGGCCTTGCTGCTGCCCTGCGTCGCTGAGGCCTATGTGGCATCGCCCCGATGGGGCGCCTTCGAGGTCAAATTCGGTCCCTGGCGTCCCAACGCCGACGACATGCCCGGCTCCGAAGGCACTTACAGCGATTTCTTTGGCAACCGCACCATGTTCAACACCACTTTAGAGCTGGATTGGCAGTTCGCCCGCATCCCCGAAATCATGAGCTTTGCCCTGGGCGGCACCGTGGGCTACATGCGCGAAAAAGGAAGCGCGCGCATCGATGGCGACGCCCCCGACACCGACGGCGCCGAAACCGCAGACAGCGTTTCGATCAACACCATCCCCCTGGCCTTGCTGGCGGTGTTTCGCCTCGACGTGCTGCCGGACAAAACCCAAATTCCCCTGTCGCCTTTTTTCAAAATCGGCCTGAACTGGTACCCGTGGTGGACGCGACTCAACGACAGCACCGATTCATCCGGGGGCACCATGGGCTGGCAATTCAGCGCGGGCATCGCCGTGCAACTCGACTGGACCGACCCCATGTCCGCGCGCACGTTCGACAACGAATTCGGCATCAACCACAGCTACATTTTCTTCGAATACATCTACGCGCAGGTCGAAAACTTCGGCGCTGCGGGGCACCTGCATCTATCGCCCACCAACATCGGCCGCCGCGGCACCTTCGCCATCGGACTTTGCCTCGAATTTTAATATGCCGCGTTACGCGCTGACCCTGGAGTATGACGGGACGCGTTTCTCGGGCTGGCAATCGCAAGAAGGCCTGCGCACGGTGCAAGGCGAACTGGAGAACGCCCTGGGCGTCTTGCTGCGCGAACCGGCGAAGGCAATGGGCGCCTCCCGCACAGACAAGGGGGTGCACGCCCTGGGACAGGTGGCGATCTTCGACACCGAACACCCCGTTCCGACGCACCGCCTCATCCGCAGCCTCTCCGCCCTGTTGCGCCCGGACATCGCCGTGATCGACGCCCGCGAAGTGCCCGCGGATTTTCAGCCCCGCTTTGCCGCCACGGGCAAGCACTACCGCTACCGCGTGCTCAATCGCAGCGCCCCCTCTCCCCTGTTGGCGTGCACTTCCTGGCACGTATTTTCCGCCCTCGACGACGGCGCCATGCGCGACGCCGCCGACCTGCTCCAGGGCACCCACGACTTTGCCGCCTTCCGCGCCGCCGATTGCCACCGCGACAACACCGTCCGCACGCTCACCGCCATTCACCTCACGCGCGCCCGCGACGACCTACTGGAGATGCACGTGTACGGCGACAGCTTTCTCAAGTACATGGTGCGCATTATCGCCGGCACCCTAGTGGAGATCGGCACCGGGAGGCGCAGCCTTGACGAGGTGCGCCGCGCCTTGCAAACGACAGAACGACACTGGGCAGGCCGCACCGCACCGCCCCACGGCCTCACATTGATGGAGATATTCTTTTAACATGGTACCCGTCATCGCGCTTTCCAACCCCACGCCTGCCATGACACCCCGCACATCTGCGCGGCTCCTGTACAGCATCGCGCTAGCAGCAATCACCGCCTGGGGCGCCATCGCATGCCAAGCAGATGACAGCACCGCGCACCAGGACGCACGCTTTGCCGACATCGTCATCGCAGCGCCCGGCGCCAACGACGGTCGTTACGGCGATCCGCAATTCGCCACCGATGGCGTCCACGGTGCTGGAGAACGCGCGGGAAACGCCGACGATGTCTTTACCATGGGACACCGCGAACCCCTGACGTTGTCGTGGTCAGAGCGCAGCGTCTGCAATGGCGCAGGCGTTGATTTTGTCATTTTTGAAAACGCCTTTCGCATTGGCGACGCGCAGCAACACTTCATGGAACAAGCCGCAGTGGCCCTCTCCAACGACGGCGAAAACTTCATCGTCTTTCCCCACGACTACACCGCGCCCGACGAGACCCTGTACAGCGATGACCCTTCCCACTGGCAGGGCTTTGCCGGCGTCCAACCCGTCCTCTTTAACGCCGACACGCATCGCGTCGATCCCTTTGATGCCGACTTGGCTGGGGGAGACGCCTTCGATCTCGACGACCTGCCCGATGACGGCGCCCTGGGCACCGAGATCCGCCGCCACGGGTTTCGCTACCTGCGCCTCATCCCCGCTTCGGCCCTCACCAACCCAGACACGGGCCAGCCCTTCCCCAAAGATCCAATGTCCAACGGCCCCGACATCGACGGCGTAGCGGCGCAGTGGCTCGCCCCGGCCGGGACCTGCACATCAGCGCCCTAGCGCCTAGAGCGCATGCAAACAAGGCGTCGGCCAAAAAGAGTTTTCAGCGTTCTTCGGTGAAAAAAGGGCTGTGCTGATCCGACTCGGAGAGCGCCTTGCCGCGCGCCATTTTTTCGGTGACATCGAGCAAGGAACGACGGCGCTCGTGAGGAGAGACAAGCCGCTTGGGAGGCGCTGAGCGAGGTGGCACCTGCAGGGATGCCGCCGGGTGTTGCGCCCGCCCCATTGGCGATGCGTGGAGCCCGCTATTTTCAGCGGCGCTGGGCTGCGGTGTCGGTGGCGCGGAGACCACCCATATATCGACGGCTGCACCGCCAAGGGAGCCATCGAAGACGCGCAGCGACAGGGTGTCGCCCGTCGCCAAAGTCTCGGCGCCGCAACAAGTCGTTTGGGGCAAGGCCTGGGAGATGAAGTAGGCCCGCGATACCGCAGAGCGCGACAACTGGTAGCCCTGGCGCAGTTGCTCTTCGATGTGCAGACGAACCAGCGCCGTACCGTGCGAGCCCTCAAAGCGGTAGATGTCCGACGTGGGCCCCGCAGTGGGGATCATCCCCGCGGGCATGCAGACGCCAAACGCGCAGTGCTCGCCGCGCGCCAACGGCGAGAGTTCGGCTTCGTCTGCGGTCTCGTCGGGCAGCGGGGGCAAGGGTTGGGCTTGCACCACCAAGGCGGAGAGATCTGGCGGTGCGGGCGGTGGCGCCTGGGCGGGCTCTTGGGCGCGGCAGGCCGAAAACGAAAACCACAACAGGGCAATGAAGCCGAAGCGAAGCGTGCGCGGCATCCCCATCACTCTCCGTCAAAGACCAGGGCCCATGAATCGATGGCCACCTGGGCAAACCCCACGCCGCTGGACTGGATGCGCACCGACTCAGAGGTCACCATGGCTTGGTTGTCCGCCTTGCCCGACGGCGGTGACGTGGCGGCATTGGGGCGCACCTTTTGCACCATCAACGTGAACCCCTCGGCGCCCTGACAAGAGGGCCGGCGCACAATGCGCGCTCCGGTGAGGAGCTCGCCAGGCCGCTCGATGTAGGCCACCAGCGCATCGGGATCGGAGCCATCGATGTCGGGCATCTTCGGAAAGTCCGTGGGGTCGTTGTAATTGACGCCCCAGATTTTGGAGCCCCCGGCCTCGCAAGCGTCCAGATACATATCCTTGTCGAGGGGCGTGAAAGTGGTGAAGTACGCGACTTCATCGAACACGGAGATGCGGCCGAGCATCTTCTCGCCCAACCCGAAGAACTTGAAGGTCGCCGAGTCGCTGTCGCTCACATAGGTTGTGGGGCTGTCGGAGAGCATGGCGGCCTCGATCTCTCCCAACGAACCGCTACCGGTGGGCTGCGGTCCCAAGGGCAAGGTGCCCGCCGAGATGGGCTCCCCGAGCCACCAGTTGATGATGGGCGACTTGTGTTTCATGGTGGTGGTTTTGTTCACCGCGTCGTGCTGGATCTCCGGCTTCACGGTGAGCGAAAAGACGCGCTGTCGGTTGAGGGTCTCCAGGCCATCGATTTGCCCCGTGCCGAACAGGAGGACGGTGTTGCGCTCCTCGTCCTGCACCAGGGTGGGCGCCGACAAAATGGGCACCCGCGGGAAGGGATAGTCGACATTGGGACAGGGGGTACCGGTGCAGGCATCGATGGCGTACTCGTCGTCACCCAAGAATATGTCGATCTCGCCCTCGGTGCAGGAGCTGAGCACATCGTTGTCCTTGAGCACGCAGCATCGCGAAGACCCTAACCCGCCGGTGGTGTTCATGCAGTCTTGGTAGGGATAATGCTCGGCGATGAGCGTGTTGAAATAGAGGTCGAGGCACCAGTCTGCCGGATCGGTGCTCGACATGTCCATGCGCCAAATGCGGCCGCGGTCGTCGCCGATGAAAGCCTCGGTCGACACCGTTCCCGACGCCAGCGAGTTCACCACCACGGGCTCGCCCACCAACTGGGCGGTGCGTACGTAATTCTTTTTGTCGTCATCAGCGTGGTAGTTGAACAAGTTGGAGTTGAGCATCGCCTGATCGGGATCGCACAAGTCGTCCTCGACGGTGGTCTTGAGGTAGCGCAGCAGTTTTCCTGTGGCCGCCGTGACGACATACACGCCGGTCGAGGTGGAGGCGCCGCCGTTTTCATCGCTGATGTAGCCGCCCGGCAAGATCACCGCTGCTTGCTGGTGCTTGACCGGCTGGGCGCTTCCCGGTTTGTCGGCGTTGACATACAGATAAGCAAGGCGCGGTTTGGAGAGTGCGAGCCCCATCTCCTGAAACGCGCTTTGCGCCGTGGCGTCGGTGTTGTAGCCAAAGCGGTTGTGCGAGAGCTCCCAGCGATAGGCGGGTTTGAGGGCCGGCCCCTCGGTTACGTCTAGGGCGTAGTAACCGTAGCCGCCCTTGCCCAAGCCACCCACCACCAGGGAGCGCCAGTACTTGACCTCGTTGGCGTCCTCGGTTTTGTACAGCAGGACATCTGCCGCAACGGGGCTTCCGTCCACGCCGAAGTTGTGCTGGTAGCCACCGGTTTGCTCGGACTCCGGCGGCACTACGTACCCGTCAACCGTGTCGGTGATGGGGTTGCGAATCGCGTCCCATCGCACGGGAAATTGCTGGTGAATGTTGCCGAGTAAGGGCGAGGGCACAAAGCCCCACGACTCGACCTTGTCGGTATTGGGCCAGACGTGAAACGAGTGCAGCACGCTGTCGCTGGTGCCCACGTAAAGCATGGGCTCGCGTTCCATATTCATCTTGCGCGTGGCGTTGTCCGCCAGGGTGTGCTCCTGCACCTTGAACTCCTGGTACGAAGACAGCGGTACGCGTTCGCGGGGCGGCGACAAAATCGCCGGCGACGAATTGTAAATGTCGGCCAGCAGGTGATCCTTGCGCTCTCCGGTTCGGCCGTAGAGATGATCCAGGACCTGGGAGAGATACGCGGTTCCCGTAGCACAAAAGGGTGATGGCGCTCCCAAGACGCAGTCTTTGAAGTTGGCGATAGAGAGCTCCACCAAGAAGGTATCGTCGGCAAAACCGGTCTGCACCTTGGTGGGATCGTTGTTGTAGCTCGTGACAGCCGGGGCATCGTCGCGCACAGCGTACAGAGTGCGCTTGGCAGCTCCCAGCGTCGTCATTTCGTCGTGCAAGGCCGACAGTGAATCGTCTTTGGCGCCACCGGAATCCGAGAGCTCGCTCTCCTCGTCGGGCTCGTTGAATTCGCAGCCATATCCCTGGCGATACAGATATCCCTTCCAGGGCTTTCCGCCGCGCACTGTGTACCCGGTGTTGAATACGTATTGCTGCACATCGTTGATGCCCACAGCAAAGTTGCCCTCTTCATCTGGCGGCGTAATGTCGCTGGTCGCCAGCTCTGTGCGCGTGGCGGTCGCCTCTTCTTCAACCAATGAACTGAGGATGGTGTCGATAATCTGCGCGAGCTCCGTGCCCGAATACGCAAACAGCGCGCCGTCTTCTTCGCCGTCGCCGTCCTCGCCCCCGCAGTTGCTGTCCAAGGGGGTGTCGTCGCTGCAGATATCCCAAATGGGAGTCTCGATGCCATCGGCAGAACGCCACGGGGGTTGCCGAAAAACGCTGGTGTCGTACGGATTTCCTGCGGCACCCAACGATGGCCATCCCTCCAGGGCCATGCGGTTCAAATATTGGCGCGTTGTGAAGAAGTACTGCCGGGCAAAGGAAACGTCATTGCACTCGGCCTCGGTGAAATCTCGCATCGCCAGGCATCCCTCGGCGGGCGGCTTGCAATAGCCCCGACCGGTCACAGGGTCGACCTTCCATTCGGGGGTCCCGGTGCGACACGGATTGGAGCCGAGTTCTTTCTTGTCGACGTTGAGCCCGATAACCACGAGGTAGATCGGCTCTGCTTCGAGCGAGGACATGCGCAGCTCTTTCACGACATGAAACAGCTCATTGGTCTCGGTAAACGCAGAGTTGAATGGACAGTCGTAAACCTCCGCGGGATCAGACGCGACCCACGGTGGCGGCGGTGGATTGGGGTCGCAGTAGTTTTGCGGAAACTCCACGGCATCGGGGGAGACGCCGTCGGTGATGAAGAACACCACCTTGGGGCGGCAGTTAAAATAGAGATCGGACCCCTTGTTGTAAGCGGGTCGCGCCTCCAGAGAATCGTAGAAGTAGTGCCCCACGTCATCCATCATGGCCGCGTCGAAGGAGCAGTTGTTGGGCTCCACGGTGTCGAGCACTTCGCGCACCAATTGGTTGGTATTTTCGAAGTCGTCGGAGATGCGAATCAAGCGCCCCACAGCGCCGGGATAGTCGCCGCGGATCCCCGCATTCCACCACCGCGTGGCCGCCGATGTGCCGCCCTCTTTGTACTTGAGGATGTACCAGTTGCGGTTGGGGCCATAGTCCCACATGCCCTCCCAGGGATCGACATTGCTGGGGAAGCCGGGCAGGTCCATGTAGGCTGGTGCGGGCAAGTTGTCGAAGGTGGCGATACCAAAGCGCGCCAAGGAGCGATAGCGCTCCAAGATGCCGTCTGCGGGACGCGGCAGGGCCTTGGGATGCAAGTTGAAGCAGATGGGCTTGTCGCCGCTCTTCACCGGGGGCAAGTAGTTGTCCTTGCCGTCCACGAAGCGCTGACACCAAGAGCCGTCCGGCATAATCATGTGCGGGATGCCCACAATCTCGGTGTCGCTGCCAATGCACTGGCCGTAAGTTTCGTTCCAGTCGCCGCGGTTGGCGGGCTCGCGGGGATCGTAACAGTTGACGGCGCGAAAGTGTGGCGCAGAGGAGAACTGCCAGTACTCGCGGGTGTTGTCGGACATGTTTCCCGTAATCGTGGTGCTCTTAATGGCCGGCCGCAGAACGGGGTTTTCGTAAAAGCAGTGGTAGTTGTTGGGAGAGCTGGGGATGGTGCCCAAGAACGCGTCGAGCACCTGCATCCAGGGCGTCACCTTGTTGATGGTGGGGTTCAACTTGTTCATATCGCGACAGGCTGCGATCGTGGCGTCCTCGCGGTCCGCGGCATTGTCGTTGATGTTGGCTGTCTCCACCCAGTCCATGGCGCGTCCCGTGTCGATGAGCAGCAACACGTTGGGGTTGATGCGCTGCCCCGTAATGGCAGCGTGGGACGCAGAGAACGGTGCCGCAGCGACGAGCAATGCCGCCACAGTGACCATCCAGTGAATTGTTGCGTTGGTTTTCATGGCACCTTCTCCTATTTCCCGTAAGCGCCGATGGGGCCGATGGTGAATTGACCGTAGCCCGAGGCGCGCCCGGCCTCGACAAATTTGTGCGACAAGTATTGCGACGGCGGTCCGTATCGCGCGGTGGCGCGCACGCCGAAAATGTACCAACCGTAGTTTTGTTCTTCGAAGCATGAATAGCCCGGCGGACAGGGCCCCACCACTGGCGCATCGTAGGTGACGGTGGTGTAAAACTCCGCGCCGAATTGCTGTTCACCGCCAAAGGGCGAAGAGAGCAAGGGGACACAACCGTCAGTGGGGGCGCTACCGCACACGCTGTCCACCACCGAGGCCGCCTCGGCAAAGTTCTCCTGGTTTAGCGGGATGGCATAGCGCGTCGTCCAGATGTCCACGTTCTCAGGAGCGCTGTCCATGGCGTTGCCGCCAAACGAAAACTCCATCTCGTAGTAATCCGAAGAGATACGCAGGTCTGCGGCGGCCATGGCCAGGGCGCTCTCCACCAGCAGAGCGGCTTGGCTGAAATCGAAGTAGGCCCCCTTGGTGCGCATTTCCTGGCGCGCATGCCGCATGGCCAACAGGCCCAAACCGGTGAACATCATCACCAGCATCACCACGATGATCAGGGCGAATCCGCGCTGTTCCGGTTGGTGTTTTCGCGTCGTTGTTTGCAGTTGTTTCATGCCCGTTTCCTTTAAAACACAGTGGGGATGTTGTTTTGAAAGCGCGCCATGGATGCAGCCAAATTGGGCATCGGCACCTCGACCATCAATGTGCGCACTTTGTAAGCACCGACATCGCCAGAGGGCGCCTTGGCCGCGGCAAAGGCCATGTTGCCCTCCTCGAATTGCTCATCTAGCAAGCGCAGTTGCTGATCGGTTCGCTCGGTGCGCACCGACAATTGAATCACCGCCGATCGCACGTGTTCCGGACCGAAGCCCACGGACGGCCCCGTGGTGCTGGGGCACGTCAGGTGGTACACCGTGGTGGCGGATGCTGGCGTGGCGTTGCCGACAATGACATTGCTCGCATTGGGGCGAAACGTCGACGCGCTGTTTGTCAGGCTGTCGACGGAGTGCTGCTTGGCGATGGCGATCACATTGCTGGTGTCCGCTTCCACCGTGCGAAACCAAATTTGAAAATCGCTGACGTAATCGGCGATGACCATGGCGGTGCCCGGGTTCAAATCTGCCGCGTCGTTTAAAATGTCGGTGCATCCCTCGTCGCCCGCCGCGCTGCCGTCATAGTTGACCAGGTAGCGCATGAGCACGCCGCGATCCCCCACGGTGTCCACCCGGTACAGCGCAGCCTGATTGGCGGCGATCTTGATGATGCGCTCCGAAAAGGCGCCCTCGATCAATTCACCGGAGGCCAAGTCTATTTCGCACTCGCACACCCCGCCGCTGCAGTTTTCGGTGACGTCCGAAATTTTGGCTTCTTGTGTTTGCCCCTGGGCGTTGATCAAATGAGCAAAGGCATAACTGGGGTTGAACTCGCGTTCGCACTGTCCCGCGGCAAACTGATGCTCGATGGTGACCTTGCCATCGGCCTCTTCAATCACCGCCTGGTAGGTTTGGTTGCCGATAAAGTTGCCCACCAACACAAAGGCGTCCGGGGTCGTGGCGCCGGGGTTCAAGTGCACCACCGCGTTGCGGTAATAGCCCGCCGGAGCCGCCCCCTCGGCGTGTGACAACAAGGAGTCGGGATCGATGCGGGGCGACGGAGAGACGAACATACCCGCGCGCATCAAGTCGTTTTTTAAGATGTGCATCCCCGTGCGTGCCCGTTGGTTGGCCTCGACCACCATCTGCTGGTTCGTGGCCTCGCTGGCCATGGTGCGGGTGATCATCACCAACATCATCACGAGCACGAGGCCGATGAGCAACGCCACCATGAGCTCCACCATGGTGAAGCCGCGCTGCCGATGTGTTGAAAAATGCTGCATGCCAAGCTCCTTCAATGCACTTTGCTCGCAAATTCGCGCGTGATGACCCCGGAAAGTTCGAGCGCGTTAAAATCGCTGAGGTTCGGTTCTGCGGTGCGCTGACTGCAATCGGTCCAGTCGAGCCCCTCGGTGAGATAGGACTTGGGCTTGGGCCACGTCACCCGCACGCTGATCTTGTACAGATCGGGCACGTAAGGCGTCGCGGTCTCGGTGTCGACTTGGTAGGACTGGAACTGCTCCAGCTTGTAGTGAACGCAGTACATCGCTGAGTCGACATCTTCGTACATCTCCAGCGCGCTGTGCCCCAAGTACTCGTCGAAGCGAAAGGTCGGCGTGTTGGCATCGAGCAACACATAGGAGCCCACGTTGGCGTCGAGCCCGCCATACAACAGCGGATAGTCGACGTCGTTGAAGTTGATATCGCCTTCGGTCTTGGCGTAATGGGCCGCTTCGTTTTGCAACCAAGTGATGGCATAGCGCGCTAAGTTGGCTGCCACTGTGTGGTCTCGTCCCGAGCCCGCTGCGGTGATCGAAACCTTTTGCAGCGCCACGAGCCCCATCAACGCAATGGCAAAAACGATCATCGCCACCATGACCTCTACCAGCGTAAAGCCGCGGCGCGCATCGCGTGTACCGTGTGTGTTCTTCGTCCTGTGTCTCATGGTTCCACCTTGGAAAACGGGTGTCCGCCCGCCGGGAGGTGCACGGCGCGAGCGACATCCAGTACATCTCCCGTGGCGTCGCTACCCAATGGGCAAGCGCCCACAGCGCCCGTGAAGCGGTTGAGGCGAATGACCGCACCGGAAAACTGCTGCGCGGCGGTGGGGGCCGCGACACCCGCCCAGGGCACACAGGCCTTCTCCCAGGCCGCGTTGGCTGGGCTCCCCGAACCAGTACACACCGCAGCGGTGTCCGCCGTGCGGCGAATCCAGAGCTCGCCATTGCCCGCATAGCAAAACGCGAAGTCATCCCCCGGTGCAATGGGCAGCGTGGACAGACAGGTGCCGTCAGCTTGCTGGGTGGCCACGCGCACATCACAGATGGTTACGCCCGCCGAAAGATAAATGGGTTCGTCTACTTCGAGGACGTTGGTGCCGTCGGCGTCTTTGTCGATGCCCATGTTTTGCACGCAGCGCTCCGCAAAGTCCGCGGTGCACGCAGCGCCTTCGAGACGGTTGATCCAAATGTGATTGCCGCTGAACTCCATCACCGCCGCGCGGCTGGTCTTCATGGCTAAGGCGCGCACGTGAGCGGCCACGCTCTCAATGTCGCCGGTCATTTCGATGAGGCGGTTTCGGTCGTTGACGCCATACAATTTGGGCACGGTGATGGCCGCCAAAATGGCGATGACCGCCAAGACCGCCATCAGTTCAAGCAGCGTAAAGCCGCGGGGGGCTCGGAAGGATGTCACGGGGTACTCCTCTCTTTGCGACATATCGTCTTCTTTAGTGTATGCAAACGCCATGCCCCGAAACACGGCGACCGGTGCGCCACCCACACGCCGACACCCTTCACAATCAATCCATCAAAACATCAATAAATTCAACTGGTTAAAAAGACTCTGATCGCGTTTGGGTCTCTTTGGGCTGTACAATCGGCGCCAAACACGCTTTTTTTCGCTTGCGTTAGTCGATACGTTTTGCACGACTATGAAAACTTTGCACACTTGGCCCTGCGCCAAACCGGGAGGTTCTCCATGCCATTTCGCACCCTTGGTATCGCCCTAATCAGCTTGCTGCTGCTCAGCCCCTTGGCCTGCAAGCGCACGTCGGATCCCGCCGCCGCAACGTCAAAACCTGCGCCGAGCCCCGCGCTCCCCGCCCAAGAAGAAGGCTTCAATCCCGATGCCGCCACATTCGAGGGCCCCGGAAAAATGCTCCTGCCGCGCATCGGCAAATGGGCCCTAACCGCCGATCTGCGCTACTTCGACGCCGACAATCTCTACGACCTCATCAACGGCGGCGCCGAGGTCTTCGTCGCCTACGGCTTCACCCGCATCGCCACCGCGGACTACCGCATGCCGGGCGACCCGCGCACCGTAACCGCCGAGGTGTACCACATGGGCTCGCCCTTGGGCGCCTTTGGCCGCTTGTCGCGCTACCTCGAAAACATGGCCGATCCATCTGGCGCCGGCGATCGCCTCCCCGAAGCCCTGCGGCCTTTCGGCATCATGGGGGACGGCGATCTCTTGGTGTGGAAGGACGCATATCTCGTGCACCTCACCTTGCTCGACGAAGCCGCCGACGCTACCCCGGAGTCCATCGCCGAGGCCGGAGACGCCCTCTTGCCGCCCATGGCCGAAACCATTTTGAACCGAATTCCAGGCGAGGCCGCCCTGCCCGCCGCGGTGCAGCAATTGCCCCAAGACCACATGCTGGGGCGCAGCGCCGTGTGGCATCCCCAACACATCAACGACATCAAAGCGCTGCGAGACGGCTTCACCGCGCGCTACCAGGGCGAAGACGAACACACCTGGCAGCTCTTCGTCACCTCCGAAGCCCCCGACGAAGCCGCGGCCCGCGCCATGGCGAGCGCCCTCAGCGCCAGTGACATGACCGAACACGACATCCTCGCCATCGCGGCCAAGGGAACGCGCGTCCTTGGCGTGCTCAAAGACCAGGACCCCGCTCCCCCGAAGTCCTTGGTGCAGGCACAGCTCAAGGCGCTCAGCGCTGCGTTTTAAATACTGTTTCGCGACGCGCCCTCAGCGCACGCCATCGCCCCCGCACAGTTCGCCGTCAAACGAGGCCACCACCAGGCGCTGCTTGTCCACCGAGCTGCCCGCCAAAATCATGCCCTCGGAGAGGCCAAACTTCATTTGGCGCGGCTTGAGGTTGGCCACGAGGATGAGGCGCTTGCCCACCCACTGCGCGGGATCGGGATAGTGCGACTTAATGCCGGCAAACACTTGACGCGGTTGCGCCTCGCCGATGTCCACCATCAGGCGCACCAATTTATCGGCGCCAGGCACCTCGTGCCCCGACACCACCATTCCCACGCGCAAATCCACCTTGGCAAAGTCGTCGATGGTGATCTCGGGCTTGGGCGGCGCCATCACGCGAGGCACCTCGGGCGCAGTCGCGAGAGCGGACTTGTCCTGGGCACTCGTGTCGGAAGCGTCAGCGGTGTCTGCGGTTTGTTGGGCAAACTCTTGGGCCCATTTTTGCGCGTCGATGCGCGGAAAGAACTGCGGCGCTTTGTCGATGGGCGCACCCGATGACAACTGACCAAAGGCCACCAGCTCGGCAAAGGGAACGGCGCCGTCCAGCGGGCGCGTCTCGCCCAAGTAGGCCAAGATGTCGGCGCACTTTCGCGGCATAATGGGGGCGAGCAAAATGGCGAGGATGCGCACCACTTCGAGGCCGGTGTACAGCACCTGTGCCATGTCGTCGCGGCGCTCCGGGTCTTTGGCCAGGGCCCAGGGTTTCATCTCGTTGATGTAGCGATCGGTGGCGGCCAGCAAGTGGCGCATGTCTTCGATGGCCTGGTGAAAAGCCCGTCCCTCGAAGGCGTCGCGGTAGCCCGCGGTCAATGCGGCGGCTTGGTCGGCGATGTTCTCAGAGGTCTCCGTGGCAGTTCCCTTAGGGGGCAAGGCGCCAAAACTGCGATGTGCGATGCCCGCGGTGCGCGACAAAAGATTGCCCAGTCCGTTGGCCAGGTCGGCGTTGTAGCGTTCGATGAAGAGCTCGTAAGTAAAGCCCGCATCGGTGCCGAACTTCATCTCGCGAAAAAAGAAATAGCGCAGGTTCTCGATGCCGAAGTGGGCGTCGAAGGTCAACGGGCGCACGACATTGCCCAGGCTCTTGGACATCTTGGACTCGCCGGAGAGCCAGTAGCCGTGCACGTCGATGTGGGCGGGCAAGGGCAAATTCGCCGCCATCAGCATGGTGGGCCAATACACCGCGTGGGTCTTGAGAATGTCCTTGGCGATGAGGTGGTGACACACGGGCCACCAGCGTTCGGAGATGTCGCGGCCCTCAGGGGGCGATACCAAGGCCGAGATGTAGTTGAGGAGCGCGTCGAACCAAACGTAGGTGACGTAGGCGTCGTCGAAAGGCAGCTCGATGCCCCAGGTGAGGCGGCTCTTCGGCCGGGAGATGCACAAGTCTTCGAGGGGAACGCGCAAAAACGACAGCACCTCGTTGCGGTACCGCGCGGGGCGAATCCAGTCGGGGTGGGCCTCGATGTGGGCGATCAAGCGCTCTTGAAAGCGTCCCATGCGAAAGAAGTAGTTCGCCTCTTTCACTTCGTTGGGCACCGTTTGGTGGTCGGGGCAGCGACCGTCCACCAACTCGCTGTCGGTGAGATAGCGCTCACAGCCCACGCAGTACTTGCCGGTGTATTCGTCGAAGTAAATGTCTCCGGCGTCATGCACCTGCTGGAGAATGCGCTGCACATAGCGGACATGCCGAGGCTCGGTGGTGCGGATGAAGTCGTCGCAGTCGATGTGTATCTGTTGCCAGGTGTCGCGGAAGACGCCCGAGATGTTGTCGACAAACGCCTGCGGAGAGACCTGTGCCTGGGCCGCGCTCTGGGCAATTTTTTCGCCGTGCTCGTCGGTGCCGGTGAGAAAGCGGCACTCATCGCCCATCAGGCGGTGAAAGCGCTTCAGGGTATCGGCCAGGGCCGTGGTGTACAGGTGCCCGATGTGGGGCTCGGCATTGACGTAATAAATAGGGGTGGTGAAATAAATCGATTGGGCCATGGTCGTCTCCCGCAAACAAAAAAAGCGGCCTTGCGCCGCCTCTTGTAACACCGAACCTTGCATGCAACTGGGTCATACATCCCCAAAGAAAATGGCGAGGGGGAGACTTGAACTCCCGACCTGCGGGTTATGAATCCGCCGCTCTAACCAGCTGAGCTACCCTGCCAAAGCGCTCTCCATAAAGAGCGAAACCTGCTTAGTGGAAAACCCGTTCCGGGTCAACAGCAAATTGCGTTAGGCCTGCTGCGCCAACACGCCGGCGATGTGGTCGGCGGGCACCGCGCCTTCGCGCACAATGCGCACATCTTTTGCGCTGACGTCCACCAAGGTGGAGGACTGCACGTCGACGATATCGCCGCGCTCCACGATGAGGTGGAGATGACGGCCGAAGTTCTTCTTCACCTGGGCCAGTGAAATGTCGCCGACTTTTCGCGACAAGTTGGCCGAAGAAACGACAATGGGGCCCTTCATGGCCGTAACAATGGCCTTGGAGACCGCGTCGGAGGGCATGCGCAGCCCCAGCCACCCCTTGGCGCGGGTCAGGGATTTTCGCAGCGCGGCATCCAGGTTGGGCGAAGGCGCACACAGCAGCGTCAGCGGCCCAGGCCAAAACTGCGACATCAAAGCGTGGGCTGCGGGCGACAGCTCATCGGCGATGTTTTCGGCCCAAGATTTGTCGGGCACCAGCACCAGGGCCGGCGCGTTTTGCACGCGGCGCTTGGCTTGAATGAGGGAGAGCACCGCCTTGGGGTCCGCGAAATCTGCGGCAATTTTATATCCCGAAGGCGTGGGCAAGCCCACCAGCGCCCCATCGCGCAAGGCCTGCACAATTTCATCGACGGCGTCTGGAGAGAGCGCGTCGCCTTGTAAGGAGATTGCTTTCATGGTTCGTCCTTTTCGTGAAATGTCTCGATATCGCGAAACCAGTCTCTTGGTGACATCATGAGCATGTCCGCTTTGCGAATCAAGTCGTCGAGGGAGACGCTGGCCGAGGCGTCCAGTGCGTTGTAAGCGCACGTCATGGCGAGGGGCACCGGCGATGCGCCCTCGGCATTAAAGCGCGCCAGTTGTTCGCGAAAGCGCTCGGCGATGTGTCCCGCGGTTTCATCGGGCTGGTTCATGATGCACAGTACGGCGAACTCATCACCACCCAGGCGCCCAATGATGTCCTCGCGGCGAAAGGTGCGCAGCAACACTTGGGTCGCACCGCGCACGAGTTGATCTCCCACTTCGCGGCCGTGCTGTTCGTTGACCTGCTTTAAATTGTCCATGTCTGCCACGAAGACCAGCAGCGGCATTTCTGCGCGAGACGCGTGCTCCATTGCGTGCAAACAGCTCGCCACAAAGCCGCGCCGGTTGAACAAACCGGTCAGCTCGTCTTTGAGGGATTTTTCGTCCAAAGCCTGCTTGAGCAGCGCGCTCTTCATCGCAATGCTGATGTGGGAACGCAGCTCTTCGAACAAAAAGGATGTGCGAGACGCGCGGTGAACAAACAGCGCAAAACCCATCATCTCGTTTTTAAACACCAGCGGCAAAAAGAGCGTGTGGCCACGGTATCCATCTGCGTGCAGCAAATCGAGCACACACGAAAACGAAGCGACGGCAACATTGTCGTCGCGGGTCACAACGCGCTGGGTACCGCCGCTACACGCCAACATCACCTCCAGTTGCTGTGGCATGCGCCAGGCGTCGGCCGTCACAGGACCATCGGGATCGTCAAACAGCACAATGGCAAACGTTTCAACCCCCAGCTCGGGCAAGTCGACGGACAATGTATGCAGCAGGCGCGCCATCTCGAAAGAGCGGATAATGCGCTGGCAGGTGTGGCGGATGCGCTGATGAAAGTCGCTGTCCGCGATGGCCGTGAGGCGCACCATGTTGTGCCCGGCCTCCTGGACAAGCATGGCGGCGAGCTGCAGTAGCTGGTGAGCGCTCGCGATGCGAAAGGGATCGCTGAGCAAGCGGGCGGGATGGGTGCCCAGTTCGGACAGCACCCCTTCCATGGCGCCAATGCTCCAGGGTTCTTTTTCGATGCGAAACAACGCGACGTCGATGGCCTCGAGAAAGGTGGAGCGAAAGCGATGGTCGTTGATGTCGGCTTCGAAGGCCTCCACAATGCGCAGCGCCAACGCCACATGATCATCCTGAGGCGCATGCTCGTCGGCACCAGCGGCGTGGGCGTCGGAACCGGTGCGGGCACCGGCCAAGTGCTGGGCGATGCGCTCAATCATCTCCGCGCGGCTGCCCTCCCCCAATGCTGTGGGCGTGGCAGCATTTTGAATGTAATCGGCAAAGCACCCACAAGAGCGCCGGTAAACCGGTTGTGCGGGCAACACAATTTTGGTCGGCGTGTTGCGGGGTTGGCGCACGCACGCGATCAGCTCGTTCACCGCCCGCGCACCGATGCCGCCCAGGGGCTGGCGCACTGTGGACAACGGCGGCATGGTCACCAAGGCTTTGGCAATGTCGTCAAAGCCCGCCACCGCGACCTCTGTGGGCACGTGCAATCCGTGGGCTTTCAACTCTTCGATGGCGCCCATGGCCGTCACGTCGTCCACCGCAATAATGCCGTCAAAATCGATGCCGCGCGCCAACAGAGACGCCACCGCTGCGCGCCCCGAGGCCTCCGAAAAATGCCCCGGGCAAACCAAGGCCTCGTCGTAGGGAATGCGGTGTTGGGCCAAGCCCTCTTTGTACGCCTCGAAGCGCCCCTGGGTTTCCGGGTGATCGGCGGGACCGGAAATAAACACCATGCGCGCGAGGCCGTGGCTCATCACCATGTGGTGCACCATCTCGATAACGCCACTGCGGTTGTCGGAAATGACGCAGGGCATTCCCTCTATCTCAAGGGAGAGGGTCACGACGGGCATGTCGCCAAAACGGCGGGCAAACTGTTCGATGTATTCGGTGCCCGTGATCTCCGCGATGTACCCCGCGGACAAAATGAGCCCGTCCACGCCGGCATCCATGACAAAGTCGCGCACCATCTCGAAGTGGCGCCCCAAGTCGCGCACGCCGTCCTGGCTCGTCGCGACAAATGTCGTGAGCGCTACCCCTTCGGCCTCAGCCGCGGCAACCATGCCATTCCACACCGCCGACTCGCAGATTTCGTGAATGGACGCAACGATGGCCCCAATTACCAGACGATTTCGCATATGCACCTACCGTAAAAAATCATGGCGTTTACTATAGGCACAACCCACTTCTTCTCACAGTCTTTTTCTCGGCCCGATTGAGCGGAGCGCTCTTCGTCATTGCCGAACACGGTGCTTTTCAGTACGTTTGCACATTATGGGACTGACACTCACACGCCCCCTCATTGTCTTCGATTTGGAAACCACCGGCGTCGATCCGCGGCGCGACCGCATCATCGAACTCGCCACCATTAAACTGCGACCTGACGGCTCCCGCGAAACCAAAGGGCACCGCTTCAACCCCGGCATTCCCATTCCCCGCGAGGCGACCCACATCCACGGCATTACCGATGACGACGTGCGAAACGAACCCCCATTTGCCAAAGTCGCCCACAGCATTCACGCCTACTTCTCCGGCTGCGATCTCGCGGGATACAACGTCATCCACTTCGACATCCCCCTGCTGCAGGCTGAGTTGGAGCGCGCGAGTCACCCCCTAGACATCTCGCAAGCCTCCGTGGTGGACGCCTACCGAATTTTTCGCACCAAGGAGCCACGCACCCTCGCGGGCGCCGTGCGCTTTTACTGCAACAAAGAATATCCCGAAGAGGATTACCACCAGGCACCATTCGACACCGGCGCCGCCCTCGAAGTCCTGGAAGCCCAGCTCAACCGCTATCCGGATCTGCCCCGCAACCCCTACAACTTAGATCAGTACCTGCGCGACCCCGAATATGTCGACCGCAGCGGAAAATTGCGTTGGATGGATGGAGAGGTCGCCATCTCCTTTGGGCGCCACAGCGGCAAAACGCTCCGACAAATCGCCACCACCGAACCCGATTATATCGAGTGGATGCTCCGCAACCAGGTCATCAGCGACGCCACGCACCACCTAAAAGACGCCCTCGAAGGGCATTTCGCCGTGCAAAAAACCGCCCCAAACAAAACCGAAAAACAAAAATAGGTTTACAGCGCCCTTCGAATGGATATAGTGCGGCCGTTTCGGCACGACATGGCCGAATTTCATTGACATTTAGACCGCTGCAGTGCCGAGAGAAGCACGTTTTTGACGCGTTGAGATGGAATACTTTTTTTACTGTCATTGCAATTCTATCTTGACCCCATTCTAGTGATGACGTAATTTGTCGACTACAGCACTTTGCCATTCGGGGCGTAGCGCAGCCTGGTAGCGCGCTTGGTTCGGGACCAAGAAGTCGGAGGTTCGAATCCTCTCGCCCCGACAACATTTTGCAAAGTGCTGACATTCACCCAAGGAGTGGCACATGGCAAAAGCGCTTTCCCAAATCGGCATTCTCATCATTGATGACGACACAGAAATTTGCGACTACATGGAAACCTTCCTGACCCAGGACGGCTTCCAGGTCAAAGCGATCAACAACCCCCAACTCGCGCTTGATGAGGTCCGCAGCGGTCTCTACCACCTCATCATCCTCGACCTCATGATGCCCAAAATAGACGGCATCGAACTGCTCCAACAAATCCGCAAAATCGATACCGACGTCGCGGTGATCATCTTCACCGGTTTTCCATCTCTCGAAACCGCGGTCACCTCCATGAAACTCGACGTCGTGGATTACATCAAAAAGCCGTTTAACCCCGAAGAGTTCCGCAGCGTTCTCGACCGCGTCATGAAGCGCAAAGGCTTGGCGCGCAGCCCCGAAGAAGAGCTCCACAAAGTGATCGGCAGCACCATCCGCTTCCTGCGCAAAGAGCGCGGCCTCACCCTCAAGCAAATGGCCCGCCGCACAGCGCTGTCGGTGTCCTTGCTCTCGCAAATCGAACGCGCCGAAAGTTCGGCATCAATCTCATCTCTGTACAAAATCGCCCTGGCCCTCGACACGCGCATCACGCGTCTCTTCGGCGACTTTTAGCCCGCGCCGCGTCTCTGTGCGCGCCCCCTTTACCTGTTCATGACCAAACACCCACAGCCGCTTTCACAGCCGCAAGATTACGCCGAGAACAAAGCCCTAGATCACCTGTGCCGCTTTTCATCCACCCTGGGCACCACCCTGGATGTCGACACCCTAATTGAAGACGCCCTAGAACCGTTGCGTTCCATCGCCAACGCCGATCGCGTGTTCATCGCCATCTCGCGGACGAACGCGCGACAACTCGAGCCCATCGGACAAATCGGCGGCTGGCAGCTCTTACCACAAGTGACCGGATTGTCGGCGCCACCGGTGGCATCCTTGGGCACCGAGACCCTCGTGTTTGCGCACATGGACCAGCTCCCCCCGGCCATCGGCGCCAAACTCAGCGCCGTAGATGGCCCCGTGGCCGCTGTCCCGCTCTGGGCCCATGCCCACCTGCGCGGCCTGGTGCTCTTCAACCGACGCACGCAAACCTTCTCAGCGAAAACCGTCAAACTCCTCACCGCATCGGGACGCCAGTTGGCATTGGCCATCGAAAATTCGCAGCTTCTCTCCGATTTACAAGACTCCTACCAGCGCCTCATGGACGCCCAAGAGGAGCTCATCCGCGCCGAACGCCTCTCGGTGCTTGGGCAGTTGTCCGCCACCATGGCCCACGAAATTCGCAACCCCCTGGCCACCATCTTCTCGGCCATCTCGCAAATTCGAAAACACAGCAACCCCGCCGACATCGCTGTGACCCTGCTCGACATCGCCGAAGAAGAGGCCATACGCCTCAACACAATGGTTGCCGGTTTGCTCGATTTTGCACGGCCGCGCACCCCAATGCTCGAAGCCGAGTCCCTCGTCGAAGTGGTGCAAAACGCCCTGGCTCATCCCCCATTTACAGAAATCCTGGCCGAGCGAAACATCGAGTGCACGCTACAAGCACCACAGCGCATGCCGCCGCATCCCCTGGACCGCGAGCTCATTTTCCGCGCCCTGGACATCCTGCTCTCCAATGCGCTGGCCGCCATTGAGCAGCCTCCAGGACACATCCACGTCCGCATTAAGCGACAGCAAAATAATCCCGTCATCGAAATCACCGACAATGGCGCGGGCATTTCTCCCGAGCACAAAGCCAAAATCTTCGAGCCCTTTTACTCGACGCGCCCCTCGGGCATCGGCTTGGGACTTCCCACCGTGCAGCGCATCATGGAAGACCACCAAGGACACATCGAATTGACGTCGCAACCGGGAGCAGGCACTGTGGTGCGGCTATTCTTCGGCACCAAGGCCCGCACAACGCCACCACCAGGAGAATCAAGCCATGATAAAAAAACAACCAAACGCCGCGCCACGCCACGTACTTAGCGCCCTCATTCTCTGGATGGGACTCGCGGGAGCCGCCATGGCCGCTTCCGGATGCCGTTCCGAAGCCCCCCAGGTAGAGTGCCCGCCCCTGCCTGAGCCTCCGCCCCCCATGGAGATTACCCCGCTGCGCATCCCGCGGAATCCCAACGATGACTTTTGCAATGCCTGCGCGCGCTCCGAAAATGGCTACATCAGTTGCTTCCGCGAATTCGAAAACACCCGCGGCGAGGATCGCGAAGAAATCAAAAAACGTGCGGCGTACAAAGCCTGCTTGGATGCGGGGTATCCCAAGGGCGAGTGTCCCGAAGGCGCGCTCATCGGCTTTCAGTGCAAAGGGGACAACAGCAATCCCGGCGGACTCACCCTAGGGGACGTCATCGCCACCCCGCAGTCCGCTGCATCCCCAGCTCCTGACCAAGGGGCCGCCACAGCTCCTAAGCCCGCCCAAAACAAAACCAACGAAAATCAATAAACCGCGCCGGTTGGCCCGAGCGGCGTCGCACGCCATTGCACGCGCAGCGCTTCGTCCACGCAGAGCGCAACGCGACCGCCATGCACAAACGGATAGTTGCGCCCACCGTGGGCCGCTGGATAATTTTCGACCACGGGGATGCCATAGGGCCGAAAGTGCGACAACAGAACATCGCGCGCTGTGACGCCGTCTTCTTGCGGCGCGCAATGGGTGAAATGCCCCAACACAACGCCGCGCAGTGCGCGCAAAAAGCCCGCCCGCGCCAACTGCGTCAACATGCGATCGACGCGATAAGGCGCCTCGGAGACCTCCTCGAGAAAGAGAATGGCGCCGTCGAAGGCATCTGGGGACACGGTGCCTGCCAAGTGAGCGAGGAGACACAAATTGCCTCCGAGCAGTGGTCCGGTAGCCGCGCCAGAAACCACGCCCCGCAATCCGGGCGGCGGTTGCCAATCGCCCCCTTGCAACAGAGCCATTAGCGTGTCGAAATCCTCACCATCTCCGCCGGGAAATCGCGCCACCATGGGGCCGTGGATCGTCAACAGGCGAAAACGTGCCCACAGATACACCAGGATCGCGGTCAGGTCGGAGCTGCCCACCAACCAACGCGGTGCACGCAACACCCTCTCCCAATCGATGCGATCGAGAATGCGCGTGGTGCCGTATCCTCCCCGTGCGGCCAATACCGCTGCCACCTGCGGATGATCCAAGGCGCGCTGCATCACGGCGAGGCGCACCTCATCATCACCTGCCCAGAACCCCGCTCTCTCTATGAGCCTCGGCTCCTCGAGCACGCGAAAGGTGTGCGCCAACCGCGCAATGCCGGCGGACAAATCCTCGGACTTCACAGGCCCTGCTGGCGCGACAACAGCGGTAAGGTCACCCGGAGACAAAAAAGGCGGGCGAATCACTGCAGGATTGGACAAGGCGTTCAGATGGGCAAGTCGCCGCAGGTGGACAGGAGATTGGAAAGGAATTTATCGATAAGGCGCGCCAGCTCTTTGTCTTCGCTGACGATCTGCATGTGCTTTTCAATGATGGCGCCGGCACCGGGGGCGGATGCCAACACTTCGAGGGTTTTGAATAGCTCTTGATCGACCACGGGGTTTTTAAACAGCGGCTCCATGGCTTCGCGGATGGCCTTCTCGCCATTGTCGAATGCCGCTTGTTCGTAAAGCACCACCGACTGATCGAAGGCCTCTTGGTTGTCGAGGATGCGCGCCATCATATCGGCGAGTTCTTTTTTGGTGCTGGGGTGGCGCATAACCTCGGAAGCCAGCCCGGTCACCGCCCGGTGCGTCGAGCGCAGATCGGCGATGTCCAGCAGCAGCTTTTCCAGTTTGTTTTCAACATGACCATCGCAAGCGGCGATCCATTTTTCGACTTTGGCAGATGTTTCGTCGGCCTGGCCGGGAACCGTGAGCTTGATGGAGATGCCGAAGATCTTCTGCGACATCTCAGGCGAAAGGTTGGACTGCAACGTGGCGGCAGACAGACGCGCCTTCATGCTGACCACAGGCATCACGCGGGCGATAACCTTGGACATGCGTGGATCCTTCATAATGTGGTCGCGCACATGCCCCGCCAAAATCCCCTCAGCGACCTTGGAGGTCTTAACCATAATTTGCCGCTTGTACTCGGTGACCCCGCCGGCAGCCAAGGCCTTGCCCAGCAACTTCAATTTGTTGCTCAGCCCCACTGTGGCTTTGTCGGCAACTTTATCGACGCGCTTCTTCACCGGCTTTTCTTCGAAGAGCACACCCACCAAAGCTTCGAGGGATTTTTGCACCGACGGATCGGCCACCGCGTTCTCGGCTACCTTCGTCGACATGGCGGTAACGGATGCGGTCAATCGATTGGCTGCGGCCTCGCCAAGCCACTTTTCGATACGGCTTTGGGCCTGCTCTTGCTCGGGACTCTGCGCTGTCGTGTCCTTATTTTTTCCCTTGCCGGGTTTTTTGGCACCGCAGGCCGCGGTCAGCGCCAGCATCAAAATCAAAACGAACGTCCATGGTCTCAGCAACATGCAAGCCTCCTTAAAACGGTTCGCGAAATGCGCCCCGAGAATAGGCGAAAACAAGGTCCTTGCAAAATGAATTTAAGGGGAATGCACCGAAGAATGCCCAGAGTGGTATCGCGAAAACACGCGTTAGGCGTCGCGCATTTTTAAGAATTGAATTTCCTTCCGGGCCTTGTGCAGCTCGGCTTCGAGATCATCTTTTTCGGCTTGCAGTTTTTCGAGGGTTCCCTTCGAAACACCCTCCTCCTCTCCCCCGATCAAAGAGAGACGCGGTGGTGCGGCAAAGGCCATGGTGGCAAATTTTCGGGCAGGTGGTTGGGGAGCCGCGGCGTTTTTCCGCAAGGCCTCGAGCTCTTCGCGGGTTTTTTGGTGGGCCACTTTTTCGAGGTCGAGTTGCGCAGCCATGGCATCGAGTGCGTCTTGCTGGTGCCCGTGGGTCATGTTGGGAGCGGGCAATGGCGGGGCTGGCAGCGGCGGTTTGGGGCGCTGCTGCAAGGCTTCGAGTTCCGCTTGCAAACGGTGATTTTCCTCGTGGCTCTTGCCCAGTTGGGCATCGAGTTGCGCCAATTCGAGTTCGATGCGAGAGACCTCATCTTCGGCTTTGTTTTTCGCCGCCACCACCTCTTGCACATGGCGCATGGCATCGTCTCGCTCGGCGGCCAGGCGTTGGGCCTCAGCGGAAAGCGCACCTTCGCCACCGGGCGGAAGCGTCGGCGCATCGGCCAACACCGCATCTGTCGGGGAGGGCACAGAAACCGCGTTGGCAGCAGCGGTGCGCGCGAAGAAAAAACCCGAAAACCACAATGCAGCAGTTCCCAAGAACACACACAAAACAATGAGGAACAAGTACAACATCACGGATGTCCTCCTTGGTGCAGTGTGGCTTGCACCGTCAACGTGTCGCTCTCAGCGGTTTGCTCGGTGTTGATGCGAATGCGCTTCACAAAATCGGCGTCGATGGCGCGCAACCGCTCTTGCACGAGCTGTGCGGCGGCCAAGGCGCGTCGGCTGCTCTTGCGCACATGGTTGTTGCCCAACAATGAGAGCGCGGCCGTGGGCTGTTCGCGCAATGCGGCGCCAATGGCGGCAACTTGCGACGCCATCTCGTCGCTCGGCGTATTGGTGATTGGATCGAAGGAGATATGCCAGACGCCTTCTTGAGACGCAATGGCACCCGCAGCGTCGCCTGGCGTATCGGGTGCAGGCGGGGTCGCGTCGGCTTGGGGTGAATCAACTGCATCGGCTTGGGGCGCATCGACCGCGCCGGCTTGGGGCGCATCCACTGCGTCAGCTTGGGGCGCATCCACTGCGTCGGCCATGGGGGGAGCCACAGCGCCGCATGCGTCATCGGCCTGTAACGGTGCAGGATATGGCGATGCCTCGGCGCGCGGTGACATTTGCCAGCCGAATTGCAACATGAAAAACACCGCCGCAGACATCAGCAAAAATCCGAGCAACAGCAATATTGCCGCTGTTTTTTGTGTGGGTTGCGGAGCCTTTGGGTTGGGTTGTGAACGCATGTTTTTTTCTGTCATAAAGTTTTGCCAGATGCCGCCGCAGCCGCGTCTGCCCCTGTGTTTCAAATGCGTTCCTTCCGATGAACGCAAGTCGCGAAATGATGAACACAAATATCATAAACAAAAACAGACAACTGGCAATACGGCGAAACGGAAACCGAGGAAGGGTCACAATACCCAATCGAGTGCAGGGGATGCAGCAGCGGATTCGCCCTATTCGGCGCTTGTTTCGAGAGCGGTGAGGAGCTCCCGCTCTTTGTCGGTGATGGTCTTGGGCAAGACAATGCGCACGAAGACCAGCAGGGCACCGCGCTCTTCACGCCCCACAATGGAAAACCCCTGCCCGGGCAAGCGGATGACATCTCCAGGCTGGGTTCCAGGGGGAATATCGACGACGACGCGCTCTTGAAAGAGCGGAATCTCAACTTGGTGGCCCAATATGGCCCGGATGTAGGAAAGCTCGATTTCGGTGTGCAGGTCGTGCTCGTCGCGCACCAACTCGGGGTGCTCCTCGACGTGAATGAAAATGTAGAGATCGCCGGGCTCGCCATTTTTGATGCGCTCACCTTCTCCGGCTAGGCGCAGCCGCATGCCCGTATTGACCCCGGCGGGAATGGTGGCGGTGACGTGTCGCTCATAAATCTCGCGCCCGCTGCCCCGACAGGATTGGCACGGCGTTTGGATAACCATGCCCTTGCCCTGGCATTGCGGACAAGTTGTGGCCAGGGTCATAAAACCTGTGCGTTGCAACACCTGTCCGTGCCCCTTGCAAGTGGGGCAAGTCTCTGGGTGGGTGCCGGGTTTTGCCCCAGAACCTTGGCAGGTTTCGCAATCTTTGTGGGCTTGTAGGTCGAGCGTTTTCCGCGTTCCAGTGAAGGCCTCTTCCATGGTGATGGTGAGGTTGTAGCGTTGGTCGGCGCCACGCGGGGTGCGCGGTGGCCGGGTGGAACGACGTTGTCCGCCAAAGATATCCCCGCCAAAGAAATCGGAGAAGATGTCGCCAAAATGCGTGAAGATATCGTCCATGCCCGAAAAACCCGCGCCATGCCCCTTGAGGCCATCGTGGCCAAAGCGGTCGTAAATTTGGCGTTTCTCCGCATTGGAGAGAACGTCGTAGGCTTCGGCGGCTTGTTTGAACTTGGCCTCGGCCTCCGGGGCGTCGGGATTGCGGTCCGGGTGGTGTTTCAGCGCGAGTTTTCGGTATGCCTGCTTGATGGTGCGCTCGTCAGCATCGCGGGGAACGTTGAGGATTTCGTAGTAGTCAAGTTCTGCCATGTTGTGTTTGCAAACAGATGCGGCGCTCTTTCTTTGCGCGTGGCGGGCGCCCTCCTCTTCAGGGGCGCTGTGGATAAATGCACCAATTGTTGCGGAAATTCAAGCGCAACCAACGGAGCGTCCAAGCGGTGTCGCCTCCGAAGCGAAGCGTTGATGCCACGAGTTTAGGTGTCGGTGGCCGTCGCATGCACTGCATCGCTCGTCGATTCGGTATCGGGCATGGGCATGGGCAAGGGCAAATCATCGAGGTTGATGTCAATGGGGCCCGCGGGAATGCCCAATGTGCGGAGCAATGCATCGGAACGGGAACGCTCCGCCGCCTTTGACGGCGCCAATACCAGCGGCAATTGCGCGTCCTGCAGCACCACAGCAACATCGACGGCGTGATGCTCCAAAGCCCAAATCACCGCGTTCACCTGCCACAGGGCTGCCTTTATTTTCGCCGCGCCCAAGACCGAATGAACGGACACGTGCACGTTATGCCCCTCTCCCAATCGCTCCGCCAAACGAGCCGTCACGGTTTCGGCGTCCTGTGCAGAGAATCGCCAATCCACCCGCACCAAGGCATCGTCGACAAACCAGCCCGTCACCGAAGACGCCTGCGCACCACCGCCGACATCCAACGCGGCCTGGAGCAGGGTGCAGGAGGAGAGGCGCTTGGTCCGGGATACGCGCTGCGACACTTCGCCCTTCTGCATGTCCCATGTCGGTATCTCTATCGCTTCGGCACAGGGCACGCGCGACGAAATCTCGCCGTCAGACAAGCCGCTCTGTTGCTGCAAGGCGGCCAAAAAGGCGGTGCGGGATAGTCCGGGCTGCAACGCCTCATATGCCAAGGCTGGGGCGGTTGCGGCGGGCACCACCGGCGCCAGTTGCAAGGCGGGGGGCGCGGCTTCTTTTGCGGGGGATTCCTGGCCGCGACAAGCGGTTAGGGCGAGCAGCAGCAATCCCAAAGTCAGCATGCGTTTCGCATCTGGCAATCGCCTACCCAAAGAAGACATCGGTGCAGCGCTTATAGGCAATAGTCAATCTCGATCACGCCGCGGGGAGCGTCGGATGTTGGGGGTGATGGCTGGGGGACGCGCTCGTTATGAGGCAGCTCAAGATCGATGGGGATGGCCAAGGGCTGCTCGTTGTTGGGCTGCTTCTGTCGGTTCAGTTCGTCGATGATAAATGCGGGTAACATGTCGCAACTCCTCAAAAAATGATTGTAGATCAGTCCTCCTTGACGGGTCAATCCAACAGCCCGTCTACCGCCAAAATAACCACCTTGTTGCCAATGTCACGGTGCCCTTGGAGCGCGATTCAAAAATGGCGTTCAGAGTCATTAGAAAGGCATTCGGAGGGCGTCGGGAAGGTTTTGGGGGAAGCCTGCTGCCGGCATCCTTGGGGATCGCAGAGCGCTTCACCGGGGCGCCCCTTCTTAAGAATATGGCCAAGATTTTTGTTCAGAGATGGAATGAGAAGGCTGGCCTCCTGAAACGGGTGCTCATTTAGGCAAAACCTATTTAGATGAACCCAATTGGGGAATGTTCCCAACTAACGCACTCGCGAAGCGGTGCAAAGGAGGCC
>JAAYKL010000060.1 GCA_012522445.1 Myxococcales bacterium | reverse complement strand
TTTTTAACCGGTGCCGCAGGAGCATAAGGACGATGACAACATAACCGCGAAGAACAAAAAATGCCGTGAACGGCAAACAAAATGAACCGCCGTTTTCAGTTGACGCTGAGATGCCTTCTCATGGAAGATTTTTTATGATTTTCTATGTGGGCCTCAAGAAAAGTGCTCAAGGGCGAAAATGGGACGAGAAAATAGACCGAGTGCGCGTTCGCTGGGTGATGCAGAAGAAAATTTGGCAAAAAGAAAACGCTAAAAACGCATTGAATAGACGCGAGATACACCCCCGCACGGGCACGGCCATGCGCTGCAAAAATTGACATAAAAATTGACGATGCCCGAATCGCTCAGATACCTTACGCGACCAATCGCTTTCGTTTTAAGCGACCAGACGCCTTACGCGGCTCGACGCTCGTTGGAGTCGGAGACCGCGCTGCGGATGAGCGGTGGACGAATACTTCCAAGCGGAAAAGCCGTATAAAAATTCCCCCTCAAGTATTGGTGAGACGCCGCACCATACTCCTGACCAAACTGCTTCGCCTCCTCCTCGTACTTTTGATAGGCCGCCGAGCTAACCGTGTGGCAAAGCGGGCGAGGCGTGTCGCACGTCAGCTTGCGCGGCGCAGACAACGGATCGATGCGGGCACGAGCGTTCTTGTCCATCGCCAAACGCCCTTCCTTGCGGCGCTGCGAGCGAAACCGAGACTCACGCACGCAAACCTCTGCGATGATGCGAGAACGGCGCTCGGATTCTGACAATTCCTCGGTCCCCGGAAGCGGCGTAAACACCAGCGTCTCCGTCTCCTCGAACTCTTCAATCGACACCTTGTTGCGCTCCCCGCCGGCGCGGTGCCAGGCTGCGCGGTCGATGTAACAAAACTCCGCAACCTTCCCCTGCGCCAAGTACGGATACGACGAAAAGCCCTCCCATTCCGCGACCCGGTCGCACAAACCGTCTTTCACCGGATTGGTAATCGCGTAGTAAAAGCACTCGTGCACGCTCTCGTTGTCGAGGCAGTGGACCTCGCTGGCAGGCGCGCCAAACACCGCACCGCGCCGCCCCCAGAGGTGATTGACGCCCTCGGCCACCAGCCGATTGAAGAGCTGCCGAAAGCGCACGTAATACGTGACAGCGTCGGGGGTGTCGTCGATGGGCGCGATGCCGTAGTGCAGGTGGTTGACGTTGACCTCGAGCCAGTAGAGCTTGACGGGAAATCGCTTCTGAGCGCGCGCGGCGCTGACGCCGATGAGTTCCCGAATGGCGGCGGTGGGTTTGAAGAAAAAGCGTCGCTCGCTGGCTCGTTGGGTGCACGAAGTGATGACGTCGTGCCGGATCCATCTGATGCTCATGATGTCCTCCTGTTTTTTTGTTGTTCAGGAGATACATCGGCCGCTGCGGCGAAAAGTTTCCTAAAAAAATTACCCGATCCTTAAAAATCACTTTTAGAGAATAAAAGAAGGTAAACTTAAGGTGCTGTTTTTATTGCATTTTATTCACTTAGAGTCGTTTTGCTGCGTGTTTTTTTGCCACGATTGGATGAGGGCTTCCTGCTGCGCCAGGTGCGCGAGGAGGTCGTCGACCTGCGCCGAGAAGGCGGTGGGATAGGCGCTGAGAAAAGGGTCGGCGCGGTGGGCGTCGGCGATTTTGTCGGCCAGGGTCTGCGCGTGCGCTTGCAGGTCGCGGGCGTCGAGCTGCGCGTAGAGCTGTGTGCAGGTGGCGCGCCATTGTGCCTGGTAGCGAAACGAATCGCGGCACAAAAAGGAGAACAGGGCGTTGCGGTCGAAGAAGCCGCACTGCGCAGGGGTGCGGTGGCGGTGCAGCGTGTAGTCGAGATCCCAGGGGAGGATGCGGAGCCGGGTTTGGCCGGGCATGCGGACGAAGAAGTAGTTGTTGTTGATGCCGTCGGCGTGGTCGAGCCAGAGGGCGGCGGCCATGTAACGCAGGACGCTGTCGATGTCGAGCACGGCCTCTAAGGCGTCGTAGTCGCTCTCTGTGGCATTGGGGCGCTGGAGGTCGGAAAGGGCCGCGATGAGGCGGTGCAATTCGGGCATCTCCGGGCTGCCGATTTTGGCGGAGAAGGCGGACCGGGGATCGGTGTCGACGGCGAGATCCGCTTGGGTGCGGCGCGCCTTGTACAGGCTTTGGGGCACGGAGCCGCGCGGGGCGAAGAACTCGGCATCGTAGGTCTCCTGCAGCAGGAAGAGGCCGTGGTAGTCGCCGTTTGTCCACACCGCCGCCGGGGCGACAAAGGGCATGACAAAGCCCGCCTGGGCCATCACTCGGTATCCGATGAGGGCACGCAGTCCCGAGAAGTCGCGGCTCATGGCGTTGAGGCGAACGCTGGTGCGCCCGCGCCACGCCGGGCTGGGATAAACGGTGAAGCCGCGGCGCAGGTCGTCGACGGAGCTGGCGCCGGCGTAGTGGATGCGCGCGCGATAAGGCGTGTGGTTGAGCCAGAGCCGGGCCCCCACCGGCGTCTTGGACTGGGCACCGGTGCGCATGACGCCCAAGTCTTCGGGGTCGATCTCCAGGGCCACCACCCAGTCGAGACCGAAGTCATCGACGTCGGGCGCCGCAGCGCAGGATGCCGCCAAGAGCAGGGCCAGAAGCGGGATCAGGACAGCGGTCTCACGGCGCACGTCGTCAAAACGCAAGGAGCACCTCCAGGGAGACGCCCTTGTGGTTGTAGTGGCGCCGGGCGGTGGTGCCGCGCTGGTCCCCTTGGGTTTCGAGGTTCAGCGAGAACTTGAGGCGGCGGTAGACGACGCGGTTGCCCAGCGTGAAGTGGAGCGTGTTGTGCGCCGGGTCGCGCAGGTCGTCGTACCAGAAGGCGGTTTGAAAGAAGGGCTCGATGCGGAGCGCCGAAACCGGGACAAAGGCCGTGGCCGCCTCGCCTTTGATGCCCAGGTACATGACGTGCTGCGCGCCGCCGAAGAGCTTGGCGAACTCGGAGCGCGGTTGGTCGCGACCGTGAAAGACCTCGAGGCGCAACCGGTGGCGGTGCGGAGTGAACCACAGGGCCGCGCTCTCGCCGTAGACCCACATGCGGTGGTGGCCGATCTTGCGCGACTCCAGCAAGCCCCACAGGGCGGCTCCCCACAGGGCGTGGCGGTGGTGACCGGAGAGGATGAGGTTGTAGTCGCGGTTGCCGTCGGCCCCCAGGGCGACGCTGAAGCCGTTGCCGTCTCGCTTTTGCGGGCCGTGTGTGTAGCGCAGGTTGAGCTGGCGGCCCACCATGCCCAAGTCGGCCAGCTTTTGGTAGAGCGGGCTGCGGTGGATGGTCAGGCGTTCGAAGCGCCCCTCGGCGTATTCGAGACCGAGAATTTTTTTGGAGAGGCCCAGGCTGAGGTGGCGCTGTTTGCGGATGCGGTAATCCATCCAGGCGTCTTCGAGCCCCAGGGTGCCTTTGAAGAAGCGCCCCTCGATGGCGATGTGGGCGGTGAAGTCGTGAAAGCGCGGGCTCTCGTAGCGCAGCTCGGCCTCCACGTCGCTGCGGGCGGTGCCCCGGCCGGTGTCGGCGTTGCCAAAGGCGGAGATGTAGCCGTGGAAGCCCTCCTTGGCCGCGGCAGGTGCGGGCAGGGTCACCAGCGCCAGTAGCAGGCCGCCCCACAGTGTGGCCCGGGTCCATTTGCGCATTGTTGTTCTCCTTATGTCGTCGCGTTGTCACCGAAACCGCGGTGCCGATATGTTTCTCTTGACGCGGTGTTGACCGCCGGTGTCGTCTCTGGCGAGAAGCGGCCTTCCCCTGGCAAACGCCACCGCAAACCGCGACTGCGCGCGCACCGAGACCGCATCACCGGGGCCATTCTAACAGTTGACCGGATGCTGAAAAGCGCATAAGTTGCTCGCTCAAAACCGCGTGCGGTTTGGCTTGCACACAAGCAATCAGGAGCAGAATGGCGAAAGAAGATCACATAGAATTAGATGGCGTAGTCGAAGAGGTGCTCGCTGGCGGTATGTTCCGCGTGCGCCTGGATTCTGGCTTGGTGGTACTGGCACACCTGGCGGGAAAAATGAGAAAATTCCGCATCCGCATCGTGTTGGGCGACAGCGTTCGCATCGCTGTTTCACCCTACGATCTGACACGCGGCCGCATTATTTATCGCATTAAATAATTCCTTATGCGCAGCAGCGCAGGTCGGGAATCCGCATCCCCGGTCGCGAAAGTATTGACAACTGAAAACGGAGTGTTAGTTTCTCTTCCGTTTCGTTACCGGCGCCGTCGCCAAGTGGTAAGGCAGAGGTCTGCAAAACCTTTATCACCAGTTCGAATCTGGTCGGCGCCTCAGGATTCCCTTTCACACACAGCATGAACGCCCCCACCCCCAATGCTGGCGATGCGCGTCCACCCCTACTAGGCGCCCTGTCACGTGCGATGTACAGCGCCACCGCCGCGGCCCTCGTCGCGCTCCTGTTTGACCTGTACCGCGCCCGCCACGCCTTGCCCTCCGCCGCCCACGTCGCCGACTTCTCGCTGCTGGCCGCCCTGCGTCTCTGGCCCCTCGCCATGCTCGTGGCCCTGGCGGGCACGCTTCTCGCGTCCCTGGCCCACGCTGCGGCGCGACGCCTCAAACGCTCCCCGACCATCATCTCGTCCCTGGCGTTTTCCCTGGCCGCTGCCCCGGCATCTCTCTACATCGCGCGCCACCTCTTTCAAGGCGGCTTCATGTCGCGCCTGCCCTTTCAGGCCGCCCTCATCGCCCTGAGTTTTGTACTGCTCAGCGCGGGCATCGCCCTGGCGGTGGGGCTCCTCATCCGCAGCTTCGGACCCGCTGCGTCGTTGCGCCAACACCCCATCCGCTTTCGCCTGGCGCTGCTGTTCCTGCCCGCCCTGGCGCTGCTCCTGTACGTCTGCGACGCGTGCTATTACAAACGCCTCTACAGCTATCTGCACTCGGCCCTCTCGTTCGCCACCCTGGCCGCCCTCATCCTCTTCTTCTACTGGCTGGGCACGTCGCGGCACCCCAAGCGCGTCGCCAACGCCGCAGCCATCGTGTTGGCCCTGCTCGCCGTGTCCCTGGGCACCTACCACCAGGTGCGTCCCTTCGCCGCGTCCCAGACGGTCCAGGTCGCCCTGCTCGAGGAGACCGCCCTCACCGCCAGCGTGCTGCGCTGGGAGTCGCAACTGCGCACCGCCCAAAAACACCGCGAGATCTCTGCGGCCATCCAACAGGCGCGCGAGCAGCGGGAGTGGGCCGTCCGCCAGTCCCAGGACCAAGACTTCCCCGCCTTTCCCGGCGCCCACCTCATCCTCATCTCCATCGACGCGCTGCGGGCCGACCGCCTGGGCACCCTGGGCAACACGGCGCGACCGCTCACGCCGGGCATCGACGCCTTTGCCGAGACCGCCACCGTGTTCGAGCGCGCTTACTGCGCCGCCCCCCACAGCTCGTTTTCCATCACCAGCTTTCACGCCTCCCGCTACACCCACGTGGAGGGCATGCTGGGCCGCGACATCACCAACCCCACCATGGCCGACATGCTGCGCCGCCAGCAATACCAGGATGCCGCCTTCTACACCGCGGGCATCTTCTACACCGAGGGCGACCGCATCGAGCACTACCGGGACGCCAAGTTCGGCTTCACCAACGTCGTCCACGGAGCCCCGGAGGCCGACGCGCTGACCGACTACGCCATCGAGCAAGTCGAGCGCTTCAAGACCGCCGGCGAGCCGCCGTTCTTCTTGTGGCTGCATTACTTCAACGTGCACGAGCCCTACCGCGCCACGCGTTTTGGCACGAGCCCCGCCGACCGTTACGACAGCGAAGTCGCCCTGGCGGACGCGGCCGTGGCCCGGTTTATCCGCTACGCCGACACCCACCTGAGCCGCGACAAAGTCATCGTGCTCACCGCCGACCACGGCGAGGAGTTCATGGAGCACGGCGGCCACTACCACGGCTCCTCGCTCTACGACGAGCAGGCCCGGGTGCCCCTCATTATCCGCGTGCCCGGCGCCGCACCCCAGCGCATCGCCCACCCGGTGTCCCTGGTGGACATCGCCCCCACGGCGCTCCAACTGCTCGACGTGGCGCCAGACCCGGGCATGTTGGGACAAGACCTGCGCCCGGCCATCTTCGGCGGCAACGAGGCCCATGTGGCCCGTCCGGTCTTCGCCTCGGTCATGAAGCAGCACATGGCGCTCATGTGGCCCTGGAAGCTCATCGCCGATCCCTCGCGCAACGTCTTCATGCTCTTCGATCTCGCAAGTGATCCCGCCGAAAAGGTCAACGTATACGACAGGCACACCGCGCGCGGCCAAGACATGCTCTCCGAGATCAACGCGTGGCTCGACGACATCGCCCGCGCCGACGACCCCGCTGCCACCGTGCTCAACCTGGGGCGCATGCGCAGCAAGCACGCCGTGCCCCAACTGCTGGAGCTGGCCGGTGACAACGCTGCGCGCCTCCCGGATCGCCTGATGGCTTTGCGCCTGCTGGCGGACATCCGCGTGTGGGACGAAGAGCCGCGCCTGCGCCACCTGCTCGACGACGCCAACCTCATGGTGGCCATTCACGCCGCGTTGGCCCTGGCCGCCATCGACAACCACCAGGGCGCCGACCTGCTTGAGCTCGCCATGTTCGACGACGACCCCTGCGTGCGCGCCGACGCTGCGTTGGCCCTGGGCCGGTTAAAGCGACGCGAGGCCGTACCGGGGTTGATCGAAGCCCTGGGACAAACCGACATGGCCACCCGCGAAGCCGCCCTGCGCTACTTGGGGCAACTGGGAGATCCCGAGGCCGTCGATGTTTTGATCACCGCGTTGGCCGAAGGCAAGACGCGCTACCTGGCGGTGCTGGCCCTGGGCGAAATCGGGGACGCGCGCGCCGTGCCCCCCCTGCTCGACATGCTCAAAGACGAAAAGAGCGTGGACGTCCGCGGTTATATCACCGTGGCCCTGGGCTGGCTGGAGGCCACCGAAACCCTGCCCCTCATGATGCAAATGCTCGTGCAAGAGCCCGAGATCAAATGGACCCCCGAGACCCTCATCCGGCTGGGCGCCTTAACCGACGGGACCGTCCTGGGCTTTGACGCCACGGCGCAAACCGCCAAGGGCGCCACCGGCCTCGTCAACTGCCGCGAGAAGCCCCGGGTCCTCTCCAACGAGTACATGGACCGCACCACCTGCGAGAGCAGCGGCCCCACCGCCACCGTGCGCTTCAACGCGCCGCGCCCCATCGCTGCGGGCACCCTCATCGTGCGCATGCGGCACCTGCTCAAGGACGCCGCCGCCACCCCAACGGTGACCGTACTCCTCAACGGCGCCACCGCCGCCACCTTCGACATCGCCGCAGAGTTCGCCGAGTACCGCGTGCCGCTGGCAGAGCTCCCGGGGCGCGCCGGCACCCAGGTGGCCGAGATCAGCATGGCGGGGCGGGGCCGTTGGCAAATCGATCACCTCTTGATCGTCCCTGGCGACACCGCCGAATAGCCGCGCCACAAACCGAATTTTTTGAACGGACGTTACGGAGCGACGCTCTGCGCGAGCCAGCTTACGTAGGCCGCGTTGCCCTCGTTGTCGCGGATGTCGAAGGCGATGATCTCGGGGACATCGTAGGGATGTAGCGCCAAAATGCGCGCGGTCAATTCGGGCATCCGGGCGGCGGTGGTCTTGATGAGCAACAAGGCCTCTTCGGCTTGCGCCACCTCGCCCTCCCAGCGGTAGACGCTTTGCACCGTGGGCACGATGCTGACACAGGCCGCCAATCGCGCATCGACCAGGGCCGTCGCCAAGGTGCGGGCGTCGTCAACCGGTGTGCTGCAGATGACCATGCGCATGTGGGTGCCTCCGGTTGGCGGTTACAGGAAGTCGTCGAGCTGCAGGTAGTTGTGCTTGATGAGCTTCTGCAGAATTTCGGTGGTCTCGTTGTCGGGGCGGGGCGAGTTGTCGAGCACCTTGCGGATGGTGAGGGAGCGACCCAGCAGGAGCTGCAACACGTCGAGTTCTTCGGTTTTGAGCGCCGAGAGGCTGGGCTCTAGCGGCAAGGCCACGGTGATGGTGGCGTGTTCGGGCGGCAGCTTGGATTGGGCGTGGCGCATCTCGTCGAGTTGGCGCAGGCCCTCCATGAGCACGTGCTCGGTGGGCAGCTCGATGAGGTTGTGGGTGGAGTGGGGTTCGGGGCCCACCAGGTCGAAGTCGCCGTCCTCCCAGGCGAGGATGCGGAACATGGCCTTGAGGGGTTCGAGGTTGGGCTGGTCGCTGATGGAGGCGTAGACGATGCGGCCTTGTTCGAGGTGGATTTTGGCCACCACCATGTTGTGGGAGAGCAGGAGCGTGCCGGTTTTTTTGCTGGTGTTGAACAACTGGATGAGGTCGGGCAGGGGCACCTCGGAGATCGTGCCGCTCATGGAGCGCGCCCCGGAGTGTCCGGGTTGACGGCTCAGGGTTTGTCGGGCGCCGGGCATGGTTTGGGGCGGCGCGTTGGCGACGTTTTGGGTTTCGACGGCGGAGGTTTCGTCGGCGGCGTTGACCACCTTCATGATGGAGGTGCCCACCAGGATGCGATCGCCCAAGGAGGCCGTGGCATTGGTGATTTTTTCGCCGTTGACGAAGGTGCCGTTGGTGCTGCCCTTGTCGCTGATGAAGAGCTTGTCGTCTTTCACCACGATGACCGCGTGCTGCCGCGAGACCATGTCCTCCACCAGCACGATGTCGACATCCGAGCTGCGACCGATGATGATCTCCTTGCCTTCGCGGAGCAGAAATTCACCACCTTTGTACTTTCCGGAGATAAATCGAAGCGCGAGTTTCGCCATATTGCGGTTGAATTCCTTTTGCAAAAACGCCGCCAACCATGGGGCCAAAATGCGTGGGCCGCCGTTTGGGGCGCTGTGAATCAAACGAGCCTATTTTGATTAAAGGCGCATATCAAGTCAAGAAGCAGCGCCGGGAGGGGCTTTGGTGTTTTTTCGCGTGGGCGGGCGGTCGCAAAGCTGCGCAAAGGATCAGGGTAGGCGGCACTCCAGGAGCGAGTGTCCCAGTCCCAAGCCGTCGTGGATGCGGGTGACGCGCAGGCCGGCGTCGTCGACGAGGCGCTGCAGATCGCCGGAGTGAAACATCTTGGAGTTGCCGTTGGCCAGGGCCGTGAAATAGAGGCTGATCTGGTTGAGGCAGTATGCGGCGGTTTCGAAGCGCTGCCGGTCCCACATGGGCTCCAGGATGAACAGTCGCGTCTCCGCGGACATGGCAGCCTGGGCGCGGCGCAAAATGCTCACCACCTGCGCCTCGGAGAAGCAGTCGAGAAACTGGCTCATCCAGATGACGTCGAAGCCCGCGGGGAAGGGGGCTTCGGGGTTGAGCAGGTCGGTGGCGTGGCCAAAGATGCGATCGGCGCCGGGCAGGTTCGCGGTGTTTTCACGCATGGTGGCGAGCTGGCCCGCGAGGTCCATGATGGTGACCTGCACCGCATTGTTTTCGGCCACACAACTGGCGGCGAAACGGCCGGTGTTGCCCCCCACGTCGAGCAGGCGCTGGACCGGCGCGGCGAAGATCACCTGGCGCGCAGCGGCAAAGGCGCCGTCCGAGTAGTAGTGGTCGAAGGCGAACCAACTGCGGCGCACGGGCTCGGGCAGTTGGGAGAGGGCCTCGTAGATGGTGGGCCAGTCGCCGAAGGTTTTGAGGCCCGCCGGGGTCTCGGTGCGCAGCGCGGTCTCCAGGTGAAACAGGCCTTGGTAGCAGACGTCGTGGATGAAGTCGAGGTTGACGCGGGCCATGGTGTCGTTGAGCAAGAAGACGCCGGCGCGGGTGATGTGAAAGCGCTCGTCGCGGCAAAAGCAGAGGCCGATGGAGAGGGCGCTCTCGAGCAGGCACTGGGTCGCGTAGGGGGAGAGCCCGGCCTGGTCGGCGATGTCTTCGAAGTTCATGCCGTCTTCGGACTGGAGCAGGCGCTCGAGGATGCCGGTGCGGATGAGGGTGCGCGACACTTGAAAGACCACCGGGGCGAAGGCGATCTCTTGGGCCAGGCGCTGTGAGCTCAGGGCGTCGCGCGTGTCTTCATTGTAGAACTGGTTTTTCATCTTCATAAAGCGGGCTCCATCCGGTGGTGCCGACCGGGGGGCCGGGGCAGCGAGTATGCCCTGCCTTGTGGCGCAAAACGCCCCAAAAAGCCAGGGCCGAACGCGGGTTTATTTGAGCCAATCTGCGAAGTGGTGGGCCGGGCCGTCCGGGTCGTCGCGGCGGACAAAGGTGTGGGCGCCGAAGGCGTCGCGTTGGGCCTGGATGAGGTTTTGCGGCAACTGGGCGGAGATGCCCGCATCGAAGTAAGCCAAGGACGCCGCTAAGGCCGCCACCGGGATGCCCGCGGAAACCCCGAGCTGCACCATTTGTCGCAGCGCCGGGATGGCCTTGGCCAGCGGGGCGACAAAGTCCGGGGCCACCAGCAGATTGGCGGGGGCCGGGGTGGCGCGAAAGGCCTTCATGATGTCGTCCAGCAGGCGGGCCCGGATGATGCAGCCGCCCTTCCAGATGCGCGCGCACTCGTCGATGCGGATGTTCCAGTTGTGGGCCGCCGACGCCGCTTGGATGAGGTCGAGGCCCTGGGCGTAGGCGATGACCTTGGCCGCCCAGAGCGCGTCTTCGAGGCGCGTGGTGAGCGCGTCTCCTTCGAGCGCCGCATTCCCGGATGAGCGGTGCGCGTTGGCATGATCAGCGTAGACAGCCGAGGCCTGAACCCGCGCGGCCTTGCGCGATGAGATGATGCGGGCGTCCACCGCGGCGGCGATGACCGGCACCGGAATTGCCAAGGCGGTCGCGGCCTGCAGGGTCCATTGGCCCGTGCCCTTCTGCGCGGCGCTGTCGAGGATTTGGTCCACCAGGGGCGCCTGGGTGGTCGGGTCGGTGACGGCGAGCACTTGGGCGGTCAGCTCGATGAGAAAGGAGGCCAGCGGCCCTTCGTTGTAGCGCGCAAACACCTGGGACTGCTGGGCCGCGTCCATGCCGCCCACTGCGGACAGCAGATGGTAAGCCTCGGCGATGAGCTGCATGTCGGCGTACTCGATGCCGTTGTGGACCATCTTGACAAAGTGCCCCGCGCCCCCTGGTCCTACGTGGGTGACGCAGGCCCCGGAGTCGGTTTGCGCGGCGATGCGCACCAGCACGTCGGCGATCGCTTCATAGGCCACGGCCGATCCCCCGGGCATGAGAGAAGGCCCCAAGCGCGCGCCCTCTTCGCCCCCGGAGACGCCGAGCCCCACGTAGTGAATGCCCTGCGCCTTGAGTCGCTGCTCCCGCCGCTCGGTGTCTTCAAACCAGGAGTTGCCGCCGTCCACCAGGATGTCGCCCGCTTCCAAGAGCGGCGCAAATTGGTCGATGGCCGCGTCGATGGCGCTGCCCGCCGTGAGCATCAGGACAATGGCCCGCGGCCGCCGGATGGACGCCACAAAGGCCTCGATGGTTGGGGCGGGGACAAAACCGCTGTCGGGCTTTTCGGCCAAGAGGGCCTCGGTGCGCGCGTAGCTGCGGTTCCACACCGCCACGGGGAAGCCGCGGCTCTCGATGTTGAGGGCCAGGTTTTTGCCCATGACGCCCAGTCCCGCCACCCCGATGATGGCCGGCGCGGCGCTGTTGTGTTGCGGTTGCGTGTTCATGTTGTGTTACCTCGTCAGTTGGGATGCGGCGGGCGCGTCGAGGAGCCAAAAGGCCTCGCGCACCAAGGTGGCTGGCAATGCTTCGGAGACCCCGGTGGCGGACATCGCCTGGGAGACGGCTTCGGCTTTGTCGGCGCCGGTGACCAGCACAAACACGTGCCGTGCCGCAGCGACGACGCGCGGAGTAATCGTGATGCGCTGGGGCGGCGGCTTGGGGCCAATGACCGCCAAGGCCAGTCGCTCCGGGGACGAAAAGGCCGGTGAATGCGGAAATATCGAGGCGATGTGACCGTCGGGGCCCATGCCCAAGAGCAAGACGTCGATGGGGTCTTGCAGGTGGGCCTCGTAGGCCAGGGCCGCGGCATCGGGGTCGCCTGCGCCGTCGGTCATGGGATGCACCGCGCCCAGGGCAGGCACCCGGGATAACAGGTGTTCGCGGGCGCTGCGGTAATTGCTGTCCGCGTGATCATGGGGCACGAAGCGCTCGTCGCCAAAGAGCGCGGTCACTTGGGCAAAGGGCACCTCGAAGCCCGCCTCGCCTTTGGCCCACAGGGCGTACAGCGGGGCCGGGGTGTTGCCGCCAGCCAGGGCCAGTCGACAGGTGCCGCGCGCCGCCACCACCGCGCGAATTTGCGCCGCGACGATGGCCGCCGCTGTGGGGATGAGCTGCGCTGCGTTTGGGGCCACGAGCCACTGTTGCGTCCGGGTCATTTCCACACCTCCTTGGGGCCGCTCCCGCCCGGCGCGTAGCGGTGCAACGGGACCGTTCCCGCTTCGGTGGCCTCGATGAGCGGGGCCACATAGCGCCACATCAGCTCCACCTCGTCTTGCCGAGCAAACAACGTGGGATCGCCGCGCAGGGCGTCGAGCAGCAATTTCTCGTAGGCCTCTTGCTGGGCCTTGTCCGAGAAGGTTTCTCGGTAGTCGAAGTTCATGCGAACCGGCGACACCTGCAGCGTGTCTCCGGGGGTCTTGGTGCTGAACTGCATCGAGATGCCCTCTTCGGGCTGGATGCGCAGCGTGAGTATGTTGGGGTCGAGCTTTTCGCACACGTAGTGTTTGCCGAAGAGGCAGAAAGGCACCGAGCGGAAGTGAATCTCCACGCGGGTGCTCTTCTCGCCCAGGCTCTTGCCCGCGATGATTTCAAAGGGCACGCCCTCCCAGCGCCAGTTGTCGATGAAGAGGCGCAGCGCGGCGAACGTGGGGATGCGCGAGTCGGCCGCCACCTCGTCGGCGTCGGTGTATCCGTCATACTGTCCAAAGATCGCGTGGGCCGATAACTGGTCGGCGTACAGGGGGCGGAAGGCGCGAAACACCTTGGCGCGCTCGTCGCGGATGCGGTCCGCCTCAAAGGACACCGGGGCCTCCATGGCCGACAGGGCGGCGATTTGCAGCAGGTGGTTTTGCAGCACGTCGCGGATGATGCCGGTCTCCTCGTAGAAGCGCCCGCGCCCGACAATGCCGATGTCCTCGGTGGCGATGATGCGGACGCGGCTGACGTACTTGCGGTTCCACAGCGGTTCGAAGAGGCTGTTGCCAAAGCGAAAGACCAGGATGTTTTGGACGGTCTCTTTTCCCAGGTAGTGGTCCATGCGGTAAATCTGCGACTCGTCGAGGTGTGCGCGGGCCAGGGCGTTGAGGTGGATGGCGGAGTCCAGGTCGCGGCCGAAGGGCTTTTCGAAGACGACGCGGGTCTGGCAGTCGGCGTCGGCGTGCTCTCCGATGAGGTGGGCAGCGCTCAGGCCGTCAAGGATGCTGGGGTAGAGGCTTGAGGGCGTGGCGAGATAAAAGAGGCGCAGGGGCAGCGGCCGCTGTTCGAGGATGGCGCGCAGACGGGAAAATCCGCTGGGCTCGCCGAAATCCTCGGCCACGTACACCACCTGGGAGAGCAGCGCGTCGCGGATGGCGGGGTCGATGGGTTGGGTGCGCGAGTATTGGGACATCCCCTCGGCGAGGCTCTGCAGCAGGGCGTCCTTTTCGCCGTCGCGGCGCCCCACCAGGACGACGAAAAAGTCTTTGCGCAGGTGGCCGTCCTTGAGCAGGTTGTACAGGGCGGGCACCAGCTTGCGGCGCGAGAGATCGCCCGTGGCCCCGAAGATGACGAACACTGCGCCGGTCTCCTCGGCCCACTGGCAATTGAGAGCGGCGAGGTTGGTGAGGAACGCGGTGTCCAGCATGTGGGCTCCTTTCGAGATCGGCCTAACGCGTGCGGTTGCAGCAAGTGGCAGTTTGGTAATGCCCCTTCGGCTTGTCAAGCGCGCGTCTTCTCGCTTCGGGGTCGCGCTAGACGCTACAAGACATCGCGGGGGATTTCGGGGATGGGGATGCCTGTGTGCTCGCTATCTCGGGGTTTGGTGGGGTCGGTGGGAATGGGGATGGGTTTGCCGACTTTTTCGCTGTCCCGGGGAGCGGTGTCGAGGGGTGGGGTGGTGGTATCCGGGGGGAGCTTCGCGGTGTCTGGGGTGGGCGTTGTGTTGCCGGGGCTGGTCTCGGTATCGCCGGTGTCCTGCAGAGGCGCGGTGTCCTGCGGCGCTCTTTCGCCGTCTTCTCCGCTGTCGCAAGCGCTGAAGCCCAGCAGCCCCGCCATCGCCACTGTCCATAAGCCAATAAGATTTCGCATATTGTCTCCTTAATACATTGAGGGTCGCCAATGGCAGATATTGTACGCCAAAAGCGACGCCCTGCGGGCTTTTTGGCGGTTTGGTTCGGGGATTTTTTGGTGGAGAACACCTGCGGGTTTGACGCCTGCGGGGGCTTGTTTTAGGTTGTGACATGGACCTCTTCGAAGCGGCAAAAATGCGTTTGGCTGCCCAGGCGGCGCCCCCCAAAATTTACACGGTGCGAGAGCTTAATTTACGGGCGCGTACGGATTTGGAGCGCGCGTATTCCGGCATCTGCATCGAGGCCGAGATCAGCGGGGTGTCCCCCTCCAGCGCCGGGCACGTCTACTTCGAGCTCGTCGACAAAGACGGGGCGGCCAAAATCTCGGCGGTCATGTGGCGGGGCACGGCCCAGCGCTACCGCTCTCGCTTGCGAAACGGCCGCGGCGTCCGCGCCATTGGACAGCTCACGGTGTACGAAAAAACCGGGCGCTACCAGTTCATCGTTTCATCGATCAGCGAGGACAGCGCTGGCCTTAAAGCCGAAGCCTTGCGAAAACTCACCGCACAACTCGACGCCGAGGGCCTGTTCGACGTGTCGCGAAAGCGTCCGCTGCCGCCCATGCCCACCTGTGTGGGTGTGGTGACCTCGCGCACCGGCGCTGTGTTGCACGACATCATTAAAGTGGCGCGGCGGCGCTTCCCCGTGAAGCTGTTGCTCGTTCACGCAGCGGTGCAGGGCGAGACCGCGCCGGCGGAGCTGCGCGCGGCCCTGGAGCGGCTGGGGAAAACCCCGGGCGTCGACGTCATCATCATTGGGCGCGGCGGCGGCAGCACCGAGGAGCTCGACGCGTTCAACGACGAAGCGTTGGTGCGGGCCGTGGCGGCGTGTCCAGTGCCGGTGATCAGCGCCGT
>JAAYKL010000059.1 GCA_012522445.1 Myxococcales bacterium | reverse complement strand
CCACTGCGGAGACGCTGTTGCCGGCTATCGGGGCTTGGTTTGACGGCGTGTTTCGCACGACGCTAACCTCTCGGGGAGTCGACGCTGAGCGGGTTCCCCGGTTTGAGAACTTGGAGGGAGAGCAGACCATGTTGGCCGAAACCTTGGGTAACATCCTGGACGAAAGACACGAGAAGGGTCGCGAGGAGGGCCGTGTAGAGGGCCGTGTAGAGGGCCTGCAGGAGGGCGAAGCCCGAGGAATCGCCAAGGGCCGTGTAGAGGGCGCATTGGCGAGCCTGTTGAAGCTCGTCGAAATGAAGTTCGGCGCCATTTCTGACGACGACAAAGAACGCCTCTCGCAGCTCGACCACGAGCAAATCACCCACGCCTTCTCTCGCATTTTAACCGCCACCACCCTTGAGGAGATTCTGTAGCCGCAAAACCCGTCTGGGCGCAGTTAGACGCGCGGGAGAAAACAGGTGCGCACGACGTTGCGCAGGTTAATTCCTTGAAATTATTGCACATTGTTTTAGGTTTTTGAAATTCGGCCAAATACTGTCCCGTAGCGAGACAGATATTGTCCCGTTTTGGACGACAAAACACGGGGCGAAAACGGGGCGTTCAGAGTGATTCGGGAAGCATTTGGGAACCACCATCAGAGTGATTCGGGAAGCATTTGGGAAGCGCGGGCCGTGTTCGCGACCAGCGGTGCGCCCCCATCTTTCACCGCGGTCTGTTTCGTGATACCTAGGGCTGCAATTTTGCCGCGGTCGTTCAAGGGCCCGGCGCGAAAGGCGCGTGGCGCGCTTTCTTTTACGTAGGAGCAATGCGTATGGCTGAAAATGGAAAAATCACGCCCCAGTCCCAAGATTTCCCCGCCTGGTACCAGGATGTGGTGCGCGAGGCTGAGCTGGCCGAGGCGGCCAAGGTCGTCAAGGGATGCATGGTGATCAAGCCCCACGGCTACGCCATTTGGGAAAAAATCCAATCCGATCTCGACCGGCGCTTTAAAGAGACCGGACACCAAAATGCGTACTTCCCGCTGCTCATTCCCATGTCGTTTATCAACAAGGAAGCCGAGCACGTCGAGGGGTTTGCGCCGGAGATCGCCGTGGTGACACACGCGGGCGGCAAGGCGCTGCCCGAGGGCGAGCAGTACTGCATCCGCCCCACCTCCGAGACCATCATCGGGCATTTCTTTTCCAAGTGGATTTCCTCCTACCGCGATTTGCCGCTGCTCATTAATCAATGGGCCAACGTGATGCGCTGGGAGATGCACACCCGGATGTTTCTGCGCACCACGGAGTTTCTGTGGCAAGAGGGACACACCGCCCACGCCACGCACGAGGACGCCAAGGACGAAGTCATCCGCATGCTCAATGTCTACGGAGATTTTGCGCAGGAGATGATGGCCATGCCGGTGGTGCGCGGCATTAAGACCGACGCCGAAAAATTCGCGGGCGCCCTGCAAACGATGTGCATTGAAGCGATGATGCGCGACGGCAAGGCGCTGCAGGCGGGCACCAGCCACGACTTGGGGCAAAACTTTGGCAAGGCCTTCGACGTGCGCTTTCAAACCGAACAGGGGCGCGAGGAGTTCGTGTGGCAAACGTCCTGGGGGGTCTCGACGCGCCTCATCGGCGGGCTGATTATGACGCACTCCGACGACACGGGGTTGATTTTGCCGCCGCGGATGGCGCCGGTGCAGGTGGTGATTGTGCCCATTACGCGCAAGGACGCCGAGCGCGAAAAGGTACTGCCCGTTGTGGACGGGTTGTTCCGCGATTTGAAAGCGCGGGGCATCGCGGTGAAGGTGGACGACCGGGAGGGCAAGCGCCCCGGCGACAAGTACTACGAATGGGAGCGAAAAGGGGTGCCGCTGCGCGTTGAGGTGGGCATGCGCGACGTGGACTCCGGCACCGCCATGACGCGGCTGCGCATCGCCGAAGAGAAGCAAAAAATCGCCATCGATACGCTGGCCACGCAGATCCCCGGCATCTTAGATGACTTTCAACAGATGCTGTTGGCGCGCGCCGAAAAGTTTCGCGACGACAACACCGTGACCGTCGATACCTGGGATGACTTTTTGGGTGTCTTTCAAGATGGGCAATCGAAGTTTGCGTGGTGCCACTGGGATGGCACGCGCGAAACGGAGATGCGCATCAAAGAGGAAACCAGCGTCACCATCCGCTGCATCCCCCTGCCTGGACAAGGACCGGCCCCCGAACCCGGTCGCTGCATTCGCACCGGCAATCCCTCCGCCGGTCGCGTCCTCATGGCCCGCGCTTACTGATTGCGGTGCATCGGAGGCTGCGTAATTTTGGGCGGCGCTGTTGTTTTGCTTTCCGTTTTGCTTTAAATTTTCTGTAAACGCGGCGGCATGCATTTGAGAACGAGCGCCATTTCGGCGCCTTGAACGCTTCTCCAGGGGGAACCAATGGGCCCAAAACAACTGCTTCTACTGGTGTTGGGCGCGATGACATTTGCGTCTCTTGGGCTGCGTGCGCAGTGCCACACCGACATGGAGTGCAAGGGCGAGCGCATCTGCGAGGACGGCATTTGCGTCTCTCCACCGTCGGAGAGCTTCGCGCCCTCGCCACCCGACAGCGCGCCGGAGAGCTTCGCGCCCTCGCCACCCGACAGCGCACCGGAGAGCTTCGCGCCCGCACCACCCGACAGCGCGTCGGAGGGCTTCGCGCCCGCGCCACCCGACAGCGCGCCGGAGAGCTTCGAGCCCTCATCATTTGATACCGAGGCATCCTTGTCCCAGGCGGACACCCCGCCGGCGTTGCTCCCACAGGTGCCGCCTCCCTCGCCGCCCCGCTTTACGCCCTATCGCCGCGTGCAGTTCGCCGTGCAAAGTTTGTTGGGCGTGGGGTCGTTTGGCGAGCGCTTTGGCGACAGCGATATCGGTTCAGTCGACACCATTTTTTACGGCACGCGTGCCTTTGGTGGCGCGCATGTTTCCACGCTGTTTGCGGGGCCGCGTTTTCACATCGGTCCGTATGTGCGCGTCGCCGGTGGCAAGGGGGCGCGCGTCGACAAATACGCCAATGGCTGGCTGCGCAATATCGAACACGTCCACTTCGGCGCGGGGATTTCCATGCGGTACAACGTCCAGATGCACCGCCGCGTGCAAATTGGCGGCGCCACGGACGTGGGCTTTTCGCTGCTACACCTGGAGCAGGAAGAGAGCGCCGGGGCCTTTGGGCAGGAGCGCTACGCGGGTCTGGAGATCTTCCCGCGCTTTGAGGTCGAGGTGTTTTTGTTTCAACAACCCAGCGGCTTTAAGATGTCGGTGCCCATTTCCTTTGGCATCAACATGCTGCCCTTCTCGGCGTACCGCCCCGCGGACAAAGAGGAAAAAGAGCTCTTCGACGACTTCGGGATAAAGCTGTGGGTGTTTCAGGCGCAGCCCATCTTCATGGTCGGCATCAACCTGGGCAAGTAGCGCGGCAGCGACCACAAGAACAACAATGCGACAATTGACTTGGTTGTGCGACTGCGGGCGCGGGCGCGTCGCGGGGCGTTATTTGACGCGTTCGATGAAGCGCGCGTCGCGGGTGTCGACTTTGACGCGTTCGCCCGCCTCGAGATAGGGGGGCACCAGAATTTCGAGACCGGTCTCCAGGGTGGCGGGTTTGAGCTGGGCCTGGGCAGAGGCGCCCTTGAGGGTCGGGGCCGTGTCCACGACGCGCAGCTCCACCGTGTTGGGCAGCTCCACGCTGATGACATTGCCGTTGTGGAGCATCGAGCGCAGTTGGGCGCCCTCGAGCAAAAAGCCGGTGGCGTCGCCCAGGACCTCTTGGGAGAGCGAGAACTGCTCGTAGCTTTCTTCGTCCATGAAGACGTATTCATTTTCTTGCTGGTACAGAAACTGAACCGGCCGCTTCTCGCAGTCGGCCTCGGGGAGCATCTCGCCGCCGCGATAGGACTTGGAGAGCACCGCGCCGGTCTTGAGATTGCGGACTTTGATTTTGGTGAGCGTGCTGGCCCCTCGCGCCGACGGGGTTTGAAACGAGCAGTCCACGACGTGCCACGGCGCGCCATCGATTTCCAGAATGATGCCTTTTTTGAGATCGCTTGCGTTGATTAAAGCCATGAGAACCTCCGGTGGCATTGCGGCGCGTGGCCGGAACAAGTTGTGCGTTTGTTTATAAAGCGCTGCTCCCGACGTCAAGTGCGGGATGTCGGGCGACGGGCGCGGGGGCAAAAAAACGCGCGCCGTTCGATTGAAACTTGGCAGCGTTTTGCGACGTGATAGGATGGGCGGTATTTCAATCGCAGTGCATTTTGGCACGATGTCCTTGAGGAGGAATCTGGCATGAGAAAAGTGTTCGTAATTTCATTTTTGTTTGCAGGATTGTGGCTGTTGGGATGTGCGGGAATGCAATCCGATTCTGGCGATGCGAAGTCGGCGCGCCAGGTGCGCCAAGTCGACAATTTCGCCGAGCCCGAAATCGAAGAGGCGACGCTGGCTGGATACGAGTACGTCGAGCTGTCGGCGGAAGATGAGCGCATTGAGATCGCCGGTGCCCAGCACGGCGGTGCGCCCAAAATGCAAAAGCCTGCCAAGAAGAGCGATTTGAACAAGCCGGAGTTTTGGCCCGCCACCGATGGCATCCCCGCGCAGATGGAGGACTTGCAGTGGGGCATGAGCATCAAAAAAGTGTACAAAATTTTCGAGGACAAAATCGTCGCCAAGTACGCCGAGCAGCTCAAGTCGACGGCGGGCGATCTCCTGGCTGAGGACCGCATCCGCTCCATGCAAATGCGCGAGCTGCGCACGCTGAAAGAGAGCTTTGTCTTCTTTGAAGGCCAAACGACGGGCTACGAGTCCAACATCGTTTACAAGGAGTTCACCCACAACAACGACGAGTCCATGTTGGTGTGGGATGCAGAAAAATTCGTCGAGTACTTGTTCTTCATCAACGGCCGCTTCTGGAAGCGCCTGCGCCTGTTCCGCATGGACCAAGTTCAGGGGCTTAATTTTCCTTCCTTCCTCGCCTCCATCGAAGAGGTGATGGGCGGCCCCGGCAAGGAGTTTGTCGACCGCGAGGGCAACCTGGATCGCATCACGTGGCGCGACGCCACCACCTATGTCGACATCATCGACGGCGAGTCGTTTTACGGCGTGTACGGGCTTCGCTTCACCAGCGCCGTCACCCAGACGCACGTCGCCAAGCTGCGCACCAACGCCGATCGCAAAACCCTGCCAACGACATCTTCGGCCTCAGACCTGATCGAAGAGGTCACCACCAGCGTTGATCTCGACGACCACAAAGAGTCTGTGATCGACAGCTACACCGGAACCACGCCCAACGCGGACGCGGGCTTCTCGCAAGGCAAGTAACCCCTACGACACCCGCACGCCCATCGCTTCACGCCGCCAACAACAACCCCATGCCGCAGGTGCCAGCGACGGCGTTGCACTTGTGGGAAGCGGGGCGCCGGGCCCTGTTCTGTCAGGAAAGTGGTCAACAGCGTGGGGGTTGTAGTATGTTTCGGCTGTTGGCGCATCTTTGCTGGGGGATTGGATAATGGCCGTGACACAGCAGCTAAAATATCGTTTGAAGTTCATGTTTCAAAAAGTCGATATCTACGCGCAAGACTTCGTCATCGGACGCGGGCTTGATTGCAACCTGGTGTTGGAGGACCCCCTGGTCTCGCGGCGCCACGCGCGGATCAGCACCGCCGCCCAGGTGCCCACCATCGACGACTTGGGCTCGCGCAACGGCACCTTGGTCAACAATGTCCCGGTGTTTTCGGCGCACCCCTTGGCCCACAATGATCGGCTCCGCATCGGCAGCCAAGAAATTCTCTTCGTCATCGACAACCCGGCCTTGTCGCGCTCTCTGCGAAACACGGGCGCCATGGTGAGCTGCCACGCTTGCAAGGTGCCCATGCCCCGGGGGCTCTCGCGTTGTCCCCACTGCGACGTGACCCTGCTGCCGCAAAAGACATGCGCGAGATGCGGCAAGGCCATGCCGGCCTCCGAACAGCATTGTCGGCACTGTCGCGCGCGGCAACGCACCAGCGATCCCACCATCCCCATCAGCTTCGGCAACGACGACGTCCATTGGTCGGAGCATATGATCGCCGAGCTCATCCGCGAGGCCATCGCGCAGGGGCGTTTTTCCCATGCGACGCGCGTGTTGCTGGGCAAGATGGAGGACTTCGATCTGCGCTGGGCGTCGGGGCTGCGCGATATGGCCGCGCTGTTGCGCCTCAGCCAGTACAACGCGACGCTGGCGGCGGAGCTGGACGACGCGACCAAGGTGGCGTGGGTGTTGTCTGGTTGGCAGCGGGCCCAACGCCCCGTGCCGCCCGATTTGTTTCGCGACTTGCTCAAGTGCCGCAGCGCCGCAGCCATGCTGTCGCAGTACTTGCAGGGATTGAAGCGGGACGCGTCGGCCAGCGAAACCCTCGCCGCATTGGAACAAATCTGGGCGGCGCAATCATCTCAGAGGGCAGGTGCATGAGTCGCTATCGCATCATTTACAAAAACTCCAACATCGAGGCCCCCATGGGGCGGTTTGAGATCGGTCGCAGCGAGGCGTGCAACCTCGTCCTCGACGACCCCGGGGTGTCGCGCCTGCATGCGGCCATTGTCCGCGACGAGAACGGGCTGTTTTTAGAAGACCTGGGCAGCCGGAATGGTTGCGTGGTGAATGGGCGGCATGTCTCGGGGCGGGTGGCGTTGGCCCACGGCGACGAGATCACCATCGGCAAGCAGAGCATCCGCATCTCCACGGTGGTGGCCTCGGAGGCCCGCTCGCACACCAGCGCCAAAAACACGATGAGCCTGCGCGTCTGCCCGGTTTGTGGCGACTGGATGACCGCTGAGGACACCCTCTGTCGCACGTGCCACCCCGACGCTGGTGCCGGCGAACGCGACACGCCAGAACCGCAGCCGGCCAGCAGCTTGGGGGCCGAGGCCGCCGCACCATCGGCCACGTCTCGGCAGATGTTGCTCGAACTGGCGAGCAAGGCCCTGGGAAAAAAGAAGTACGACGAGACCAGCCAGTTGCTCAGCTCAATGTTGGAGCGGTTCTGGGCGCAGGCACAGGAAGGCGTCCCCCCCAACGAGGCGGACCTGCTGGACGTCACCGAGCTGGTCATCGCTCTGGCCGTGGCCGAAAAAAATCCCGAGCACATCAGCGCCCTGTTTGCCTTTTACCAGCGCATGCGCCGCTTGATGCCGCGAAAGGGCGTCGAAGCCCTGTACCAGGACATCCGCAAAACCGGGTACCGCGTGTGCCCGGAGATGACGCGCTACTTGGGCGTGCTGGCGGAGCTGTCGCGCGGCTTCAGCCCCGGAGACAAGTTTATCCACCGCCGCATTGAGGGCTTGGTGGGGCTGTGCAGTTAGGGCTGTGCAGTTCGGGCTGTGCGGTTCGGGCTGTGCGGTTCGGGCTGTGCGGTTAGTGCTGTGCGGTTCGGGCTTGGGGCGGGGCCCGGCGCTACTTAATATTAATCTTTAAATCGACCGGTTGTCCGCGTCGCGTCACGGTAAATGTGAGCTGGTTTTCGGAGCGCAGCCCCTGGTAAGCCGCCAGGGCCTGGTCGACGCTGGTGAGAGAGACGCCGTTGACCGAATGGATGATGTCGCCCCGCTGGGCTCCCAGCAGCTCGAGCGGGCTGCCCTTGTCGATGGTGCGGAGGCGAAACCCCGTGACCTTGCCGTCTTGGCGGTAGGGGCGCACCCGGACGGAGTTGGCGAACATCGTGGGGTTGGCCAGGGCCTGATCGACGACGGCGCGCGTGACGGTGCGCTCGGTGTCGCTCTCGACTTGGATCTCGTTGGCCAAGGCGGATGGGGCGGCGTCCGTTGTTGCTGCGGCGGCGTCGGCTGTGGCGCCTGCGGTGGCGGCGGTGGGCGGCGGCGGCGGGGGCGGCGCATTGGGGTCGAGGAACATGTCGATGTAGCACTCGTCGTTGGCCCCCTGGAGCAGGAGGTAGCGCCAGGAGATGGCGGAGACGGTGCGGCCTTCGAAGCCGTCGCCGGGGCGTACGGAGGTGCGCTTGCCGCCCACTTCGAGCATGGCCCACGAGTGGGCGGGGTCGGAGGAGGAGGCGAGCAGGGTGAGCAGCTTGGCGGAGGTGCTGCAGGGCACCAGGGGCATCGGGCCCTCGGGGAGGTAGACGGCGGGCGGCGGCTCGGGGTCTTTGTCGAGGTTGCGGGCCGTGTGGTCGAAGATGTTGTTGCGCAAGATGATGTTGCCATTGGGGACGGCGGCCACGGCGGCGGTGGTGATGGTGGGGACCTCGGAGGCCTTGGGGGTGGGCAGGAGATCGGAGACCTTGGCGGCGATGAGCTCGGAGGTGCCCGAAGCGAGAAAGTACGCGATCAAGATGAGGAGCAGGGGGCCCAGAATCCAGAACAGTCGCGAGGTTATTTTTTCCATGGCGCGTGGCTCCTTGGCGGGTTGGTTGCCAACAAATATTTACCCAATGTCATTGCGGGATGTCCACCTTTTGTTGTGGCGGGAGCGGGGCGCTGTCGGGGGCGGCGGTCGCCGGTTGGGAGGCGGCGGGCGGCGGTACCGGGTTTGCGGAGGCGCTAGGGGGCGGGGCGTCGTCTGCAGCGGTGTCGCGCATTTCCGCTTCTTCTTCGAGCGCGGCTTGGTCGAGGAGGAAGTCTTCGGGGGCCAGCACCTCGTCGGGGAGGGCGGTCTCGATGGGCTCGGAGCCCTCGATGAAGAACTCGTCTATGGCGCCCGGCATGTCGTCCCAGGCCCGGAGGCCGCTTTGGGGATCGATGCGCACCGTAATGATGCCCTCGGGGACGTCGAAGTCGCGCACCGGGAGCCCCTGGTGGGCGGCGCGCATAATGGCGACCCAGATGGGCAGCGCGGCCTTGCCACCGTACTCCTTGCGGCCTAACGAGCGCGGGTCGTCGAAGCCCACCCAGACCGTGGCCACGCGATCCGGCGTGTACCCGGCGAACCAGGCGTCCACGGCGTTGTTGGTGGTGCCCGTCTTGCCGGCGCAGGGGCGTTTGATTTCGGCGGCCTTTTTGCCGGTGCCGGTCCGGGCCTCGACGACAGAGCGCAGCAGCGACGTTGTCATCCAGGCTTCTTGGGGGGCGATGACGGGCTCGCCCTCGCTGCGCGGGATGGGGATGGCGCGGCCATCGGGGGCGACGATGCGCAAGAGGACGCGGTGGGGCGTGTGGCGTCCAGCGGCCGCCAAGACGGCGTACGCTTGGGTGAGCTCGAGCGGCGTGAGCCCCGAGGCGCCCAGGGCCAAGGACGGGACGGGTTCGAGGGGCGAGGCGATGCCCATGCGGGCGGCCAGGGCGGTGACCGACTCGGGTTGGATGTCGCGGATCACTTTGATGACGGGCAGGTTGAGGGACTCGGCCAGCGCTTGGCGCAGGGGCACCAGGCCCTTGAGGGGGGCTTGGCTGGCGTTGCCTGGCTGCCAGGAGCCCTCCACCTCGGGGGAGTCGTCGAGCAGGGTGGCCGCGTGGTAGCGGCGGGTGCGCAGGGCCTCCAGGTAGACGAGGGGCTTGAAGGCGGAGCCCGGTTGCCGCAGAGAGCGCGTGGCGCGGTTGAAGCCGCCGGGGGTCATCTCGTCGCCGCCCACCATGGCCAGGATGTCGCCGGTGCCCGGGGACATGACGATGGCCGCGCCCTGTGGGCCCACGGAGAGGCGCAGGGGGATGGGATCTTCGGCAGGCGGTGCTTGCTCGAGGTGGACGCGCACCTTGGCGCCGATTTCGGCCATCTTTGAGGCGGGGAGCTGCTTGGGGTTGTAGCGGGTCTCCTTGGCGATGCGGATGCGGCCTTCTCGCGCGCCCAAGCGCACAATGAGCTCGCCATTTTCGTCGTCGGTGGCGGTGACTTCGGCGGTGTAGATGCGCCCGGGCACCAGTGTTTTTAGGCCGCGGTCGGCGCCCTTGGGCCACGCCCGTTTGCGGAAGGGGGCGATGCGCTGGTTGCGGGCGTCGACCTCTACGAGGCCATCTTTGAGGGCTTTGCGCGCGGCCTCTTGCAGGCTGGCGCTCACTGTTGTTTCGATGGTGTAGCCCCCGTGGCGCAGTTTTTCGATGCTCACGAGCTCGCGGGCCGCCTCGGTGGCCAGGGCGACAATTTCGGGGGCCAACTCGGTTTTGGGGCGGGCGTCCCGGCGGATTTGCAGCGCGGTGTCGCGGGCCTCTTGGGCCGCTTCGGCAGAGATGAAGCCCTTGCGGTGCATCTCTTTGAGCACGTAGGCGCGCCGGCCCAGCGCGTTGTCGGGGTGGCCGATGGGCTCGTAGATCGCGGGCCCTTTGGGGATCGCCGCGAGCAGGGCGGCCTCGGCCAGGGAGATGTCGGCGATGTCTTTGGCGAAGTAGAAGCGCGCCGCCTCGCCCACGCCGTAACGCGCGTGCCCGAAGTTGATTTGGTTGAGGTAGAGGAAGAGGATTTGGTCCTTGCTGAGCCGCTCTTCGATGTGCCGCGTCAGGAGCATCTCGCGCATTTTTCGGGCGAAGGTTTTTTCGCGGCTCAAGAAGAACGTGCGCGCCACCTGTTGGGTGATGGTGGAGGCGCCTTGGTGCATGCGGCCGTGCTCGATGTTTTTGAAAACGGCCCGCAAAATGCCCAGGTAGTCGAGGCCCTTGTGGGTGTGGAAGTTGGCGTCTTCGGCGGCGATGACCGCGTTGCGCATGACCTCGGGGATGTCGTCGAGGGGCACCACGGTGCGGCGCTCTTCGAAGATCTCGCCGATGAGGACGCCGTCGGCGGTGAGGATGCGGGTGATTTGCGGGGGATCGTAGCCCGCCAAGGTGCCGTGGATGGGCGGGAGGTCGTGGGAGAAATAAAAGAGCGCGCCACCTGCAGCGGCGCCGGCCAACAGCGCGATGATGAGCGAAAAAATGCCCAGGCGGCACAGCCATTTTTGCCAGCGGCGGGGCCGGGACTTGGCGGTGGTATTGCGGGTTTTTTTGCTTTGGGTGCGCATGGTTGTCGTTGGAACGTCGGTGGTCTCTCTTGTTGTGTGCGGGTTGTATTTAATGATGCACGGTACTTTGTTGCGGAGCCTTTTACCCGATAGCGCGCCGCGACAACAGCGTTTATTGCCGTTGGAAATCGCGCGGGCGTTAGGGAAAACGCCGGGGGCGCCCGGTCCATTCCCGGCGGCGGATCTGTGGCGCGGGGTTAGGGGCGGGCGTTGTGTTGCTGTGCCCAGCGCAGGATCTTTTGGTTGACCGAGGACAGGGGGAAGTCGGCCACGTCGTCGAGGGGGAGCCAGCGGTGTGGTAGCTGTGTTGGCGCTTGGAGCGCGCGGCTTGGGACGGGGCAGTAATAGACATCGATGTGCAGGCGAAAGTGCGTGTAGGCGTGCTGCAGTTGGGTGGCGTGTTGGGGCACGGCACCGGAGTGTCCGGTGAGCGCGTGGACGTAGCGCGCGCAGGCCTCTTGTGCGGTCTCCTGTGCGGTGCGCTCGGTGCTGGGGAACTCCCACAGCCCGCCCAGCAAGCCCTTGGCGGGGCGCTGGAAGAGCAGGTAGCGCCTGCGGTGTACGAGGATGACGGAGACAAAGTGGCGCAGGGGGGCGCGTTGTTTTTTTTCGCGCACGGGGAGGCGGTGAGCGGTGTCTTGTGCGCGGGCGGTGCAAAACGCGGCGACGGGACAGCGCGGGCAATCCGGGTTGCGCGGCGTGCAAATGAGGGCGCCGAGCTCCATCATGGCCTGGTTGTGGTCGCCGGGGCGGTGCGGCGACAACAGCTCCTGGGCGCGCGGCAGGTAATGCCGATGGGCCCGGGTGTGGTTGACGGGAAAGGGGTCGGCGTCGAGGCGCGCGAGCACGCGTTTGACATTGCCGTCGACGGCGGCCAGGGGGGCGCCAAAGGCGATGCTCTGTACCGCTGCGGTGATGTAGGGACCGCATCCGGGCAACGACGCAAAGCGCGTGGGGTCATCGGGGATTTTTCCGCTGTGTTCGCGGGAGACGATTTGTGCGGCGCGGTGCAGGTTGCGCGCCCGCGCGTAGTAACCCAGGCCCGCCCAGTGCTGCAGGACGTCCTGTTCGTCGGCTTGCGCCAGGGCAGCCACATCGGGGAACCGCTGCATGAAGCGCTCGTAATAGTGCCGGGCGCTCTCGACCCGCGTTTGCTGCAACATCACCTCGGAGACCCACACGGCGTAAGGCGACGGAGCCCCCCGCCACGGCAACGCGCGCTGGTGTGCGTCGAACCACAGCAACAATTGCGTGGAGAATGCAGGCCCCAAAGGCGGTCTCATTGTGGAGAGAACAGCTTAGAGAAACGAAGCTAGGCTTCGGTGGACGCTTCGGCGGGTGCTTCGGCTTCGGCCTTGGCCTTGGGCTTGAGCTTTTTGATCTTGCCCTCTTTTTGCAGAATTTCGACTTTCTCCGGCCCGTTGATGTACTTGCCGTCCTTGCCGATAACCGCGTAGCGGCCGGAGCGCTTTTGTTGAATCTTGTAGGCGGGTTTTTCTTTTTTGGCGGTGGTCTTGGCCATTGTCGTACTCCTTGTTGTAAGTTTCGACATTCGAAACGATGCGGCTGCTTTAAATGATTTTGCCCGCGGCGTCAAACCGGTTGGCGTTTGCAGTATTGAAGGGATGCGCAGTTCGCGGTACTGCTCAGTGCGACGGCATTGTCTGTTTCAGGGAGGCCTTATGAAAGTATGCATTATCGGCAGCGGCTACGTCGGCTTGGTGGCGGGCGCGGGTTTTGCCGAGATCGGCCACGACGTAATGTGCGTGGACATCAGCGCCGAAAAAATCGACGCCCTCAACGCCGGGGAGATCCCCATCTACGAGCCGGGGTTGAAGCCGCTTTGCGACCGGAATCGCGCGGCGGGGCGCCTGTCTTTTTCGACCGACATCGCGGCGGGGATTCGCTTTGGTCACATCATTGTTATCGCCGTGGGAACACCGGAGCGCGAAGACGGCTCAGCGGATTTGAGCTCGGTGCTGGCGGTGGCCAAGACCATCGCGCAGCACATGGACGGCTACCGCATTGTCGCGTGCAAGTCCACGGTGCCGGTGGGCACCAACGCCCGGGTGCGCGCGGTGATGGCCGAGACGACGCAGCATCCGTTTGATGTGGTCTCGAACCCCGAGTTTCTGCGCGAGGGGGAGGCGGTACAAGACTTTATGAAGCCGCCGCGGGTGGTGATCGGCACGGACAGCCAGCAGGCCGCCGAGGCGATGCGCCAGCTCTACGCGCCGCTTTACGGCTACCAAGACGCGCGCGAACGCATTGTCTGCATGGACCCGCGCAGCGCCGAGATGACCAAGTACGCCGCCAACGCCTACCTGGCGACGCGCATCACCTTCATTAACGAGATCGCCAACCTCTGCGAGCGCGTGGGCGCCAACATCGAGCACGTGCGCCAGGGCATGGGAATGGACCCGCGCATCGGTTTGCAGTTTTTGCAACCGGGCTGCGGTTTTGGCGGCTCGTGCTTTCCCAAGGACGTGCAGGCCATCTTGAAGACCGCAATAGACCACGAGGCGGTGATGCGGGTGCTGACCGCCGTCAACGAAACCAACGACGAGCAAAAGCGCGTCCCCTTTGCCAAAGTGCGGGCGCATTTTGGCGGCTCTGTCGCGGGCAAGCGCGTCGCCATTTGGGGGCTCGCGTTCAAGGCGCACACCGACGACGTGCGCGAGTCACCGGCCATTTACATCGCGCGGGCGCTGCTGGAGGGCGGCGCCGAGGTGGCGGTACACGACCCCATCGCCATGGACACCTTCCGGCGACTGGTCACCGATGTGGTGTCTTTCTGCGACGACCCCATGGACGCGCTAAACGACGCGGACGCGCTGATCCTGGTCACCGCTTGGCCCCAGTACGCGCAGGTGGATTGGCGCGACGTGGCGGCGCGCATGCGGGGCAATTTCATTATGGATGGCCGCAATCTCTGGTCATTCCAACCACTCCCCAACGACCTCCACTATGTCGGCATCGGCCGCGGAGACCTGTCCTGCTCTTGTTAATGATTCGCGCGACACCACTGCTGTTGCTGTTCGTCGCCGGCGTGGCTGCGGCGGATCCGCGGGTCGGTCCGGCGTCCAACCCCGAGGCCCACGAGGACTGGGGCGGCACGCCCGATGCGGCGCTGTCACACGACATCGGCTTGACCGACGAAGAGCTGGCGGCGCTGCTCCAAAAGCTCTCGCACGCCGATGTGTCGCAACGCCGGGAGGGGGCGGCGGAGATTCGTCGCAACGCCATGGGCTCGGAGAGCACCATCCGCAAAGCCCTGTACGCCAACCAGGGCGCCCGCAATGATCAAATCCGCGCGGCGATGCGCCTCGCACAAAAATTAGACGCGGACGACATCTTGCACGCGCTGCTCCTGCTGAACCCCAGCGACGAAACCCACCGCGAGGGACTGCGCGCGGCGTTGCGGGTGGTGACGATGCTCTTCGCCCTGCACGATCTCAACAGCTTGGTCGGCTACAAAATCATGTTGGCGTTTTCCGGGCGGCACGCCGGGGCCTTTCGCCAACTGGTGGGCAACATGATGGTCACCCGGGGCCTGGACGCCTTGCCAGCGCTTGTGTACGGGCGCGGTAGCAAGGACAAAGAGCTGCACATGTTCTCGGTGGCGTGGATCCGCGAGATGGGCAACCCGCTGCTCAGCGAACAAATCCAGGGCATCCGCAACCCGCGGCGCTTGGCGCAGCTCCTGGAGGCCTACGCCTCTGTCAACGACCTGAGTACCATCGACGTCACCCTCTCGATGGCCAACCACGAATCGGTCTTTGTGCGGCGCGCTGCCCGCAGTGCCTTGGCCGCTTACGGGCGCAACGCGCGCTGGCAACTCCGCCGGCAATACGAAAATACATTTTCCCAACCGCCCAAGGGGGACACCGACTTCGAGCAGTGGCGCCAGGCGCTCTACGACTTCTGGGACCAAGAGCGCATCAAGGACGCGCTGCGTGAATTTGAACGGGGCCAGCAGGCGGCGACGGCGGGCGACTTCGAGGCGATGCACCAGCACTACAGCCGCGTCTTGCTGGACGAGCCGCTCTTTGTGCGGCGCGGCGAGATGGCCACGAGTTACCTCTCCTGGTCGAAGCAGCTCGAAAAAACGGGGGCATTCCAGCGCGCCGAAGAGATGAACCGCTTGGCCCTGCGCCTGTCGGACGCCGACTCCATGACCCGCGCCATGGCCGGGGCTGGCATGGACTGGTTGGCGGCAGAGGTAGCCCTGCAAGGCGGCGCTGCCAACATTCACGTGTACCGCCGCATCGCCGACGCCGATCCCACCCACGAAGGTGCCGCGCAGCGCGTGGTGACGCTCCTGCCCGAGTCCGACGAGCGGCGCCAGTTGTTTCGCAAGGGCATCGGGGTGTCGCTGTGCATTTTTTTGGCCCTGCTCATCGCTTATTTTCGCTTGCGGCGCCCACGGGCTTCGCGCGAGAATTTCCCATGAGTCCCAACGCGAGGTGCGCGCAACATGAGGTACTGTCCGTCCTGTAAAAAACCGTCGGCAAGCGAGAACCGCGTTTGTCCGCACTGCGGTGCCAACTTCTCGGGCCGCGCGCCCACCCCTGTGCCGCCCGACACCGCCGCCTTCGAAGATGACGGCGAACGGCTCTTGACCCTGGGCGACGATGGCCCCGAGTTGGCGTTAGAGCTGGCCGACACAGCCCCGCCGGCGCGACGCGTCGATGCCGCGCTGGGTGCCTTCGAAACACAGGAGATCACCGACGCAGACGTGCGGGAGCTGGCGGGTTTCGGCCGTCCAGATCCGGGTGTGCTGGGAACCCTGCGCTACGCCATGCGGGTGCGAAAACGGCTGCGGGAGTTGACGCCGGCATCCCGGCAGGCCACGGAGACAGCCGAGATGCGCGAGGGGCGCCTGCGCGAAGCCTTGGCGGCGTTGGGGCGAGAAGCCGCGCGTCACAACCTGGTGCCAGAGCGCGCCGGGACACATCTCCTTGACGAGGCGCTGGCAGCCGATGAGCGCGTCGCCACCACCGAGGCGGATGCGCGCGCGTTGCAGGCCGACCACGATGAAAAAAACGCCCAGCTCGCCGCGCAAATGGCGGAGCTGACCCAGCGGGTAACCCCCCTGCGCCAGGCGGAGCGCGATGCACAACAGGCATTGGAGACCGCGCACACCGAGATGCGGCGCGCCCGGGCCATGCACCAGCGCACCGAGATCGAGCTGCGAAACATCCGCACGAAGATCGAGGAACACCAGCGCGTCTATGCCGATTTGCAGCAACCCAAGGCGGAGCGGCAGCGCCACCTCAACGCCATCTCTGAACTTGACGGGGCCCAGCAACCGCTCTTGTCCCGCTTGTCGCAGCAACAATCAGAGCTGAACGCACGCGAAGAAGCGCACCGGCAACAGGCGCAGTCTTGGGAGGCGGCGCAAAGCCGTCTCGCCGACGAGGAGGCGCACGTGACCGCATGCCAACAGGCGCAAGCCCAATTGTCGCAGTCGCACCAGGATGCCCTCTTGGGGCTGCAATCTCAAATGAGCGAGAAAAACGCCGAGGTGACGTTGGCCTGGAGCGCGGTGGGCGAAGCCGTCCTCGCAGCGGGAGAGCTCCGCGAACACGCCGCCCTTTCCGAATGGGCGCGCACGGTAGCGCAGCAGCAACGCGCATTTTTGGCGGCCCAACGCCAACAAGCTTTACACCACCGCGCGCTGGTGGCGTTTGACGCGGCGCGCTACGCCCAAGCCAAGCGCTACGCAATCGCGGCGCTATTCCTCTTTGTCGCCCTGGGCGTCGGCATCCTCGTCGCGCTGCTGTAACGCGCGCCCAAAGCGTTACGCGCCCACAGCGTTATCAGAACAAAGCCGATTTCTGGACAATGCGACGCCTGGCGGTCCAATGTTTCGGTTGCTCTTCTGTTGTGGAGTTGTTTGAGAAAGATCGGCATTCATGGCGTTAAAACCCCCATCCAAGACCAAGGCGAACCCCAGGCCCAATCGCCGGCGCGTGGCGAACACAAAGAAGAAACCCGCACCGCGCACTTCGTCGCGTTCCACATCGCGCACTTCGCGCACTTCGCCGCGTTCCACATCTCGTTCTTCTGCTGTCGTCTGGGTGGCCCTCGTCGCGGGCATTGCGGTGTTTGGCCTGTGGTATCACCAGTCGTCGAAGAAGTCGAAGTCGCCCGAAGACGCCGAGTCCGCAGCGTTGCAGGCATCGCCGGCAGAGGCGAAAAGGGCAGCGAAAAAAGCACCCCCAACGACAAAGGCGTCTCCCGAAAAAGCGGCGTCTCCGGCGGGCGATGAAGCCAAGGCAGCGCGCAAAGAGGCGGAGCGCAAAGAGGCGGAGCGCAAAGAGGCCGAGCGCAAAGAGGCGGAGCGCAAAGAGGCGGAGCAAAAAGAAGCCGAGCGCAAAGAGGCGGAGCAAAAAGAAGCCGAGCGCAAAGAGGCGGAGCAAAAAGAAGCCGAGCGCAAAGAGGCCGAGCGCCTGGCAGCGGAGTTTCCCATGCACGCCGTCGCCTTTCATTTTCACGCGCAGGTGCTGGAGAAACCGCAGAAGGGAAGCCGCGTCATCGCGTATGCCCGCCGGGGCGGGGGCTTTCGCGTCAGCAGCCGGGTCTCCACCGAGGACTGTCGCCGCGGTTGGCACAAAACCATCAATGGCGGCTACATCTGCGACGGAGAGGGCTACAACGTGGCGGCCCAGCCCATCTCGTTTGCGCCCGCGCCGCAAGGGCCGAACTTGGACAACCCCATGCCCTACGATTACCGCTACGTGCAGCGGCACAACACCATCGAGTATTGGAAGGTGCCGTCGCTAGACGAGATGAAGGCGGTGGACGAGGTGCTGGGACGCATCCGCCGACGCGACAAAGGCGGCGGGGCTTCGGCAGAGCCACAGCACGACGAGGATGCGCTGCGCGAGGTGTTGGCCCGCGCCCGCGCCATTGCGGCCGATGGTGGCATCGCGGTTTCCGGTGAGGCCGACGCGCCGGCATTGGGGGTCCTGGAGCCCGCGCCCTCTTCCGAGGTGGCGCCGCCGCCGCCCGCAGATCCCTATGACCTGCCTTCCTATGTGCACCTGCGCCTGGCCCGCGGGTTTTACGTGACCGCCAACCAACAAGTGGACACCTGGATCCAAACCGTTCGCGGGCGTTACATCGCCGCCGACAGCCTGTCGGAGGTGACCCCGTCGTCGCTGAAGGGCGAGCTCATCAGCAGCCGCAATCCGTTGCCCATCGTTTTTGTTACGGGCATCGGCGCCAACTACTTCGAACGCGCCACCCCCAAGGCGGCATTGCGACCGGCGGGCGACGTGCCGCAGTATGCGCGCTTTGCGTTGCTCGAAGAGGTCACCGAGGGCAAGCGGCGCTTTTACCGCGTGGGCGAAAACCGCTACGTGTCGGCGCGCGTGGCCAATGTCGCGCGGCTGGTTTCCCCTCCCGCGGGCGTCAAAGAGGGCGAGAAGTGGATCGACGTGCACCTCACCGAGCAAACCCTGGTGGCCTACGAGGGAGCCACGCCGGTCTTTGCCACGGTCGTCTCGTCGGGGCGCGCCCAACACCGCACGCCGCCGGGGAGCTTTCGCGTGTACGGCAAGCACGTCAGCATCATCATGGACGACCCCGATGCGGGCACCGAGTCCTACTCCATTGAAGACGTTCCGTGGACGCAGTTCTACGACAAGGGCTACGCGCTGCACGCCGCGTTTTGGCACGACCGTTTTGGCCGCGTTCGCTCCCACGGGTGCATCAACTTGTCGCCCGGAGACGCGCGGCGGCTCTTCTTTTGGACAGGGCCCGAGGTCCCGGTGGGCATGCACGGCGCCATCGCCATCACGGGCAATCCCGGCACGCTCATTTCGATTCGCGAATAGCCAGGCCGGCGTGGGCGGGGTCTGCGTTTCACAGCACACCCGTGTGGTCGGCAAACACAGCGCAAAAAAAAACGGCGAGTTCTCCAGGAGAAGGGGGCACCTGAAGAGTCGCCGTTGATAAGAATTAAGAGACGACGAACTTGAGGATGTGGGGGGCATCTGGTTCAAGAACGCCGTCGCGCAGGGTATATGCAGAAACCGTGCCAGTCTTACTAATGCTTTTGCGGGGGCATGTGTGGGTCGTTTTTTCGCGCAAAGCCTTGTGTTTTTTGCGAAAATCGCGCGGCGTCCTTTGGGGGAATGGGCACGTTGATTTCAAAAATGAAATTTTTATTTCTGATTTGCAATGTACGACGGGGCAAGCGCGCGCTCCTGCCGCCGTGTCGCGCCGTGTCGGTACAGGGACGCGGGGACAATGATTCTACTGATCGCGTTAAATCCACTTGTAAGCGTCGGTAAAAAAAAATAGAACGGGCCGTGAGTTTTTGAGAAGGCTTCTTTTCACAGTGTTCCTTTCACCAACAGGACTGCCATCACAATAGGCGGTCATCCACAAACGCCATCCGAGCAAGTGACCGGAATCCATCAGGCAAAAATTAAGGAGAAGTAACATGAGCGCTCGCATTTTTAATTTTTCAGCAGGACCTTGCATGCTGCCACTGCCCGCCCTGGAACAAGCGCAAAAGGATTTTGTCAATTACCAGGGAGCGGGGATGTCGATCATTGAAATGAGCCACCGCGGCAAGCACTACGATGCGGTGCACCAGGCGGCGCTGGCGGCTGTGCGCGAGGTGCTCAGCGTGCCCGAAGATTACGATGTGCTGTTGCTGCAAGGCGGGGCCACCATGCAGTTCGCCATGATCCCGATGAACTTCATCAAGGCGGGCACCACCGCCGAGTACGTGCACACCGGCGAGTGGGCCAAAAAAGCCATCGGCGACGGCAAGAAGGTCGGCGCCACGCGCATCACTTGGAGCGGCGAATCCGAAGGCTTCAAGCGCATGCCATCCCCCGATGAAATCAAAGCGGGCAGCGACGCGGCCTACGTGCACCTTTGCGGAAACGAAACCATCGGCGGCATCGAGTATCAGGACTTTCCGCAGCTCGGCGACGTGCCGGTGGTGGTCGATATGTCCTCGCACATCGGCTCGCGCGACATCCCGTGGGATCGCATCGACATGGTGTACGCCGGGGCGCAAAAAAACATGGGACCCGCAGGGTTGGGCGTCGTCATTGCCAAAAAATCCTTCATCGCGTCGGCCAACGCAGACTTGCCGGCCTACCTCTCCTACCAGCGCCACGCGGCCGCCGACTCCCTGTACAACACGCCGCCGGTCTTCGCGATTTACATGATGAAGCTCACCCTCGACTGGGTGAGAGAAAATGGCGGCATCGACGGCATGAAAGCCCTGGCAGCGGCGCGCTCCCAAGCGGTGTACGCGGCCATCGACAACTCGGGCGGATGGTACAACTGCCCGGTGGACCGCGCTTCGCGCTCGAAGATGAACGTCGTGTGGCGCCTGCCCAGCGAAGACCTCGAAAAGAAATTCATCGCCGAGGCGACGGCCGCAGGGTTTAACGGCCTCAAGGGACACCGCTCCGTCGGCGGTTGCCGCGCGTCGATGTACAACGCCATGCCCGTAGAAGGTGCCGAAAAACTCGCGCAGTTCATGGCGGACTTCCAGCGCGCCAACGCCTGATCTCATCGCACCGCGCCGGTGCACCCTCCGCACACCCCGCTCACCCAAACATCGAATTGAAATTGAAACCGAAACCGCGAAACCGCGAAGCCGCGAACCGCGCGACCGATGCGTGGCAGGCGCTACGGCGGGCACTCCGCGCAGACGGAGCGGAACAGCGACGTGGACAGGTAGCGATCGCCGCGATCGGGGAGGACGGTGACGACGATGTCGTTGGGGGAGAGCTGTTTGCCCCACTCGACGGCCGCCCAAACCGCTGCGCCGCTGCTCATGCCGCAGAAGAGGCCCTCTTCGGTGGCGAGGCGGTGGCACATGTGAAAGGCGGGCAGGTCGGTGACCACCACGGTGTCGTCGATGTGTGCGGGGTCGTAGATGGCCGGAACGATGGCCTCTTGCAGGCTCTTGAGGCCCTGGATGGCGTGTCCGGGGGTTGGCTCCGCGGAGATGATTTGGGTGCGGGGGTTGCGCTCTTTCAAGTAGCGCGAGACGCCCATCAACGTGCCGGAGGTGCCGCAGCCCGCCACGAAGGCCGCGATGTTGCCCTGGGTTTGCTCCCAAATTTCGGGGGCGGTGGTCTCGTAGTGCGCGCGCCAGTTGGCGGGGTTGGCGAACTGGTTGGGCATGAAGTAGCGCTCGGGGTCGGCCTCGAGGATTTGGTGGGCCCGGTGAATGGCGCCGTCGGTTTTTTCGCAGTGGGGCGTCAGGATCAATTGCGCGCCGAAGGCCTGCAGGGTTTGGCGCCGCTCCACGCTGACGCACTCGGGCAGGGTGAGGGTGACGCGGTATCCCTTGCAGGCGGCGATCATGGCCAGCCCGATGCCGGTGTTGCCCGAGGTGGGCTCCAGGATGGTTTGCCCCGGTTTGAGCAAGCCGCGCTGCTCCGCGTCTTCGATCATCCAGAGGGCGGTGCGGTCCTTAATGGAGCCGCCGGGGTTGTTGCCCTCGAGCTTGGCGAAGATGCGCGCGCCCGCACCGGAGATGTTGCGCAGCTCAATGAGCGGTGTGCGCCCGATGTTTTGCAACAGGGAAGGGCGATGCCGGGCATCGGTGGCGGTGGTGGAACGCGGCGTGAGTGGCAATGGTATGGAAGTGCTCATGAAGAGGGATGTACGATTTTTTGCCGTGAATCTCCAGATGCAAATCGGTTATTCTGCGGCCATGAGACAAACCGAAACACGTGAATGTTGGGTCGACGCGCTGCCGGTGACGCTGCAGCAATTTCTCAAACTCGCCGACATCGTCAGCAGCGGGGGTGAGGCCAAGTGGCGCATCGGCGAGGGCGAGGTGCGCGTCAATGGAGCGGTGGAGCTGCGCCGCTCGCGAAAACTGCAAGCGGGGGACCAGGTGGCGGTCGATGGCATCGCCCACGTGCTGCTCGTGTCAATCGGCGCCGCACCGGAGGGCGTGGAAGACGAGCCGCTCGACGACTAGGTGCGCACACCAGCGGACTGCAGCCGCAGCTCCACATCCGTTAAAAAGAAGAGGCAGAAGAGGGCGTCGGCTCGGGTGAGCAACCCGCCGTGGGGTGCGTGGGTGATGGCGGAGAAGCGCGCCCAGTATGCGCCGTTGGTGCCCAGCGCGAGCAGAAACGCCTCGGTGGAGGCAAAGGTGCCTCCGGCGGGCAAGAGGGTGGCCAAGAGCTGCGGCGCGTGTTCAATGACGCGGCGGTAGTGTCCCGCGGCGATGTCGCTCTCGAGGGCGGCGATGCGCTGGGCCGCGGCGTCGGTGCTCCAGAGATCGGAGAAGTTGACCGGCGCTTTGGGGGGCGGGGCATCGGAGGCGGGGTGGCTGGCCACGTGGTCGACGATGGCCGCTTCGATGGAGGTGGAGCGTTCGGAGAGCGTCGCGGGCGCTTCGCGGTGTTCTGCGAGCGCTTGTGGGGCTCCGGACAGGTCGCCGTCCTCGCCATCCCACGGCAGCGCGTCGCCGTTGACACCCCAGTAGGCGGCGTCGCTTTCGGCGTTGGGGGGAGCGGGGTCGCGGTAAATGCCCTGGCGCTTGAGGTCGGTTAACACCAGCTTGGTGATGGTCTTGAGCGCGTCAAAAATGCCCTGTCCGGTCACGGCGGAGGTTTCGAACCAGGGGACATCGCGCGGATTGAGATCGCGGTTGAGCTCGGAGACGGGCAAGACGTCGGGGATGTCCCGCTTGTTGTACTGGAGGACCAAGGGGATGGCCGTTGGGTCGACGCCGTGTTCGCGGAGGTTGGCGTAGAGGTTTTCGATGCTCTCGACGTTGGCCTCGTGGCGGCTCGCTTGGGAGTCGGCCACAAAAATCACGCCGTCGGCGCCCTGCAGCACCAGCTTTCGCGTGGCGTTGTAGTGCACTTGTCCCGGCACGGTGTACAGCGACATGCGGATGGAAAAGTTGCGGATGCGCGGCAGTTGAATCGGCAAAAAGTCGAAGTACAGGGTGCGGTCGATGCCCGTCGCCAAGGAGATCAGGCGCCCGCGATTTTCGGGTTTGAGCACGGCGTGCATGTATTGGAGCGCGGAGGTTTTGCCGCCGAGACCGGGTCCGTAATAAACCACTTTGATGCCAATTTCGTTTCGGTGCAAATTGACGGATGACATGGGATGCGGCGGCCTCCTGTTGCTTTGAAGATAAAAAGGGCGCGGTGCGAATGCAACTCGATTTGCACGCGCGCGGCTTTCTCGCTGTTTGATGTCCTTGCATTGTTGTAAAAACGAAGGGTTCGGGCTATGGTTTGCCAGATTTGCTTGCCCATATTTTGCATTTCAAATGAGCGCCTGCCGAAGGCCGTTTCTAGGGAGCGATGAATGAAATATCTTACGGGAATATCCGCAAAACTGCTGGCTGCCGCGTTGACGCTTCTTCTGGTGGGCCCTGTCGCTGCCGGTGAATACACCGACGTGATCGACGCCGCCGACATGCGGATGAACAACAATCCTTTCGATCTCAACATCCGCATCGGCTATCTGCGCGAACAGGAGACCGGCCTCATCACGCGCGAATCCAAAAACAGCGCGGTGCTGCAGCCCAACGCCAAGTCCTATTACGCCAAGTACGATCTGGCCTCCTACAACATCGTCCGCAACATCCTCGACTTGGAGCTGGACATCGGCCTGTTTCGCGACGTCTCGTTTCGCTTTGGCGTGCCCGTTATTTTGAGCGACGACCGCACCCTCTCCCGCAAAAAAGACTGGATCGACGGCAGCACACCGCTGTTCGAGACCAGCTTCCACGCACCGCAGCGCAGCGGCCTCGATTATCTCTCCGCCGCTCTGTGGTGGGGCATCCTGGAGCAGGGGCGGGTTCCCGAACACCCCTACCTCACGGTGTTCGTCGAGGGGCGCTTTGCGGTGGGCAAGCGGCTGGTGGCGGCCTGCACCGACGACGGCGCGGTGCACAACGACTGCGAAAACGACGGCGGGGACGGCGGCATCTCCCGTAACATCAATGAGCTGCGCACGGGCTTGCGCTTCTCGCGGCGCTTCGGTCCGGTGGAGCCCTACTCGGGCATCGAGGCCCTCATCGGCTGGTACAAAGAAGAAACCCGAGACTTGACCGCCAACGTCTTAAACAAAATGCCCCCGCTGGTGGGCACCTTCGACTTCGGCCTCGAAATTGTCCCGTGGGAGGTGCGCGCAGAGCATCGAAAATTCGTGATCGATGTCGGCGGCTCCGCCTCTTATTTCTCCGAGGGCCGCACCTACACCCCCTTGTTTGACGCGCTGGGCACCTCTCGCCACTTTCGCCCTTGTGACGCTGCCAACCCCGCGGCTTCTTGTGGCAACGCCGATGGCCTGCCCGATGCCGTGCAGGGCGACGCGGCCGAACAGTGGACGGGCATGACCGACGTCGAAGACTACGCCAGCATCTCGGGGCGTCTGGTGCTCACCATTCAACCGGCAAAATACGTGAAGTTTGCGGCGGGGTTCAACATGGGCTACCAAAGCGCACATCTGATCACGAAGACCGACTACTGCCCCGCCAACAGCGTCGATCTCCTTTCGGGGATTTGCACCAAGCCCAACCTGGGGCACCGCCCCGAAATCGACAACCCCGGCACGCGCTTCCGCTCCGAAAAAACGCTGGTTTGGTCCTTGTTGCTCAACGCCACGGCGCAATTCTAATCCCTTGCCATGCGCGCTTCGAACGCCGCGCGGTGAGGTGCGCCCGCTCTCGTCATCGAACATCCGTTGGCCCGGTCAGCGGTTGCGTTTTCGTTGCGCTGCCAATGACGCGGAGGACTTTGTTGGCTGCATGGCCTCGCCGTGGCTGCATGGCCTCTGCTGGGGCGTCGGTGATATGTTGAAGGGCATGTCAAAAGAAGGATCTTGCTGTTGGGACGATCGAAGTTAAAAATCGCTGCGGCATTTTATGGGCTGGTGGCGTTGGTGGCGTTGATCTTCGCCTTGGTGCGCGACAGCCGGTACCCCAATCTCTTTTTTCATCCCGAGAGTTTGTTGACGGCCCAGGCCCTGTGGGTGCAGGTGCTGGTGGGGGGCGCTGCCGGGGTGGCGTTTGGCATGGGCATCGCGCGGTTGTCCCGGGTGGCGGTGCACCGCTTGGTGTGGGCCCGGGACTTGCACACGGAGTTTCGCGCCCTGTTTGGGCCCCTGCGCAATGTCGAGATCTTGGCCTTTTCGGCCTTTTCGGCGGTGGGCGAAGAGCTGCTGTTTCGCGGCGCGCTGCAAACCTCGTTTGGCATTGTCATTGCCAGCGTGATCTTTGGCGTCTTGCACATCGGTCCCAGCCGCAAGTTTCTGCCCTGGCCCTTCCAGGCGACGGCCATGGGCTTTGCGTTTGGCGCGCTGTTTTGGCTCACCGGAACACTGGCCGCCCCCATCATGGCGCACTTCACCATCAACTACGAAAACTTACATTTCATCAATCGCTACGATCCCACCTGGCAATTGCCCAAGGGCTTCGGAACACCTGATCGTCAATTGTGATGCGGGGGAGGCTTCCCGCGCTGCGCTTGGCAACGCGGGGACACAGAGGGGAACGGGTGGGGTGAGGGGGGTCAGTCGCCGCAGGAGCCAGAGGGAACCGGGGGAGCGGCGCCTTCTTCGACCAATTTGGCGTCACAGCCTTTCAGGCCGGGGTTTTTGGCGCAGTACTGGCGCTGGATGACGTCGGCCGCGATGCCGTTGAATTTGGTTTTGCCGTTGACCACCCAAGTGGGGCTGCCGCCGATCTCGAGGGCCTTGGCGATTTTGATGTCATCGGAGAGCAGCTTGTTGCCCTCTTCGTCGAAGCACTTTTGGATGACGTTGGCCTTGATGGCACCCGTGGCGCATTTTTGCCATTCGGGGTTGCGGTAATCCGCGTAGCGGCAGTTGAAGTAGTCGAGGTACTTGTTGTTGGCGCCGTAGTGCTTGATGGCGCAGAGCTGGCGGATGTTTTCGTCGACCTCGGATTGGCCGTGCATGGCGTTGAGTTTGCCATCCACTTCGTCGGCGATGTAGTGAACGATGAACTTCATGTCTTTGCCAAAGGCCGGCAGGACTTTTTCCATGGCTTTGATGGCCATGGCGCCGTAGGGGCACTGGCTCATGACGAAGAGCTCGAGGGTTTTGTCGGTCTCAGCGCGGCACTCCATGCCGTTGGCGCAACTGGGATCGTCGCAGTCGACGAGGCCATTGCCGGTGTTGTCGATGCCGTCGTCGCAAATTTCGGCGCGGGGATCGAAGTTGGCCTGGATGCGCAGCGAGCGATAATCGCCTGCGGGCACCAAGAAGCGCTCCAGTTGCTTGAGGGCGCCTTCGTCGGCGTCGAGGCTCTTGTCGAAGAGAATGGCGGGCAGCTTGGAGAGCTTGGAGGCGTCGTACAGCGCTTGGGTGCCCTCGTCGGCCCAGTCTTTGATTTCGGCTTCCAGGCCCGGCGCCATTTGCTTGAGGCTGTTGATGACGTTTTGCGGATCGCACTTGGCCCCGCAGCGCTTGTCGGTGATGGCGATGAGCTTCACCTTGGGCGGCGGCGGAATGTTGGCGCAGTGGGTCAGGTTTTTGTCTTTGAACTTGTCGCAGATAAACGCCACGAAATCGCGTGGGGCGCGACCGCCTTGGTAGTTTTGTCCTTCGACCTTGATGGTGGGGCTGCCTTGGGCGCCCGCCTGGCTCGACACATCGTAGCTGTCGGAGAGGAGCTGCTGGCCCTTGTCGCCGTCGCTGCACGCCTTGAGGGCGGCTTGGTCGATTTTGACCTCGTCGGCGCATTTTTCCCATCCGTTGGGGATGGCGCGCCACTCTTTGTTGATGCAGGTGATAAAGGGGAAGGCCTTGTCGGGGAAGAGGTTGAGCGCGCAAAGCTGAATGATGTTGCCCTTAACCTCATCTTCGCCGTGCATGGCGTTGAGCTTTCCGTCGGCGCCCTTGGTACCGATGTAGTGGAGATTGAGGGCCACTTGGCCGCCGAACTCCGCCACTGCCGGGATGGCGCCATCCATGGCCTGTACGCCGTAGGGGCACTTGGACATGATGTGCATGTCGATGGTGACCACGGGGGTAACCTCTTTGGCTGCGGCATCGGGCCTTGGTTTTTGGGCTTTTTTGCAGCTAGTGATCGCGAGGGCCGCCAGGGCCATGAGTGCGAAAACAAGCGCGGCTTTCATTTGTTTTTTCATCGGTTTCTCTCCTGTTTATAACGACCGGAACCCGGCCGGAGGGTTTCGGCGCACCTTCAACAACGATGTGAAGATGGATTGTGGTGAAGCTAGTGGGATTCGCCCTGTAATGTCAATTTCATTTCTATACATTGCGCGAAAATGATGGGCATCAGCGGGACGGCTGTCGACGCGTGGGGGAGGCGCCAACGGCGCTGGTCCCTGGGCCGGCGCCGGGGTCACGGCTGGGGTACGGCGTCGTCGCAGGCACCGCAGTCGCCGGTTTGGCAGTCGTGGGCCGGGGGCAAGAGATCGGTTTCGGTGGCGGCGCGCACCTCCATGACCTCGACGTCGAAGTGCAGGTCCTTGCCCGCCAGGGGGTGGTTGAGGTCGACCGTGACCGCCTTGTCGCTGATGTCGTGGATGACGAAGCGCATGAGGCCGTGGGGGGTTTTGGCCTGAAAGGTTTGGCCGATCTCCAGCGTGTCGACGGAGGGGAAGCTTTCGCGGGGCAGCTCCTGCAGCAGCTCGCTGTTGTTGTCGCCGTAGCCGTCCTTGGCGCTGACGTCGATGAGGCGTTTGTCGCCGGTCTCCAGGCCGATGAGCGCGGCTTCGAGCCCCGGGATGATCATGCCCCGGCCGCAGACAAAGCCCAACGGGTTGTCGGGTTTGGATTGGTCGAGCACGTTGCCGTCGTCGTCGGTCAACGTGTAGCGGATTGAAACAAAGGCATCCGACTGTATCTTCATGTGGTCTCCTAGCGTGAACGCGTGGCGAAATGCCCAGGGGGCGGGCGTTCAAAACACGTGCAAATTAAGTCCAATGGGGCGGGTGGTCAACCGGCAATTTCCGTCGCATCGGCGCGCGGCAAATGCCCGGTTCACAAATGGCGTGGATGTCTACGGCGATGACCGCTATCGCCAGAAATTGCGGGCTTGGCGGCCCCAGCACATCGCGATGCCATCCCCGGCGCGAATGCCGCAGGTGTGGTAGTTGCCCGCGGCGATGGCAGTGAACACCACGCCGCTGGGGGACTCGGTTTGTTCAAAGCTGTTGTCGCCCCAACAATGTGCTTTGCCCCCGGCATCCAAACCGCAGGTGTAGTTGTTGCCAGCGGTGATGGCAGCGAACACCACATCGGGTGGCTCGGCTTGGCCATTATCGTTCCAGCCCCAACAATGTGCCTTGCCGCCTTCATCCAAAGCGCAGGTGTGGGCGTTGCCAGCGATGATGGCGGTGAACACCACATCGGGTGGCTCGGCTTGGCCATTATCGTTCCAGCCCCAACAATGTGCGGCGCCGTCTTCATCCAAACCGCAGGTGTGATCGCCGCCCGCGGTGATGTCGGTGAACACCACATCGGGTGGCTCGGCTTGGCCGTTGTTGCTCCTGCCCCAACAATGTGCCTTAGCGTCTTCATCCAAACCGCAGGTGTGAGAGGTGCCAGCGGCGATGGCGGTGAACACCACGTCGGGTGGCTCGGTTTGGCCGAACAAGTTATCGCCCCAACAATGCGCCTTACCGCTTTCATCCAAAGCGCAGGTGTGGACGTTGCCTGCGGTGATGGCGCTGAACACCACGTCATCGGGTGGCGTGGATTGGCCATGGTTCTTATCGCCCCAACAATGTGTCCTACCGCCTGCATCGATCCCACAAGCATGATCGTCGCCTGTGGCGATGGCGGTGAACACCACGTCGGGTGGCACGATTTGACCGGAATAATTGTCGCCCCAACAGTGTGTCACACCGTCTTCATCGATTCCGCAGGTGTGCAAGCTGCCTGCGGCGACGGCGGTGAACACCACATCGGGTGGTGCGGCTTGGCCATAATCGTTGTCGCCCCAACAATGTGCCACGCCGCTTTCATCTAAGCCGCAAGTGTGTTTGCCGCCTGCGGCGATGGTGGTGAACACCATGTCGGGCAGTGGATCGATTTGGTCATAGATATTGTTTCCCCAACAATGCGCCTTACCGCCTTCATCCAAACCGCAGGTGTGGTAGTTGCCTGCGGCGATGGTGGTGAACACCACATCGGGTGGCGCGATTCGGCCGGAATCGTCGTTGCCCCAACAATGTGCCTTACCGACTTCATCTAAGCCGCAGGAGTGGTAGCCGCCTGCAGTGATGGCGGTGAACACCATGTCGAGTGGCTCGGCTTGGCCATCGTAGTTCGCGCCCCAGCAATGTGTCTTACCGCCTTCATCGATCCCGCAGGTGTGCTGGGTGCCCGCGGTGATGGCGGTGAACACCATGTCGGGTGACGCGGCTTGGCCATTGCCGTTGCTGCCCCAGCAATGTGCCTTACCGCCTTCATCCAAACCGCAGGTGTGAGCGTCGCCAGCGGCGATGGCGGCGAAGCGCTTGTCATTGGGCGGCGCGGATTGGCCATAGGTGTTGCTGCCCCAACAATGTGCCACGCCGCCTTCATCTAAACCGCAGGTGTGGTAACCGCCTGCGGCGATGATGGTGAAACGCGGGAGGTGGGTCGTACAAAACGCGGCGTTGGGCCCCTGGCTGGTGAAATTGTTCGGGCAGGGCGCGCAGATGCGGTCGCGCATATTGTCGGGTTCTCCGTCGACGAACTGGTCGTCGCCGCACACGGTCCAGGGCACGCAGGGTGTTGCGGGGTCGCCGTCGTGGTCAAAGGTGCCGTCCTCGCAGGGCGCGGGTTCTGTCCCGGTGTCTGCGGGTTCTGTCCCGGTGTCTGCGGGGTCATCTCCGGTGTCTGCGGGGTCATCCCCGGTGTCTGCGGGGTCATTCCCGGTGTCTGCGGGGTCATTCCCGGTGTCTGCGGGGTCATCTCCGGTGTCTGCGGGGTCATTCCCGGTGTCTGCGGGGTCATTCCCGGTGTCTGCGGGGTCGTCTCCGGTGCTGTCGCCACAGCCGCCCAGGCCCCCAAAGATTAGCAAAACCACCACCCACCAATGCATTGCGTTGCGCATATTACCCTCCTCGGACTTCAGATAATGTTTTGATGATATGCGAAGCCCCCTGCTATCAGTGCAAAAATGGCGTGGCGCTGTGTTTTTTTTGGGGGGCTTATGGTTGGCGATTACCGCCAGAAATTGCGGGCTTGGGTGCCCCAGCACACTTCGATGCTGTCGCTGGCGCGGAGCCCGCAGGTGTATTCACCGCCCACGCGCAGGGCGGAAAAAGCCACGTCTTCGGGCGGGTCGGTTTGGCCGTACTCGTTTTCGCCCCAGCACATGACCAGGCCGTCGTCGGCGCGAATGCCACAGGTGTGGTT
>JAAYKL010000058.1 GCA_012522445.1 Myxococcales bacterium | reverse complement strand
TCGCTGTGCACGTCGCAGTCGGCGTTGAGCACCAGGTGTCCCGGGGCGACGAAGCGCACCAGGTTGTCGATGTGGCCGTCGGTGTGATCGCCCTCTAGGCCAAAGGGCAGCACCAGCAAGTCGTCGAGGCCAAAGGCCGTGCAGATGGCGTTTTGCAGCGCCGTTTTTTGCTCGATGGGGTTGCGCGCCTCACCCACCAGGCAGGGCGCGGTGGTGAGGGCCGTGCCCAGGCCGTCGAATTCGATGGCGCCCCCTTCGAGGATGAAGTCGTGGGACTCGATGGGCCAGCCGAGCTGCGCGGCGATGCGCGCCGGGACCTGGTTGTCGGTGTCGTAGGGGGGAAATTTTTCGCCCCAGGCGTTGAAGGCAAAGGAGACGATGCGCCGGTGCGGTCCGTCGGCCACGAAGAAGGGGCCGTAGTCGCGCACCCAGATGTCGTCGGTGGGGATGAAAAAGGGCGCGATGGCAAAGGGGGTGTGCCGGGGCAGCGGGGCCTGTTCAAACGACGCGCGGGCGTGGGGCGGCACCAGGATGTGACAGGGTTGGTACTGGGCGATGCGCGCGGCCAGCGACGCGTAGAAGTCGATGATCTCCGGGCGGTGTCCCCAGTTTTGCGCGTTGTGGGGCCAGGCGAGCCAGGTGGCGGCCTGGGGTTCCCACTCGGCGGGGTGGCGGCGCGTCATTTAAGGGGTGCCCCATTTTTTGAGCAGCACGCCGTAGTCGTCGGTGCGGCGATCGCGGAAGAAGGGCCAGGCACGCCGCAGGGCTTCGGTTTGCGCGAAGTCGGCGACGCTCCACTCGGGGCCGTCGTCGGTGTGGTCTTGGTGCGCTTGCAGGCTGCCGTCGGGGCGGCACAAGAAGGAGTTGCCCCAGAAGGTGAGGTGCCCCTCGTCGCCGATGCGGTTCACGGCCATGGCGTAGACGTTGTTGGCGATGGCGTGGCCGCGCATCACGGTGATCCAGGCGTCGCACTGGGTGGGCTTGATGTCGTCGGGCTCTTGGGCGTCCCAGGCGATGGCCGTGGGGTAGATGAGGATTTGCGCCCCCCGCAGGCACATGGCGCGGGCCGCCTCGGGAAACCACTGGTCCCAGCAGATGAGGACCCCCAGCACGCCGGCGCTGGTGGCGATGGGGTGAAAGCCGGTGTCCCCCGGAGAGAAGTAGTATTTTTCGTTGAAGCCCGGGTCGTCGGGGATGTGCCCCTTGCGGTAGATGCCCGCGGTGCTGCCGTCCCGCTCGATGACGCAGGCGGTGTTGTGGTAGAGGCCGTCGGCGCGCTTTTCGAAGAAGGAGTACACGATGACGCAGTTGAGGGTGCGGGCCATCTCGCGCCAGTCGGCGAGGTGCGGGTGGTCCGTGGTGATGGCGAGGTCGAAGTTGTCGCTGTCTTGCGAGATGCAGAAGTAGCGGGTGGTGAAGAGCTCGGGGAGCACCAGCAGGTCGACGCCTTGGTCGGCGAGCTTTTGGGCCTCGGCCAGGTAGTGCCGGTGGGTGCTTTCGACCGTGCCCTGGTAGCGGCTTTGAATCCAGGCGATGCGGGTGGTCATGTGTGGACTCCTTTGTCGTGTGGGTGGCCCGGCGTTGCGGCCTTGCGGCGCAGCGGTGGGTCAGCGCGGGATGCCCGGCGCGGGGAAGGCGGCGCAGAGCTCTTTTACTTCGGCGGCGATGCGGCCGAGCTCGGCTTCGTTCTCTTGGTTCTCGATGACGCGGTGCATCCAGTCGGCCAGTTGCGCCATTTCGGGTTTGCCCATGCCGCGGGAGGTGAGGGCCGGGGTGCCGATGCGCACGCCGCTCGGATCGAATGGGGGGCGCGGGTCGAAGGGCACGGTGTTGTAGTTGCACTCGATGCCGGCGAGGTCTAGGGCGCGGGCGTAGGGCTTGCCCGTGGTGCCGCGGGAGGTGACGTCGATGAGGATGAGGTGGTTGTCGGTGCCGCCGGAGACGAGCTTGAAGCCCTTTTCGCTGAGCTGCTCGGCCAGGTGGCGCGCGTTCTCGACCACCTTGTGGGCATAGGCGCGGAAGTCGTCGGTGGCGGCTTCTTTGAGGGCCACGGCGATGCCGCCGGTGGTGTGGTTGTGGGGGCCGCCTTGCAGTCCGGGGAACACCGCCTTTTGAATGGACTTGCGGTGCTCTTTCTTCATTAAGATCATGCCGCCGCGGGGGCCGCGCAGGGTTTTGTGCGTGGTGGTGGTGACGATGTCGGCCAGGGGCACCGGCGAGGGATGGGCGCCGCCCGCCACCAGTCCGGCGATGTGGGCCATGTCCACCATGTAGATGGCGCCGATCTCTTTGGCCACGTCGGCGAAGATTTGAAAGTCGATGATGCGCGGGTAGGCCGTGGCCCCGGCGATGAGGAGTTTGGGGCGGTGCTTGCGGGCCAGGTCGCGCATGGCGTCGTAGTCGATGAGGTGGGTTTCGGGGTGCAGGCCGTAGCGCACGGGGTTGAAGTAGGCGCCGGTGATGCTGACGCCCCAGCCGTGGGTGAGGTGTCCGCCGTGGTCGAGGGCCATGCCCATGACGGTGTCGCCGGGGCGGCAGAAGGCGAAGTAGACCGCCAGGTTGGCCGGCGAGCCCGAGTAGGGCTGCACGTTGGCGGCCTCGGCGCCGAAGAGGGACTTGGCGCGTTCGATGGCGAGGCGCTCGATGGGATCGATGTGCTGCTGGCCCTCGTAGTAGCGGCGCCCGGGATAGCCCTCGGAGTACTTGTTGGTCAGCACGGTGCCCGAGACTTCGAGTACGGCGGACGAAACGTAGTTTTCGGAGGGGATCAGCCGGATTTTGTCGTGCTGTCTTTGGGTTTCGAGTTGCACGTGTTCGGCGATTTCGGGGTCGACCTGTTTGAGATGTTCCAGCATGGCGGCTCCTTAATAGATGTGAATTTTGTGCCCGTAGATGTGGGCACATCCGTTCAGTGAACGGAACGGCAGTATAATCCTTCTAAGAAAAAGGGGAATCCGTTTCGCACCCCGTTTCGCACCCTGTTTCGCACCCCGTTTCGCACCCCGGCTCCGCCGCCTTGCTCACCCACAAGACCGCTCTTGCAAATACGGAAAATGAATCCTGCGCGACGGAAAATGATCCAGTCTGAGAGCAAAAAGGACCGTAATGCTTAATTTTTCTATGTTATTTTTTTCGGGATTCACCTGGAGCGAGCCTTTGTCCTCCCACTGTTCACGTGCCCAAAGGAGCCTCATGTCATCGCATTCGATTCACCGCTTGTTCATCATTGTGGCGCGCATTGCATTGTTTTTCGGCATCTCGGTTGCGGTCTTGCTGTTGCTGGCTTCGTGCAACGCCAAAACCTCTGGCCTTGCCACCGACAACGCCACCGACGTCGCGGACAGCGACACCGCCCCCCAAGACTCCTCGACCCTTCCCCTGGACACGGGGTACGGCGACCCCAACGACACACGCACCTTCTCCAAGCGCACGCTGGCCGAGCAGGTGTTCAACCAAGACGAACTCAAGGAATACCACATCACCATTGATGAAGACGTATACAGCGACCTGCAGGCCCACGGTGTCGACAAGGTGTACCGCCCGGCGTCCCTGCGGGTGGTGGCCAAGGCGGGCGAGTCGCTCTTCGAGAGCATTGGCCTGCGCTACAAAGGCGCCTGGACGCTGTCGCACTGCTGGAACGATTTTGGCGGCGTCCGCAGTCACGCTGGCGAGTGCGCCAAACTCTCTTTGCGCATTTCGTTCAAACGCTACGACGATCAGCAGCGCTTCCACGGTCTCAAAAACCTCAACCTGCACGCCCTGAGCGCCGACGCGAGCAAAATGCGCGACAGCCTCTCCTACGGCATCTTCAACGAATTCGGCATCGACGCGCCCCTGACCGCCCACGCCAAGCTCTTCATCAACGGCCGCTACGAGGGGCTGGTGCTCGCCGTGGAGCAAATCGACGGCCGCTACACCAAGGCGCACTACGCCAAAGGGGGCGACGGCAACCTCTACAAAGAAATCTGGCCCGTGGCAGATCTAAGCCCCGACCACGTGCGCAGCGCCCTGAAGACCAACGAGGAGGTGGGCGATGTGTCCGACTTCATCGCCTTTGGCAACCAAGTGGCCCAGGCCACCGCCGCAACCTTTTCGGCCGACATGGCGGACTGGACCGACATCGGCGCCCTGGTGCGCTACATGGCCGTGGACCGCGCCTTGCAAAACTGGGACGGTATCACGGCGTTTTACAGCCCCCGGACCCCGCACAACTTTTACTGGTACCACGACGACGGCCCCATCGACATGTTCCACCTCGTTCCCTGGGACCTCGACAACACCTTCCCGCCCTTTGACCCGTTCATGAATCCGCAGCAGTGGGTCACCGCGGCGCCCATCCCCAACTGGAACGTGAAACCCGCGGACTGCACGCCCATGTCGGTGTGGACCGCCAACGATCCCACGCGGGTCACGCCGCCGGGCTGCGACAACCTCATCCATCTGCTGGCGCACAACCACTGGGACGACTTTGCCGCCGCGGGGCAAGAGCTGCTCGACACCATCTTTGTTTACGATGCGCTCAACGCCAAGGTGACGCGCTGGGCCGAACTGGTGGCCCCGGCCATCGCCGACGACCCCTACGTCAACACGCAGGAATGGGAGCGCCGGGTCGACGAGCTGCGCGGCATTCTCCAAGACGCCATCTTCGATTTCGAACAGCACCTGCTGGAGGGGTACATCGAACAGTCGCATTGGGATGAGCCCGACGCCGACGCGCTCAATGCCCCCACGGACGAAACGGGCCTGAGGCGCGACATCATCCACAACTACGAGTTCATCGACGGGGCTGCCGACACCGCGCCCATCTGGACTTACGACTACGCCTCCTCCGGCACCACCACCGTCACCACCTGGAGCACGGCAGACCCCCTGTCGGGCCTCGCGGACCTGCGCATGGAGGTCGACTACACGCGCATCCCCGGCGCCTGGAATGAAGTGGCCGGCGTGGCGGTGGAGGTCGATGGCGGCGGCACCATCGATGTTTCCAAAATGGTGGAGATGTCGGTGACCCTGCGCGCCGATCGAGAGCGCAATCTGCGCATCGACTTTCGCAGCCCGGTGTACAGCGCGTTGTACGGCGGCATCTGGGAGGTCTTTTCGCGCGACATCATCGTTACGTCGGCGCCCACCACGTTCAAAATCACGCTGGGCAGCATTGGCTACCCCGACTGGGCCAAGGACGCATGGTCCGGCGATCAAGGCTGGACGGGATCCGACGCCGCGGCCCGCGCCGAGGTGCTGTCACGCCTGTCCGCCGTGGTCTTCGAGCTGTATCCCCAGCGGTCGAATGACGGCGAGATGATCGCCGAAACCGAACACGCCACCTTGCAAATCGACAACATCTATTTTCGCTTTTGACCCGCCGACAAGAATGTGTCACAAGCGGCCCATTGTCGCTGTCCGATAGATGGCGACAAGAGCGGTTGTGCCGCTCCGCTTACCTATACGGCGCACACAATTCACGCGGCTGGCCGCTTCGGTTTGGTCGCCGCAAAACCCAGCGGCTGTGATTTTTGGAACGGAAGTTTTTATCTTGTGGAAAATCTTGTGAATTTTATCACAGAACGGTTGACTTTATGCCTTTTCGATACTAGACCCCGGCTGCGTTGGGCGCGAGGGACAGCGTTTTTCTTTTGCGCCCACCGCCGTGACACAGCACAGTACAGCGTTCGCGCTCTTCATTTTGCGGTTTGTTTCACAAGGAGAAATTTATGCCTGTAACAGAGTTGCACAAATCCATTCTGGACGCAGCGGCACGGCGCATGGAAGCCAAAGAGCCGCCAGAGAGCATCGTGATCGAGATCGGCTCGGCCACATGCGAAAATGCGGCGGGTGCGCCCAAGGTGTACGCGGAGTTTGTCCGCCACATCAAAGCGAGCGGTCGCGATGACATCATCATTCGCCGCACGGGATGTTCGGGGCGCTGCAGCCGCGAGCCCATCGTCGGTGTGTTTGCCCCGGGGCAGATGCCGGTGAAGTACGAGCAAGTAACGTGGCGGGGCGTGCACGATATTTTTACGCGCCACGTCGTCGGCGGAGAACCCGTCGTCGACATGATGCTCGACAGAACCGACGAGGTGGTGTTTCGCCGCGAGTATTGGTTTTGTGCCACGCGGCAGTGCGAGAGCTTTGACAACGCCGATTTAATGAAGGGCTTCACCGACAAAATGGCGGCGGCGGGTGTCGACATGACGCGCGTGGCAGTGCGGGAAACCGACTGCCTCCACCTGTGCGACAGCGACACGGCGGGCGACGCCATCGCGCACATCGCCCTGCGACCGGATCGCATCATCTACGCCATTCACTCCTACGAGGACATGGACGCCATTATCGCCGAGCACGAGCTGGGCGGCGAACCGGTGGAGCGCTTGATGCTGCACGAAAAACCGGTGAGCGACGTCTTCTTCTCCCGCTACGGCAACCTGCCTTTTTTCAACATGCAAACCCGCGTGGCCCTGCGCAACAGCGGCGTCATCGACCCCGAGGACATCGACTCCTACTTGTTGCAAGACGGCTACCTGGCCTTGGCCAAGGTGCTCGACAAACACGATCAGCGCTGGGTGATTTCGCAGCTCCACGAGTCCAAGCTGCGCGGGCGCGGTGGCGGCGGTTACCCCACGGGCCTCAAGTGGGAGCAAACCCTCAACACGCCGTCGGATACGCGCTACGTCATTTGCAACGCCGACGAGGGCGATCCCGGCGCCTTCATGGACCGTAGCATTTTGGAGGGCGACCCCTTTGCCGTGGTCGAAGGCATGACCATCGCCGGTTTCACCGTGGGGGCCCAAAAGGGTTTCTTGTACATCCGCGCCGAATATCCGCTGGCGGTGAGCCGCGTGGAAAACGCCCTGGCCCAAGCCCGCGCCCTCAATCTGCTGGGCGACAACATCCTGGGCACCGGCTTTTCCTTTGACCTCGAAATCCGCCTGGGGGCTGGCGCCTTCGTGTGCGGCGAAGAGACCGCGTTGATCGCCTCCATTGAGGGGCGCCGCGGACAACCGCGCATCCGACCGCCCTTTCCGGCGCAAAAAGGCCTCTTCGGCAAGCCCACGCTCATTAACAACGTCGAGTCCTACGTGAACATCCCGGTGATCTTCACCTATGGACCGCAGTGGTTTTCGCAAATCGGCACCGACAAGAGCGGCGGCACCAAGGTGTTTGCCCTGGCTGGCAAGGTCAAGCACACCGGTCTCGTCGAAGTGCCCATGGGCACCTCCTTGCAGCGCATCGTCTTCGACATCGGCGGCGGCTCCCCGGAGGGCAAAAAAATCAAGGCCATCCAAACCGGCGGTCCGGCGGGGGGCTGCATCCGCATGGACTTCATGGACCTGCCCGTGGACTTCGAAGCGCTGATGGAGCTCGGCTCCATGATGGGCTCCGGCGGAATGATTGTCCTCGACGAAGACGACTGCATGGTGGACATCGCCAAGTTCTTCTTAACTTTCTCGAAGAACGAATCCTGCGGCAAGTGCACGAGCTGTCGCGAAGGCACGGTGCGCATGCTCGAAATCCTCGAGCGCATCACCGGCGGCACGGGCGTCCCCGAGGACTTGGACAAGCTCGAGCGGCTGGCCTTGCTCATGCAGCGCACCTCCCTGTGCGGACTGGGCCGCGCGGCGTCCAACCCCGTGCTCTCTACGCTGCGCTACTTCCGCGAGGAGTACGAAGCGCACGTCATCGACAAGCGCTGTCCGTCGCGCAAGTGCACCGCGCTGTTGCGCTACACCATCCTCGAAGACGCGTGCATCGGCTGCCGTCTGTGCGCGCGCGAGTGCCCGGTGGGCTGCATCACCGGCGAACGCAAAAAACCGCATGTCATCGATCAAGAAGCCTGCATCCGCTGCGGCCGTTGTTTTGAAGTTTGCAAATTCTCTGCGATTACACGGGATTAAAGTGGAGTGAACATGACTACCGAAAACAAAAAGAAAATGATCCCCATCACCATTGATGGATTGAAAATCGAAGTCGAAGAGGGCTCGACCATTGTGGAGGCGGCGTCGCATGTCGGCGTGCGCATCCCCACGCTTTGCCACCACCCCGACTTGAGCATTCCCGGCGCCTGCCGCGTTTGCGTGGTCGACGTCAAGGACCGCGGACACTACATGGCGGCCTGCTCGGTGAAGGTGTGGGAGGGCATGGAGGTGGAGACCAACTCGCTGCAAATTCGCCAAGCGCGTCGCGACATCGTCGAGCTGATCCTCGACAACCACGACAAGGACTGCCAAACCTGCGAGCGCAGCGGCAACTGCGAGCTGCAAAACCTGGCCAACGAGATGGGCATCCGCGAGCGCCTCTTCGAAGGGACGCGCAAAAACCTGCACGAAGATCACTCGAGCTGCGCGGTGGTGCGCAATCCCAACAAGTGCATTTTGTGCGGTCGCTGCATCCGGGTCTGTTCGGAGACCCAGGCCATCAACAACCTGAGCCAGCACGGCCGCGGTTTTACCACGGTGGTGGCCCCGGCCCACGAAGCCGACATGGACGACTCGGCCTGCATCCAATGCGGTCAATGCGTCACGGTGTGCCCCACGGCGGCCCTGCTCGAAAAAGACGACACCGAAGCGGTTTGGGCGGCTCTCTCCGACCCCAAGAAGCACGTGGTGGTGCAAACCGCGCCGGCCATCCGCGCCACCATCGGAGAGGGTTTTGGCATGGCCCCGGGTACCCCGAGCACCGGTCGCATGGTCGCTGCCCTGCGCCGCCTGGGTTTCGACGCGGTCTTCGACACCAACTTCGGCGCCGACCTGACCATCGTCGAGGAATCCACCGAGTTTCTGCAACGCCTGGAAGGCAAGGGCCCGCTGCCCATGTTCACCTCTTGCTCGCCGGGTTGGATCAACTATTTGGAGCGCTTTCACCCGTCGATGATCCCGCACGCCTCGTCGTGCAAGTCGCCCATGACCATGACGTCGGCGCTGCTCAAAACCTATTACGCCGAACAAAAGGGCATCGATCCGCACGATGTTTACGTCGTGGCCATCATGCCCTGCGTGGCCAAAAAGTACGAAGCCAAGCGCTCCGAGCACACCCTGCCGGACGGCACGCCCTACACCGATGCCGTGCTGACCACGCGCGAGTTGATTTGGATGATCAAATCGTACGGTGTCGATTACTGGACCACCGGAAGCATCGACCTCGAAAACTACCCGCGCGACACGTTTGACAACCCGCTGGGCACATCGTCGGGGGCGGGGGATATCTTCGGCACCACCGGCGGCGTCATGGAAGCCACGCTGCGCACGGCGGTTGAAAAACTCTCCGACGGCCGCATCAACCAAATTGATTTTCACGAGGTGCGCTCCGTGGACGGCATCCGCGAATCCGTGGTCGAGGTCAACGGCAAAAAAATTGTCGTGGCAGTCGTAAACGGCTTGTCCAACGCGGCCAAGGTGCTCGCCGAAGTGGCGGCGGGCAAGGAGTATCACCTGATTGAATTTATGGCCTGTCCGGGCGGTTGCATCGGCGGCGGCGGCCAGCCATATCCGCCCAAGGGCATGAAGCCGCGTGACCCAGAGCTGCTCTGGTTGCGGGCCAAGGCGCTGTACATGATCGACGCCGGGAAGACGCTGCGGCGCTCCCACGAAAACCCCGCCATCAGCAAACTTTACATGGACTATCTCGGTGCGCCGGGCAGTGAGAAGGCGCAAAAATTGCTGCACACGAATTACAGTGCGCGCTTGCCAAGGGGAATCTGATGACGATGCCTACAACACAAAATACAGACAACTGGAACGAAATTCAAAAGGCGTCCCGCGAAGAGTTGCCGCCGTCGGTGGTGGCCTTCATTGAAGACTGCCTGAAGTCAGAGGTGCCCTCGAGCATGTTGATCGCGGTGCTGCACAAACTGCAGGGCGAACTGGGATACCTGGGCAAAGAAAAAATTGATGCGGTGGCGCAGTTGATGCAAATCCCCACAGCGACCGTCGCCGGGGTGGCCACCTTCTATCACTTCTTTCAACTGCACCCGCCGGGCAAGTTTCGCATTCACATCTGCATGGGCACCGCCTGCTATGTGAAGGGCGCCGACAAGGTCGCCACGGAGTTCAAAGACGCCCTCGGCACCGACATGGGCCACACCTCGAAGCACGGTACGTTTTCGCTGCAGGAAGCCGCATGCCTGGGCACCTGTGGCCTGGCGCCGGTGGTGACCATCAACGACGAGGTCAACGCCCGGGTCAGCGCCGACGACGTTCCCCGCATCATCAAGAAGTGCCGCGAGAGCCTCGTCCCCACCGAAGAGACCGAAAACTGATCGGCATCATCCTTTCGAAGCCTGCGCTGCGTTTTTTTGTATCGGCCGCCCTGGACATGACCGCCGAAGCGCCGGAACCTGACAAAAAGATTGGGGGTTTGCGCGTTTTCATGTAAAGACATTCCGACGCGAATGGGGACGTTTTTGGTGGACGCTCTCGTTCGTGCGGATGGCCCCTTGCAATGTGGCTGTTCGGTATGCTGCATGCAGCGAACTCTTCGACATCAGGAGTGCACAACATGACCCGCGCCAATCTAAATTGGAAACAATTGGGCTTCGGCTACATGAAGACCAACCACAACATCCGCTACATTTGGAAGGACGGCGCCTGGGATGCCGGCACCCTGCACGCCGAAGATGTGCTCCCCATGCACATGGCCGCGACTTGCTTGCACTACGGCCAGGAGATTTTCGAGGGGCTCAAAGTCTTTGCGCAAAAAAATGGCGACATCACGATGTTCCGCGCCGACGAAAACGCCCGGCGCATGAACCGCTCTGCCGAAAAGGTCTTCATGCAGCAGGTGCCCGAGGAACTCTTCCTCGACGCCATCGCCCGGGTGGTGCGCGCCAACTGGGAATACGTGCCGCCCTATGGCACGGGCGCTTCGCTGTACGTGCGCGCGCTGCTCATCGGCACCGGGGCGCAGATCGGCGTCAAGCCTGCGGACGAATACACCTTCCTCGTCTTTGTCATGCCGGTGGGGCCCTATTTCAAGAGCGGCTTCGAACCCATCCGCTTGGTCGTCGAAGAGGAGTTTGACCGCGCGGCTCCCAATGGGGTGGGGGACATCAAGGTGGGAGGCAATTACGCCGCGGGACTGCGCGGCAGCGTGAAGGCGCGCGCCGCAGGATACACCGAAGCGCTCTACCTCGATGCCCGCGAAAAAAAATATATCGAAGAGTCGGGGCCGGCGAATTTCTTTGGCATCACCAAGGACGGCCAGTACGTCACGCCGCACAGCCCGTCGATCTTGCCCTCCATCACCAACATGTCGCTGGTGCAAATCGCCGAGGACATGGGTATGCGCCCGGTGCGACGTCCGGTGCCGGTTGAAGAAATCTTCGACTTTGTCGATGCGGGCACCTGTGGCACCGCCGCCGTGATTACGCCGGTCAAGTCCATCGCGTATCGCGATCGCGAGGCGGTGTACTGCAACGGCACCCAACCCGGCGAATACTGCGCCAAACTGTACCAGCAATTGGTGGCCATCCAACTGGGCGAAGTGCCCGATGTCTACGGATGGAACCGCAAAATCACACCGCCATAAATTTGTTGTAAGCGCGTTAGGGCCGCTGGAGGATTTCGATCTCCACTTCGACGACGCCCGCTTGAATCATGTCGATTTGCGTCGCCGCGGCGCGCGAGAGATCGATGATGCGCTTTTTGTTGTTGAACGGTCCGCGGTCGTTGATGCGCACTTGGACGCTCTTCATGTTGGCGAGGTTGACCACGCGCACCACGGTGCCAAAGGGCAGCTCGCGGTGGGCGGCGGTCATGGCGTTCTTGTCGTATTTTTCGCCGCTGGCGGTGGTGCGTCCGTGGAGTTTGTCGGCGTACCAGGTGGCCAGCCCGGTGGTCTTTTGGCCGGGCATCGCGTCGGCGTTTAGCGTGCCGGCGCATCCCAGGAGCAGGTAGATGCCCAAGGCAAAGAAGACAGAGCGTGTGGTGGGGAAAATCATGTGGCGTGTATAGCACAATTCCGGCGCGTGCGGCGCATTTTTCCACGCGACATGACTTGACTTTGCCTGCAATTCTGCAATATTGCCGCGATTCTGACGCGAGCAGTTTTCTGCTTTGTCATTGAGCTTTGATTCGCTATACTCGGGGATGCCTACGTACAATAAGCGATTGCAGCCCCACGGAGGGAAGAACTGATGACTGTAAAAATTCGTATGACGCGCAAAGGCAATCGACACAATCCTTTTTATCGCATCGTCGTTGCTGATGAGAGAACACCGCGCGACGGTCGCTTCATCGAAATTGTGGGCACTTACGATCCAACGAAGGATCCCGCCGCCGTCAAATTAGAGCTGGAGCGCGTTGATTATTGGGTGGGCCACGGGGCCAAGCCGACACAGACGGTTTCCGAAATCATCAATCGCTACCGGAAGGGGCAGGCCAAGTAATTTGTTGCGCTGCGCCAGCCTGGGCTGACGACATTTCGCGCAAAAGAAACGTGTTGCGTGATGCCACACGCGGTCAGATATAGGGGAATCGACAAAACGGGTCATCGAACAGTGAAACACGGACTGGAAGCGGAGGAATCGAAATGTCAATGAAAGAACTCGTCGAATATATGGCTAAAGCGCTGGTGGACAATCCCGATGAAGTGCAGGTCGCCGAAATTGAAGGAGAGCAATCCGCGGTTATCGAATTGCGGGTCTCCCGCGAAGATCTCGGCAAGGTGATCGGCAAACAGGGCCGCACGGCGCGCGCGATGCGCACCATTATTAGCGCTGCCTCCACCAAGCTGAAAAAACGCGCGGTGCTCGATATCATCGAATAGCGCCATTCCCTTTTTCAAAGAAGTCTTGCCATCGTTATGAGTGCGGTACGCGAACGCTGGGTCGAATTGGGCGTTATCGGAAAGCCCCACGGTGTGCGCGGTGAAGTGCGCTTGTTCTTGCACAACCCCCAATCCGAGCTGTTGTCTCATTGTCAGGCATTGCTGCTGCGACAGCCCCACGATGCCGCACCGGTGCCTTACGCGCTGTTGTCGATGCGCGAGGCTGGCGGGGGCATGCGCATCGTCGCCTTTGCCGACATCGCCGATCGCGACGCGGCCGAGGCCCTCAAGGGCGCGGTGGTGGTGGTGGCGCGCGACGACTTGCCGCCGCCCGAAGATGACGAGTTTTACGTACACGATCTCATTGGAATGGCGGTGTGGTGCGACGGGGTGCGCATCGGCGAAATCATCTCCTCGCGCCCACAAAGCGATGTGGAAATTGTCACCGTTGAAACCGAGACCTACACCGTGGAAATTCCGCTGGTCGACGTGTATGTGAGCGAGCTTTGCTTTGACACGCACACCCTGCGCGTTGCGAACATCGACGGGTTGCCCCAAACCCCCAAACGCCGCTGAGGGCAAACCTTGTACCAATTTAATATCGTCACCTTGTTTCCCGAGCTCTTCGCGCCCCTGGTCAGCACGAGCCTGATCGGAAAGGCCGTGGCGGCCGACCTGCTCGGCTTTCGCTTTATCGACTTGCGCCAATACGCCACCGACAAGCACCGCACTGTGGATGACACGCCCTACGGTGGCGGTTCGGGCATGGTGTTGATGACGCGCCCCGTCCTCGATGTGCTGGCCGAACACACGGGCGCCCACCGCATTTTGATGAGCCCGCGTGGGCAACCCTTTCGGCAAGCAGACGCGCGGCGCTTGGCCCAGTTAGACCGCCCGCTGCTGCTGTTTTGCGCGCGCTACGAGGGCATCGACGAGCGCGTGTTGCCGCATTTTGATGCCGAATACTCCATCGGCGACTTTGTGCTCAACGGCGGCGAGGTGGCGGCCATGGCCATCATCGAGGCGATCTCCCGGCTGATTCCCGGGGTCATCGGCAACATGGCCTCCACGCAGGAAGAGTCCTTTTCAGCGGGGCTGCTCGAGTACCCGCAATACACCCGCCCCGAAATCATCGACGGCGCTCAGGTGCCTGCGGTGCTGTTGTCGGGCAATCACCAGCGTATCGCCGCGTGGCGGCACGGGCAGGCTTTGTTGGCGACGATGGAGCGGCGCCCCGATCTGTTTGCGGCCTACGAGATGACCGACAAAGAGCGCCAACTCCTCGACGCGGCGCTGCAGGAGCGAAACAACCGTGACGCCTGAGGTCCACATTGCGCTCTTGCACCATCCGGTGCTCAACCGCGCCAAAGAAATTGTGGCCACAGCGGTCACCAACCTGGACATCCACGACAATGCGCGCAGCGCCAAAACCTATGGTGTGGCCAGCTACCACCTGGTGACGCCGCTGGACGCGCAAATCGAACTGGTGACGCGCATCTTGGCGCATTGGCGCGAGGGCTTTGGCGCGGCCCGTGTCCCCGATCGCTCCGACGCCTTGTCGCTGGTGCACATCCAACGCACCCTCGACGACGCGGTGGCGCACATCACCGCCCTCTCTGGGACGCCGCCGGTGTTGGTGGCCACCTGTGCCCGCAGCAAGGGCAGCAGCGTCGGTTGGCGGGACATGCGCGCGCGCATGGCATCCCACAGCGGGCCATACTTAATTCTCTTCGGCACGGGACACGGGTTGGCCGACGAGGTGCTCGAACGCGCCGACGTGTTGCTGGCCCCCATCGGCACGCCCACGCAGTGGAATCACTTGTCGGTGCGCAGCGCTGTGGCCATTTGCCTCGATCGCTTGCTGGGCGACTGGTAAGCCTCACAACATCCCCTACAAAAATGAAAACAAATGTGGTTCGCCAACGCGCCGGCGGCATGGCGAGAAGCCCTGTGGACGCTGGTTTTAGGGCAGCAGAGATTTGGCCAGGTGCGCCGTTCGGTGGTGTCGGATGCGCTCGGCGAGGAAGATGGCGCGCAGGTGTTCGTAGGCGGTGTCGAGATCGTCGTTGACGAGCAGGTAATCGAACAGGGCGTGTTGTGCGATTTCATCGATGGCCGCCTTGAAGCGCGTCTCCAGGGATTGCGGGGTTTCAGTGCCCCGGGATGAGAGACGCCGCTTGAGCTCGTCGATATTGGGCGGCAGCACGAAGATGCCCACCGCCTTTGGGTAGGCGGTCTTGATTTGCTGGGCGCCCTGGTAGTCGACGTCGAAGATCAAATCGATGTCGTTGTTTTGGGCCTGCTGGATTTCGCTGTGCGCCGTGCCGTAGCGGTTGCCGTGCACGTGGGCCCATTCGATGAACCGCTCATCGGCCACCATTTGGTCGAAGTCGGCCTGCGAGACAAAGTGGTAATCGCGCCCGTCCACTTCGTTGGGGCGCGGGTGCCGGGTGGTGTGCGAAATCGAAAAGCGGATGCGGGGAAACTCGGCCAGGAGCTTGTGGCACAGGGTGGTTTTTCCGGCGCCAGAGGGCGAGGAAACGATGAGGAGCAAGGGGGAATGGGTGTCCGGTGTCATGGGTTACTCCAGGTTTTGCACGAGTTCACGGATGCGCTCCAAGTCGCTCTTGAGGTCGACCACGAGGTGGGCGATGTCAGCGGAGGCCGTTTTGGCGCCGATGGTGTTGGCCTCGCGGCTGATCTCTTGAATGATAAAGTCGAGGCGGCGACCCGCCGGGGCGTCCCGGTGGAGGTGTTGTTTCATTTGCGCCACATGGCTGCTGAGCCGGGTGAGTTCCTCGACGATGTCGGTCTTGTCGGCCAAAATGGCGATTTCGAGCTCGAGCCTGTTTTTGTCGAGGGTGACCGCAGTGTCGCGCAACAAGTGGGCCAGGCGCGCTTGGGTGCGTGCCATGGTCGTTTCGGCGGTGCGGGCGTTGTGCGCTTGAATGCGTGCGGTGATGTCATTGATGTTGTCGAGGCGTGTGGCGATTTCGGCGACCATCGATTGGCCATCGGCGCGTCGGATGGCCAGGAGCTTGTCGAGGGCCTCGCGAAAGGCGGTTTGGGCTGCGTGCGCAAGGTCTTCGGGGTTGATGTCGGCAGCGGTGTGAAAGATGTGGGGATCCTGCGCGGCGATGGGGAGCAGGGCGGCGATGGGCACGCCGGTCTTTTCGGCCACGGTTTGGAGCTGCACGATGTGGGTGCACAAGACGTCGGTGTGCAGCGTGGCGCCGGTGTTTGCGGGGCGCTCGAAGGCGACGTGAATGGTGCAGTGTCCGCGGGAGAGGTGGGCGCGCGTCAGGCGTTCGACGATGGGTTCGACGCCGCTCAAATCGCTGGGGGTGCGGCTGCGGATCTCGAGGAAGCGGTGGTTGACCGTCTTGAGTTCGATGACCAATTCGCCGTTGGCGAGTGGGGCTTTTCCCCTGCCGAAACCGGTCATGCTGTACATGGCAACAAGGCTCCGTGTGCGGTGCGTGAAAGCCGGAGGGGGCCCGTCCGACGCGCTGGTTTATTTAAACAGATCGTTGAGTTTTGCTTTGGCGGCCTGCAGATCGGCGCCTTCTTCTTTGCCGTCGCGAAAGGTGAAGTGGGTGCAGTAATTGGCGCGTTCGCGGTCGGCGATGTACTCGGCGATGCGCTCGCGGCACTGGTTGTGATAACCGGGATCCCAGTATTCGCAGTTGCGGCAGCAGTGCAGATCTTGCCCGCAGTGAGGGCAGGTGTCGGTGCGCGCCATTTTGATGCGGTCGAAGTCGATTTCGTGTCCACACTTAAAGCAGAAATAGTGTTTCTCTTCTATTTTGGGAATGTACATGCTTCCTCGTAAATTCGCATGAGTTGCGGTGTTGTCATGTACAGGAAGCGGATTGGAAAAATCCGATTCTCTGGTACATTTTGTCCATGCTGAGAATACCAGGTTCAGAGCGCTTCGCAAGACTGCTTCTCCTGCGGCTCGCGCCGTTGGGAGGGCTGCTGTTGCTCGTGGCGGGGTGTGCATTACCAGTGGATCAAACACCGGTGGATCCCCTGTCGGTCTTTCCGAGTAGCGCGGCGCAGGGCATGACGCTGTTGGTGGAATTCGCAGCGGCCGATCTCGACCTTTACCGCTGTGAGGCCGCGCAGGCCGCCACCGAGAACCCGGCATTTTCCTTGTCGTTTTCGCCCCTGGATGCCTCCGCATCATCGCTTGAGGACGAGCCAGACCCCGGTGTGACGCCGGTAGAACCCACCGCCATTCACGTGTTGGACACATCGGTGCTCAACGCCACCCGGTTGCGCGCGACGCTGCGCGTTTCCGGCGATGCAAATGTGGGGGCGTACCGCGCCTCGCTGCAGTGCGGTGCCCTGACGCGGCAGGGGCGCTTTACCGTTGCGCATCGGGCCGACTGGACAGCGTTGACGGTGTCGCCGGACACGGTGTTCGCGGGAGAGCAAAACACCGCCCTGTCGGTGCGCTTGGATTGCGACGGCGCCGATCGCTTTCGGGCTGGGCAGAGCCGCTTGGCCTTTGGCGACAATGGCGTGGTGCTGCCGTTTCAACTGCAGGTGGACGAGGATGGCTGCGGCCTGTCGGTGCGCGTCAATGTTTCCGAGTACGCGGTGCCCCACGGTGCGAGTGAGCGCTGGGTGCCCCTCACCGTGATCACTGGGGACCAAGTGGCCACGGGTGTCATTCGGGTGCGGCCGCCACACTATGCGAAGATGCAACTGGTGCCCGATGGCGTCCTGCGACCGGCCGACGACGGAGCGACGCGGCAGACAACCCTGCTGGTCACCGTTGAGAACATGCGCCCCTTTGCGCTGCCAGACCCGAGTGAGGAGCCGCCCGGGGATGGCGTTCCTGCGCCCACAGACAGCGACACCGATGCGGTCGACGAAGACGCGCTGGTGCTGGAAGTGCTGGACAATCCGGGGGTGCACGTGGAAGCGGTGCGCGTGCTGTCGGAGGACAGCTTGGCGGTAGATGTCGCGGTGGATGCGGCGGCGGATGTGGGGCCAGCCACCTTGCACCTGAGTCGCTCCGGTGAAAGTGCTGCAGCGGCGTTGGCGGTGTTGCCCGCGGCAGAGAGCGAAGGCGTGCGCTTGTATCCACCGGTCATCGATAGCTGCGAGTGGTCGCGCTGTGCGCGGCAGGTGGTGTTCTTTGAAGCCGTTTCGGACACCTGGCAAGAAGACGCATCGGTGTCGCTGTCGGGGGCGGCGGTAACCGTGCACGAGGTGCGCAGGTTGTCGGCGCGCACGCTGGTCTTGTGGCTGACCCCCGAGCGTGGAACCGGGCCTGACCATGCTGTGGTCCGGGCCACCACCGGTGACGGCAAAATTGCCCAGGCCCTGTTGCGCATCCGCGATACGGGGGGGGCGACGCTTGCGGGCCATCGCCGACGTCGTGCAGGGCGCTGCGGGAAATGCAACGGTGCTGACCATGGAGAAGGGCACCATGAACCTCGTGGCCACTCCATTGCTCAGCCCGCGCCAAGGCATCGGATTCGACCGTCACTTCGACTTCGAGATCGACGACGCCGCGCGTGAAAAGCGCGGTTTGTTGATCGAGAACCACCACGCGATGCCCGATGCGCCGGTGGGGCCAGCGTCGTTTCAATTGTTTAGCGGCGGCAACACATACGAGGCGTGGTACCGCGTATTGCCCTCCGGAAAGGTGCCTGCCCTATCGGTGGTGCCGGATGTGCTGCACCTAGAAACCTTGGAGCATACCTTGGTGGTGACGGGGCAACACGGCATGGACCTCGCGTCCCAGGTGCGTTGGTTTTTGGCGGACCCCCATTGGCAAATCACCAATGTCGCCTGGCACGAAGACGACGACGCGGTTCATTTGAAGCTGCGCGCATCTCCCGGGGCCACCGCGGGGTTGCTGCACATTTACGCGGAAGGAAACGACGCCAAGGCCGCTGCTGCTGTGCGCGTGGTGTCGCACCCGGCGGCGTGGAGCATCCCCGGTGTTTGGGGACGCCTGGAGCGAGACAAGGGCGTCGGCACTGTCCTCATTCCCTTTTCTGGCGCGGCGTCGCATCCCCCGCTCTCGGCTTCCCTGGCTGCGGGAATCGGTGCGCGCGTGGACCGCGTCCTCTCCGAAAGCGTGTTTGGCGATCGCCTGCGGGTGACGGTCTCGTTAGCGCCCGAGGGGCCCGGCGGCTGGACCGGTTTGCAGATCAACGTGGACGGTCGCGCCTTGTTGGTGCCGGTGGAAATTGTGGCCATCGCCGAAGACGGCGTGCCTGATGACAGCCTCACCATGGTGATCGATGGGGCGCCGTTGGTGCCCGGCGGTGTCGCGCAGTCTGCCTCTTTTGCCGTGCCAGAGCTGTTGCAGCACGGCGACGGCGACGAGGGAAATCTCTTTCACGCACTGCTTGGGGATGTGGTTATCCCCGAGCCCAATCTGCATGTGCGCCTCGAGAGTCTGGCGGCCAATGGCCTGTCGGGTAAGGCGCGCATTGCGTTGCCCTGGTTGGCGCAAAGTTCGTTTTGGGAACGCGGCATCCCGTTGGTGGTGCGCACGGCGCGCGGTGCCCATGTGGGGTTTTTGCCGTTCTCCCACGAAGACGAATTGCCGCGACAGGGTTATGAGATCGGCAAGTCCGCTGAGTTCTTGTTTGCGAGTGAAACCCCCGTGTTGGCCACGGCATCTTTTCAACCGCCGATCACAGGGGTGACGCGCCTGGTGCACCTCTTGGGGAGCAGCGCTTCGCTGGATTACGCGGATCTGCAGGCGATGTGGTTGGCCTCCGACTACCTAACGCCCCTGGCCCAGATGCGCCAAGGTCATCTCTTCATGGCCGTGGACGGTGCGGTGCCGTTACACCTGTCCGCATCGGGGCATGCCTTCCTCTCATCGACGTCTCTCGGGACCGTGGGCGTTTCGCAATGGCAGGAGGGGGCGTGTCCCCATTTGTTTCATGTCGGGCGCATCGCCTCGGCCCAAGATGTCTTCGAGACCGTGTTGCCCGCAGCGGAGGACTGCCGTTACAAAGCCGTTGTGGTGGCTCGGCGGCTCGATCCATCGCCCGCGTCCACGCCGGATGTGCGCCTGCAAATTTGTGGCGACGGCGACGATGAAGAAGACTGCACGCTCGAGGTGGACGATGCGCCCGGCGCCTTGGGAGACCCCGAGCATTACTTCGACGCGGCTCCCGAGCATGTGCGGCTGCGCGTCGTGCCCCAACTGGGCACGGAGGGGTATTTTGTGTTGAACCTCAGGGGCGAGGCGGTGATCGCGCGGGTGTGCCGCGATCCGGAACAAGCGCACATCGCCTTGGAGATGATGCCGGGCGCGGACCTCGGCGACTGGTCGCTGCAGCGCGGCCATCCAGATACAGGCATTCCCTCGGGGCCGGCCCTGTCGCTCTCGGGGGTTGTCCCCGCCAATGGTTGGGTCATCATCGCCGAAGCGGGGCAGGACGATGTGACCGTTATCGATACCGCCGGGGTGAGCCGCTTTGTCGGCCACGAACCCTTCTTGCTGTGGCTGCGCAAGGACGGCGAGGTTGTCGACTCTCTGCAGGTGGGCGGCGCCTTTGATTTGGCTGGGGGGCACGAGGGGCTCCCGGTGGAAAACGGTATCTTCACCTGTTTTTCGCGGCTGCCGGGCAACATCGATACCAACGACAACCGCTTCGATTTCTTTGGGGGCTGGGACTGCGGCCGCTGACGCTGTCGCAGATGTGGCGGCACGTGGAACGGCGCGTTTTGAAAGACAACGGCGCTGCGATGCGGGCGCACGCGAGGGCTGGGAATGTACAGATACAACATGCAGATGATGGGATGGCTGTGGGCGGGGTTGTTGGCGTTGGGGTGCAGCGGCAACGACGCCTCGAAAAACGGAAACGGCGAGGTGAAGGCGCCACCGGACACTGATGAGGGTCACGCCACCGATGTGTCCACCGGGGAGAAACCGGTGCAGCCGCCGCAGTTGATCGGCGCTTTGGGGGATAGCTGGCACGAGGCCTGGCTCGGCTCGCCCGCTGTGGCCGACATCGACGGTGACGGCGAGATGGAGATCATCGCGCCGCGGGGAGACCTCGTTTTGGGGTGGCACGTTGACGGGCAGGTGGTGTTTCGCGGTGAGACGAACGCGGGGCGCATCTGGGCCTCGCCGATCGTGGCGGACTTGGTACCGGCTCTCCCGGGGCTGGAGATCGCCGCAGCCGCGCGGGACAAGCTGTTTGCCTGGGGGGCCGATGGCGCGGTGCTGCCGGGGTTTCCCGTGTCCTTTGCCGACGAGCTGCGCAGCATTGCCGCTGGCGATCTGGACGGTGACGGCGCGTTGGAACTCGTGGTGCTGACGACGCGTCCCATCTCTCAAGGGGGGCAACGCGACATCATCCAGGCCTTTCGCATGGACGGTACGCCCGTGCCGGGATACCCGCCCAACACCTCGGGCACAGCGGGCTGCGACGACCGGTGCTACGTGACCGGCGGCTTCGATCAAAACCTGGCGGTGGGAGACATCGACGGAGACGGCACCGCGGATATCTTTGGCGCGCAGGACAACGCCTACTTGAGCTTGCACCGCGGCAGCGGCGAGGCCTTCGACGCCAACCCGGAGTTTTCGCATCCCACCAAGTTTCACGGCATTCGCTTTTTGCACGACTATGACTTGGCGCGTCAGGGGTGGGCCAATGACGAAGCGACGGCGTTGCAGGCGCACTTCACCAACTCGGCCCCGGCCATTGCCGACGTGGACGGCGATGGGGAGATGGACCTGCTGATCGTCGGCTCGGTGCAAAACGCTGCCCAGAGCGAACGGGAGCGCGGGGTGGCGCTGTGGCGCTTGCGCAGTGACGGGTCGCGGCCGCCGGGCTGGGAGGTGCCGTACCACGTTCCGGAATATCTTGGGGGCTTGTGGGATTTCGATAACACCAATGTCGTCGCGCTCACCAACCAGGTGGCGGTGGCCGACATCGACGCGGACCGACCGGGACTGGAGATGGTGTTTGCGGGCTTTGACGGGCGCATTCACTGCGTGGACGCTGCGGGCAACCCGGTGTGGTGGTACCGCTACAGCGACTCCTCGCGCGTGTTGACCGGCGGGGTGGTCATCGCCGATCTGTCAGCGGACGGCATTCCCGAAATTGCGTTGACCACCTATTCGCCCGACGCGGATCGCAGCGCGCTGATCATCTTGGATGCTGCGGGCCGCGAGCAGCACGCCGTTCCCCTGCCGGGGCGCGGTGCCATGCCGGTGCTCACCATCGCCGACGTGGATGGCAACGGCACCGCCGATATCGTGGTGAGCCTCAAAGATGCCGATGACGACAACCACCAAATTTTGATCTTCGAAGTGCCGGGATCCGACACGCGGCACATGCCCTGGCCTACCGGACGCGGCAATTTGTTGCGCAACGGCTACGTTCCCATTCCGTAGGGTGTTTTGGGGCCGCCACCGCAGGCGACAACGAGACCGACACCCAAGGCAGCATCGCCACCGCCGCTCGCTCCGTTCCCGACGGTAATTTTGCGACGCCCAACCTGAGAGGGCGGCTCTTTCTTTTATGGATGCGGGCGCTGTGTTAGAATTTCGACCCATGAGAACCGAACGCATCACCGTAGAAGAACTGTCGACCATTCTCGTGCAACACGGGCTCTTGACCCAAGAACAGGGGCGAGATGCCGTCGTGCGATCGGATGGGCAGCGCGCGCGGCTGTCGATGGCCGCCGGACGCACCGGGACCCGGTCGCGCGTCGCCCGGCAAAACATCACCGCCATTCAAATCATGTCGGCCTTTGGCTTCCGAAAGGGGGGCGACCCCAACGGCGTCATCGTCGATGAGGCGCGCATCGTGCAAACCCTGGCGCAGCACGTGGACATGGAGTTCGTCACGATTGACCCGCTGAAGCTCGATGCCAACCTCATCACCTCCACGGTCTCGTTGCCCTTTGCCCGGCGCACGTCGGTGCTGCCGCTGCGCAAAGAGGGTGACACCCTGGTGGTGGCGGTCTCCGACCCGTGGGAGGGGCATCTCTTCGAAGAGCTGGCCGTGCTGACCCGCATGCAGATCCGGCCGGTGCTCAGCCTGCGCTCGGACATCCAGCGCATTATTACCGAGGTGTACGGCTTTAAGCGCTCGGTGGCCCACGCCGCCAAGGACATGGCGCCCACCATTGACATCGGCAACCTTGAGCAGCTCACGCGCCTGGGCAAGGTCGATGAAATCGAGGCCAACGACCAGCACGTCGTCAACGCCGTCGATTACATTTTGCACTACGCCTTCGACCAACGCGCCTCGGACATCCACATCGAGCCCAAGCGCGAGCATTCGCAGGTGCGCATGCGCATCGACGGGGTGCTGCACGACATCTACAAAATCCCCAAGGCGGTGCATCCGGCCATGGTGAGCCGCCTCAAAACGATGTCGCGCCTCGATCTCGCCGAGCGCCGACGCCCCCAAGACGGCCGTTTCAAAACCCAACGCGAAGACGTCGAGGTGGAGATGCGCGTCTCGACCCTGCCGGTGGCCTTTGGCGAGAAGCTGGTCATCCGAATTTTCGATCCCACGGTGCTCATCCAGAGCACGGCGGACTTGGGCTTCACCGAGGCGGCGCACGCGAGCTACCTCGAATTCGTCGAACGCCCCAACGGCCTCATCTTGGTGACGGGCCCCACGGGTTCGGGGAAAACCACCACGCTCTATTCAACATTGCGCTACCTCTCGAGCCCGCAGGTCAACGTGGTCAGCATCGAGGACCCCATCGAGATGGTGGTGGAGGAGTTCAACCAGGTGGCCATCCAGACGCGCATCGGCGTGACGTTTGCCGCGGCGCTGCGCCACATCCTGCGGCAAGACCCGGACATCATCATGGTGGGCGAAATCCGCGACGCAGAGACAGCGGAGCAAGCCATCCAGGCGGCCCTGACCGGTCACTTGGTCATCTCGACGCTGCACACCAACGACACCGCTGCCAGCGTGACGCGGCTCATCGAGTTGGGCATCAACCCCTTTTTGATTTCCTCGACGCTGGTGGGAGTGGTGGCCCAGCGCCTCGTGCGGTGCGTCTGTCCCAGGTGTCGCGTCGAAGTGCAACTCGACCCCAAGCAGCTCGCCTTGCTGGGCATCGACTTGGAGAGCATGGACCAGGAGTCGCTGACGGTGTGGGAAGGGGCGGGCTGCGTGTATTGCCGCAACACCGGTCTGTACGGGCGCACCGGCGTCTTCGAGCTCCTAGAGGTCAACGACAACATCCGCGAGCTCATCGCGCGCAAGGCCGATGCGGCCGAAATTATGCGGCAGGCGCGCGCCGACGGCACGGTGACCCTGCGGGAAGCAGCGGTGCAAAAACTCGCCCAGGGCGAAACGTCTTTCGACGAGGTGATGCGCTGCACGATCGACGAAGAACGGCGTTGACGAATCCCGGCTTTGGGGGGAAACGAAGGCGGAGGCATCGCCTCTATAAACGATAACAAAGGCGATCAGTCGCGACACAACGAACGATGACGGGGGCATCGCGAGCATACAACGGAGAGACCGATGAAGATTTTGGTGGTGGGCAGCGGGGGGCGCGAGCACGCGCTCTGTTGGAAGTTGGCGCAGAGTCAGCGCGTCGACGAGGTGATTTGTGCGCCGGGAAATGGCGGCATTTCGCGACACGCCCGCTGTGTCGACGTGCCTGCTGACGACATTGATGCGCTGTTGGTGTTGGCGGTGACCGAGCGGGTCGACCTCGTGGTGGTGGGCCCCGAGGTGCCGTTGGTGCTGGGTCTGGCCGACCGACTGGACGAGCGCGGCATCCCGGTGTTTGGCCCCTCTGCCGCCGCGGCACAGCTCGAGGGCAGCAAGGAGTTCTCCAAGCAATTCATGCTGCGCCACGGCATCCCCACGGCGCAGTTCACCGCCCACGAAGCGCTGGATGAGGCCTTGGCCGAAGTCGAAGCGCGTCCCATGCCCTGCGTGGTCAAGGCCGATGGCCTGGCCGCCGGCAAGGGCGTGATCATTTGCCAGACCCGCGACGAAGCGCGCGCGGCGGTGCGCGAGATGCTGGCCGACGGGGTGTTCGGGAGCGCCGGTGCCCGTGTGGTCATCGAAGACTTTTTGGTGGGCGAAGAGGCGTCAATCCTCGCCATCAGCGATGGGCGCCACATCTTGCCATTGTTGGCCTCGCAAGATCACAAGGCCGCTTACGACGGTGACGCGGGGCCCAACACCGGGGGCATGGGGGCGTATTGCCCGGCGCCGCTGGTGACGCCAGCGCTGTTGGCGCGCATCGAAAAAGAGGTGCTGTTGCCCACTGTCAACGGCATGGCGGCGGAGGGACATCCCTTTCGCGGGGTGCTCTACGCCGGCCTCATGATCGACGGCGACGACATCCGCGTGCTCGAGTTCAACGTGCGCTTCGGCGATCCGGAGTGCCAACCCTTGCTCGCCCTGCTCGAGAGCGATTTGGCCGACGTGCTGTACAGCGCTGCCTTGGGCCGGTTGCCGGGGCGATCGCTCTCCTGGCGCGCGGGCGCTGCCCTGTGCGTGGTGTTGGCGGCGGGCGGTTATCCGGGGCCCTGCGACAAGGGGCAGGTCATCTCGGGTCTCGAATCGGCCGATGCCGCAACCGATGCGGTGGTCTTTCACGCGGGTACGCGGCGCGACGGCGATCGCGTGGTGACCAACGGCGGTCGGGTGCTGGGGGTGACCGGCGTGGGCGGTGATCTGCGTGCTGCACAGGCCGCTGCCTATCGGGTCGCCGACGGCATTTCGTGGTCGGGGATGCGCATGCGGCGCGACATCGGGCACCGCGCCCTGTCCCCAGAGAAGGGGAGAAGCTGATGTCGATAGAAGGCCTCGCAGCCCTCGGGGTGCTCGTGTTTTTGTTCATTGTGGTGGTGCACTTGTTTACGACGACGCGCGGTGTCAAGCGCCAGATGCGGCGCAGACCGCTCCCGAGCCGCAAGCTCATCGGTTCGCCAAACCTGGCGCAGCAAATGGCCGACACCTTGGTTGCCGATGTCTTGGCGCAACATCCCGAACTTGTCGCCGCGGCAAAGGAGGCGGGGCGCATCACCGACGAGCTCGAAGACGCATTGGACGAGCCCTTGGCGCATTACACGGCGCGGGTGCTGCCGAAGTTTAAGTTTTTGTTTTACCAAACGGCCGAGCGGCGCATTTTGGCTGCCGGCGACGAGTCAGAAGATGAGCGCATTAACCGCCTGGAACCCGCGGGTTCAGGTGCAGAAGAAGGAGACATTCATGAATAAGCATTTGCGTGTTTGGGCCTGGCTGCTGTCGGCGGCCCTGTTGATGGCCGTGTCTTGTGGCAGCGACGACGATGACAAAAAAGGCGACGTCGATACCAACACGGATGATAAGGGTTCCGACGACAAGGGTTCCGACGACAAGGGCACCGACGACAAGGGCACCGACGACAAGGGTTCCGACGACAAGGGTTCCGACGACAAGGGCACCGACGACAAAACCCCTGATGGCGACACGGACAGCGCGGACGGCGACACGGAGACGGAAAATGGCGACACGGAGAGCGACAGCGAGCCCGTGGCCCAGGATGTCGGTGACGACGTGGGCGATCCCTGCGCCTGCACGGCCAAGACTTGCTTCAACAACACCCTGCCCAACAATCCCGTTCCCGTGCCCAACGGCGGGCCCATTGTTGGCTGCGGCAACCTGCCCACCGATCACCCCGGTGCCGAAGTGGTCTGCGCGCGCAGCTACAATGGCAACCTGTCCAGCCACATTTGGTTTGCCAACGGATACTGCGCCCTGCAGGCGACGAACTGCGACGGCGCACCAACGATTTGCAATGCCGCAGAGTACGGTGATTTTGATGCGATGACCACGTGCCCCGCTGGCCTGGTGATGCTCGAAAATGAAATTGAGATCTCGGCCCTCATCTTCTCGGCAACCCTGAAGACCAAGACCTGCGTCAAGCCCTGCACCGACGATGCCGATTGCCGCATCGACGAGCACGACCCGGTGTGGGATGCCCCCGGCGAATACGCCTGTGTCGAAAAAGACGGCATCGGGTTTTGCTACGATGCGCGCAACCTCCCCGACGACTACGACGTCACCCAGTTTTAAAAATCCCCCAGCTCTAAAAATCCCCCAGTAATCCGGAGCCGTTCTCGCCAGGCACGCACGCAAGAAGGGCGCGCCCAGTGCTGCCCGGTGTTGTTCCGGTGTCGTTGCGGAGTTGTCCGGTATCGCCCGGTGTTGTTGCGGAGTTGTCCGGTATCGCCCGGTGTCGTTGCGGAGTTGTCCGGTATCGTCCGGAGTTGTTCTGGGCGCGGTGAGATTAGGCTGTAGGGATTATCGGGAGCAGGAGAGAGGACTTAGTTGCCGCCGCAGGAGCCCGCGGGAACGGGGGCGCCGGGAGCCGCTGCGGAGAGCGTTTTTTCGCAGCCCGCCGTGCCCGGATTTTGGGCACAGAAGGCCGCCTTGATTTGCTCAGGCGTGCGGCCGTTCATGTCGAGGCGGTTGTTGAGGAGCCAGCTCGGAGAACCGGTCAACCCCAGGCTCTCGGCCAGGGCGAAGGAATCGGCCAGCAGCTTTTGTCCCTCGGGGCCTTCGGCGCATTTGCGGATCGCTTGCGCGCTGATGCCACCGGTGGCGCAGGCTTCCCAGGCGCCGGGCTCTTCCTTGCCGCGGTTGGTGGTGAAGGCGGTGTTGCGGCACAGCACGTAGTCCATGTATTTGTACTTGGCACCATAGATTTTTTGCGCGCAGATCTGGCGGAGGTTTTCTTGGACCTCGCCGTCGCCGTGCATGGAGCCGAGGACGCCGTCGTTGTTTTTGCCGATGAATTCAATGGTGAAGTCGATCTTTTTGCGGTCCTTGCCAAAGGCTTCCAGGACTTCTTTCATGGCGTCGACCGTGCGCACACCGTAGGGGCACTGGCTCATGACGAAGAGATTGACTTTGTTTTTGATCTCGTCGCGGCAGACCTTCTTGCCTTGGCAGGTGGGGTCGGCGCAGTCGATGAGGCCATTGCCCGTGTTGTCGATGCCGTCGTCGCAGACCTCAGCGTTGGGGTCCCACGGCGGGCGGGCGTACTGCCCCAAGGGGTAGACGAATTCGCCGCTGTCGAGTTTTTTGAGGCGACGGCTCAGGCGCTGGTAACCGCTCTCTTCCTTTTCGACGGCCGCATCGAAAATGGCCACCGGCAGGTATTGCTCGCCGGTTTTGGCAAAGAGGGCCTTGGCCTTTTCGTCGGCCCAGTCGAGGGTGGTGACTTCGGCGCCTTCGAAGGTGTTGCTGATGAAGGAGAGAAAACGGCGCGGGTCGCAGCCCTGGGCTTTGCAGCGCTGATCGCCGATGACCGTCACGGGGATTTTGGTCGGCTCGGGGATGTCGGTGCAGTACTCGGGCTTGGCGCCTTGGAACTTACCGCAGAGCGCGCGGGCAAAGGCCGCTTCGGTGCGACCGCCGGAGTAGCGCTCATCGGCCAAGTAGATGGTGGGGCTGCCGGTGGCTTTTTTCTCTTCGGAGACCTTCATGGAGGCCAGCACGAGTTGGGTGCCCTGGTCGCCTTCGTAGCAGGCTTTCATTTTGGCGACGTCGATTTGGGCCTTGGTGGCACAGGACTCCCAGCCCGCAGGGATTTTGCGCCAGTCGGCGTTTTGGCATTTGAGGAATTCGAGCCAAGGCTTGGTGCCGCCCACTTCTTTGGCGCAAAGCTGGAGGATGTTGCCTTTTACTTCGTCGTCGCCGTGCATGGAGGTGGGCTTGCCGTCTTTTTCGCGGCCGATGTAGTAAACGTTGAAGTCGACGTTGTCGCCCATCTTGTCGAGGACCGGGGCCACAGCTTCGAGTACTTTTACGCCAAAGGGGCATTTGGACATAATGTGGAAGTCGAGTTGGACTTTTTCGGTGACGGCGGGTTTTTCGTCGTTTTCGGCTTTTGCAGGTTTCTTACAAGCCGTCATCGACAGGGCGAAGATCGCCATCAGCGAGAACAACATGGTTTTTTTCATTGAGCGCTCCTTTTGTGGTTAGGACTGCATCCTAACGTATTGGATTTGTATAATTGTTGTCTGTTAGACAATCGGGGTTGCTTTGTCAAGAACGTGCGAAACAGGTCATTATTCCCGCGGCGTTCCCGCGAATTGCGCCGGTTGTTCGGTGTTTCGCGTGGCTTGTGGAGGGGACAGGCTTAGTCCGATTGGTCGGCATTTGGGCTCTCGGGCACGCGCCAGTAGGGGGTGGGACCTTCGTAGCGCCACAGGCCGGTCTCGATGGCGGCGTAAATGGCCTTGCCCAGGTACAAGGGCACGGCGCCGGAGGTGCGGACCAGCTCGGCCACGGTGGTGCGCTCTTGCAGGGTGCCGATGATGTACTCGAATTCGGAGGGCAGGGCGAGGGGCGCGATGAGGGACGCGCGGATGGGAGCGGGGGAGATGTGGTATTCCTCAAGTTTTTCAATCACTTCGGTGCCGTCCAGGGTGTGGAGATGCGCCAACAAGGCGTCGCGCGCGAAAGTGAACAGATCGGTGGGCACTTCGACGATGCCGCTGCGGACGCTGATGTCTGCGTAGAATTCGTACTCGCCAGAGCGCCAGAGCAGCAGGTTTTTGAGGCGCGCCCGCACCTGGTTGGTGATGTGTTCCAGTACGTCGACGGCGGTGAGCAAGCCCAAGGCGATGAGGGTGTCGCCTAAGTGGCCGTGGAATTTGGGCAGCAGGGCCAGCACCATGTCGAGCTCGGCGCGTTCAATGATGTTGTTGGCCACGAGGTACTCGCCGAGCAGCTCCGAGGGGTCGTTGGAGCTGACGTAGACCGACATGCCGTCGCGCACGTAGATGTCTTTTCGTTGGCCGTCGGAGTGGCAGATGAGCAGGCCGGTGTCTTTGGCCGCCGCCATGGCCAGCAGCAGTTGCAGGGGCGACTCCAGCTCGAGGATGCCGCGTCTCTTGGGCTGTTGCGCCGCGCTGGCTTGGAGGCTGTGGCGCGTCTCGGTGCCGGGCAGGTGGCGGTGCAGCTCTTCGAATTGTTCGGTGGGTTGGAAGATGCGGCCGTCGACCGAGAGCGGGGTGTCGGCTTGGATGCGCCCGCTGTACACCAGCTCGATAATGTGGGCGAAGGTCGTGGGGCCCAAGGTGCGGCCGTCGGGCAGTTGGGCCCAGTAGCGACCGGTGCTGCGGTAGTGTTCGAGCTCCAGGGTGATGGGTGTTTCGTCGAGGTCGTCGCGCGGCGCGATGCTCATGCTGTTGGTGATGCCGTCGGGTTGGGTGTGGTGCAGGGTACCCGCTAGGTCGCGGCCGGCCAGCTCCTTGCCCATGGCCCCGAGGCGTGTCATGGCGGACTCCGAGGAACTGGCAGCGGTGGCCTTGGTGACGAGCCGTGAGAGGGTCTCTTGTTCGATGGAGAGGGACGCGCCGGTTTCGAAGGCGCGAAGGGCTAGGCTGAAGTCGGCGGCGGAGCGAAAGCGTTGGGCGGGGTCGCGGGCCAGCGCAATTTTGAGCAAGTCGAGCAGGCGCGGCGGAATGCGTTCGGCGTTTTTTTCGAGCTTCTCGATGCGGCCGTCGCGGATGTCCAACATGACGCTCAGTTGGTTGGTGCCGGTAAAGAGCTGTTGGCGAATCAGGAGCTCGGAGAGCACGACGCCCGCTGAGTAAACGTCGGCGCGGCGGTCCACGGTCTTGCCTTCGACTTGCTCGGGGGCCATGTAGCCGTACTTGCCCTTGGGGATGATTTCGATGGGGCGGAAGCGCGAGGAGTCGACGCGGGCGATACCGAAATCGCCGAGCTTCACCGTGCCCTGGCGCGACACATAAATGTTGGAGGGCGACAGATCGCGGTGGACGACGTGCAGCGGCCGGCCGTTGACGTCTTTCATGTTGTGGGCGTATTCCAGTGCGTCGAGCACGCGCCGGACGATGTGCACCGCAATGGGGACGATGTCTTCGATGGTGTTTTCGAGGCGCCGCAACAAGCGCCAGCAGTCGAGGCCGTCGACGAATTCCATCACCATGAAGAGCAAGCCGTTGTCCTCGCCGAATTCGAAGACCCGCACGATGTTGGGGTGGCGCATCTGGGCGGCGAGTTGGGCCTCGTTGAGGAACATGGCGAGGTAGCGTTGGTCGGCGCTCAGCTCAGGGAGGATGCGCTTGATGACGACGGTGGGGTTTTGCAGGTGCGCGTCGTCGGCGGTGGCGAGAAAAATCTCCGCCATGCCGCCTTGGGCCAATTTTTGCAGTACTTGGTAACGGCCGATGGTTGTAGACAAGTGTCGCTCCCGTTTGCAGCAGTTCATTTGAGGTTGCGGAGCCTTGCGTTCAGCGGGCAAAGTGTACCATGGTTTGACCAGGTGCCCAAAGACTTCGTCGCGAACAATTCATGCCGATTATGATGCAATCATCTCCCATTTCTCTTTCATTTGACGTCCCCGAAGCGGTGCGCGAGTTGTGCCAGCGTTTTGCCCAAAATGACGTGCAGGCCTTTTTGGTGGGCGGGTCGCTGCGCGATTTGCTCCGCGGTGCGCCGACCAGCGACTGGGACATCGCCACCGATGCGCCCCCCGAGCGCGTCATGAAATTGTTCCCGCACGTGATCCCCACGGGCATCGCCCACGGCACGGTCACCGTGTTGTTTCGCGGGCAGCAGTTCGAGGTGACGACCTTTCGCGCCGAGGCCGGTTTTAGCGACGGGCGCCATCCCGATGCGGTGCGCTACTTGGGCGACATCCGCGCCGACCTGTCGCGGCGAGACTTCACCATCAACGCCATGGCGTGGGACCCCTTGACCGAAGATTTCTACGACTTGTTTGGCGGTCGCGACGACTTGCAGGCGGGCGTGATCCGCGCTGTGGGACATCCCGAAGAGCGCTTTGCCGAAGACGGACTGCGCATCATGCGGGCGGCTCGCTTTGCGTCGGTGCTCGGCTTTGCGGTGGCGCCCGAGACAGCGCGGGCCATCGAAACCAGCGCCCATTGTTTGGCCAATGTGTCGGTGGAGCGGCGCCGCGACGAGTTTTCGCGCCTCTTGCTGGGTGGGCAGCCTTCCTGTGGGCTGCGGTTGTTGCGCTCCGCGGCGATTATGGTGCACATCTGCCCGCTGTTGACGTCTGTCCTGCGCGACGACGCGGGTGAATTGCACCGCGACGTGGCCCAGCGGGTCGACGAAATACCACCGCGCTCCCTGGCCCTGCGCCTGTCGGCGCTTTTGTTGCCGCTGCCCTACGATGCGGCGCTGAGCGCTTGGCTGACGTCATTTCGCTTCGATCGGAAAACGCAAAAGCACACGTCGCACCTGTTGCAAATCTTTGGGTTGCCACGCGGCGAAACAACCGCGGACATCGCTTCGCTGCGCGCCTTGGCCAGCGCGGTGCAGCGCGAATACCTGAGCGACTATTGCGATCTGCTGCGCACCTGGTCCCGCACCCAAGATGCGCCAATGCCGCGCGACGCCGATGCGTTTTGCACGCGGCTGCTGAGTGCCGATGTACAGGGCGCCCCGCTCTCCATTGCCGAGTTGGCGGTGACCGGCACAGCGCTGATGCAGGCGTTGTCATTGCCGCCGGGCCCCCAAATCGGCGAGCTGCTGCGCGAGTTGCTCGCTGAAGTGCTGCGCGATCCCGCCGTCAACCAACGCGACGCGCTGCTGTCTTTGGCGCGACAACGAGCTCTCCGCGTGCGCTCCTAGCGACGAGGTCCCCGGCCAGGGGGAGGCTGCAGGGGGGCGCAGCAGAGCCCGCGTCCCAGTCATCAATCGCGCAAACTAATTGACTTCTATTGTGCCGTGGCGTTTGAGTACATGACGTTCGAATCACCGGCGTCCCAAGCAGAGGGCGCGCCTTTTATCAGGAGAAAAACATGGGTACTGCGGACAACAAAAAAGTGGTGTTGGCCTACAGCGGCGGTCTCGACACCTCGGTCATTCTCAAGTGGTTGCTCGAAAAGGGATACGAAGTCATCGCCTACGTGGCCGACGTCGGTCAAATCGAAGACTTCGACGCGGTGCGCGCCAAGGCATTAAAAATCGGCGCCAGCAAGGTCTACGTCGAAGACCTGCAATCGGAGTTGGTCACCGACTACATCTTTCCGATGTTCCAGGCCAACGCCATCTACGAGAGCCGCTACTTGCTCGGCACCGCCATCGCCCGCCCCCTCATCGCCAAGCGCCACATCGAGATCGCCGAAAAAGAAAACGCGGCTTATGTGGCCCACGGCGCCACGGGCAAGGGCAACGACCAGGTGCGCTTTGAACTAACTTTTTACGCGCTGTCGCCGGACATCAAAATCATCGCCCCCTGGAAGATGGAAGAGTTCTTGGGCGAATTTCGCGGCCGCACCGACATGATCGCCTATTGCCAAAAGCACGGCATCGAAATCAAATCCACCCTGGCCAAGCCCTACAGCGAGGACGACAACCTGCTGCACATCAGCCACGAGGCCGGCGTCTTGGAAGAGCCTGACTTCGAGCCTCCCAAGGATTTGTACAGCCGCACGGTGGACCCCGAAGACGCGCCGGACAAGGCCACGCGCATCTCCATTACCTTTAAAGACGGCGTGCCGGTGAAGGTGACCAACCAGGACGACGGCACCGAAAAAACCGATCCCCTCGAGCTGTTCCTCTATCTCAACGAGTTGGGCTCCGCCAATGGCATCGGCCGCATCGACATCGTCGAAAACCGCTTCGTGGGGCTCAAGTCCCGCGGCGTGTACGAACCCCCCGGCGGCGCCATCCTGCGCGAAGCGCACCTCGACATTGAGGGCATCGCCATGGACCGCGAGGTCATGCGCCTGCGCGACATGCTGTCGGCCAAGTTTGCCGAGCTCGTCTACAACGGCTTCTGGTTCAGCCCGGAGATGGATTTTCTCATGTCGGCCATCAACAAGAGCCAAGAGCTCATCGACGGCGAAGTCTTCTTGAAGCTCTACAAAGGCGGGGTGTACGTCATTGGCCGCACCAGCCCCAGCTCGCTGTACGACCAGGAGCTGTCGAGCATGGACGTGTCCGGCGGCTTCAACCAAAAGGACTCCGAAGGCTTCATCCGCATCAACGCCGTGCGCCTGCGCGCCCACGCCGCCATCCTCAAATCGCGCTTGAAATAATGCGCCAACCGCCACCCCCGCTCTGGCGCCACCGCCCATGTCCTTAATCTCACTGCGCGACGTCACCCTCTCCTATGGGCACCCACCGCTCCTCGAAGACGTGCAGCTACATGTAGAGGCCGGGGAGCGCATCTGTTTGGTGGGACGCAACGGCAGCGGCAAGACCACCCTGCTCAAATTGCTCACGGGCGAAATCTCCCCCGACCGCGGCGAGGTCTTTCGCGCTGCGGGACTGCGCGTGGCCACCATGCCGCAAAATATCCCGGACGCGCTTACGGGCACCTGCTTGGAGGTGGTCTCTGCGTTGGCACAACAGGCGGGAGGAGAGGTGGCGGCCCTGGCCCAGGTGCGAGCGAGCGAGATGATTTCGCGCATGGCGCTTGTCCCGGAGGCCCCAGTGGCGCAGATGTCCGGCGGGCAAAAGCGACGCGTATTGTTGGCCCAGGCCTTAGCCCTGGCGCCCGATGTGCTGTTGCTCGACGAACCCACCAACCACCTGGATTTGGACGCCATCGTTTGGCTCGAAAACTTTTTGCTGCGCTTTTCGGGGACCCTGGTCTTCGTGACCCACGACCGCATGTTCTTGCAGCGCCTGGCGACGCGCATCGTCGACATCGACAACGGCGCGGTGACGAGCTGGCCCGGGCGCTACGACGCCTACCTCGAAAAGAAAGAGGCGTGGCTGGTTCAGGTGGCCGTGCACCTCGAAAAATTCAGCAAGCGCTTGGCCGCCGAGGAGGCCTGGATTCGCCAAGGCATTCAGGCGCGGCGTACGCGAAACGAGGGACGGGTGCGCCAGTTGATCCAGATGCGCCGGCAGGCCATGGAGACTCGGCAGCGGCAAGGCACGGTGCAGATGGCCGTGCAAGAGGCCGGGCGTGCGAGCAAGCGCGTGGTGACGGCCAGCGGGGCTTGTTTTGGCTACGATGCGCAAACGCCCTTCATCCGCGATCTAAACATGGTGCTGTACCGCGGTGATCGCCTGGGGGTCATCGGCCCCAATGGCTGCGGCAAAACCACCTTAATCCGCCTGCTGCTGGGCGAGCTGTCGCCCCAATGCGGTGAAGTGGTGCGCGGCGACAACACCGAGGTGGCCTACCTCGATCAGGCCCGCGACGCCCTGGATCACGACAAGACGGTCATGGAAAATCTATTGCCCGACGGCGGCGACGCGGTGGTAGTCAACGGCCATTCGCGGCACGTGTTCTCGTGGCTCAAAGACTTTTTGTTCACGCCGGAGCGCGCCCGAACGCCGGTGTGGGTGCTCTCTGGTGGCGAGCGAAATCGCCTGCTGTTGGCCAAGCTCTTCTTGCGCCCTTGCAATGTGCTGGTGCTCGACGAGCCCACCAACGACCTCGACACCGAAACCATGGAACTCTTGGAAGAGCGCATCGCCGAATTCGGCGGCACGGCCATCATCGTGAGCCATGACCGCGCCTTTCTCAACAACACGGTGACCCGCACCCTCGCGTTTGAACCGGATGGTCGCATCGAGACCTTTGTCGGCGGATTTGACGACTGGCAGGCCCAGCGAACGCCTGTCGCGCCAGCGGAAGCGCCTCCCAAGAAATCACCGGAACGCTCCGAGCGCGCGCACGCCAAAGATGCGGTAGAGCGGCCGCGAAAGCTCACGTTCAACGAGAAGCGCGAACTCGAAGGGCTGCCGGCGCGCATCGCCGAGATGGAAGCGGAGCACGCCGAGCTGGAGGCGTTGTTGAACGATCCGTCGTTCTTTGTCGACAACGCGGCGGAGGTGGCCCGGGTGACGTCTCGCGTGGGCCCGTTGGAAGACGAAATCCTCGATGCCTACGCGCGGCTGGAGGCCCTGCAAGAGCGACCGCAGTAGCGCGGTTCACGGCATTTATCGGTTATTTTTTTTGCGTGGGCTTTGCGCAGGCGTTGGGATGCGACGCGCTTAGTTGACCGTGACGGATCGGGCCAGCGTGCCCTGTGTGTTTACAGGGGTGGTGAAGAGTCCGTCGCGTTCCTCGCCCGAAGCCGAGCCGCCTACGTAAACGTTGTAAGTGCCCGACTGCAATTGTGGCGACGAGAACGTGAGTTTTTTCCAGGGCTGGGCGGTGCGGAAGGTGAGCAGTGGCGTGCCGCTAGAAGAGGCCACGTAAATGAGCGTGCCGGCCTGGTAGTTGGTGCTCAGCGTGGTGTTCAGTATTTTTTGGGTGGACTGCCCGCTGATTTCGTCGGCCATCTGTGCGACGTCTACCGATACCAGGGTGCCGCCGTGCATGTTGAAATTTCCGTTGCAGTCGATGGCGCTGTTCATTTTGCCGACGTTCATCCTGGGACCGTGAACGATGGCGGTGCCGCCGGTCATTTCAAAGTTGCCGTTGGAGTCGAGACCGTCGCCGTGAGCGTCGATGACGAGCCATCCACCGGAGATGCTGAGCAGGCAAGTATTGCAAGGCTCGGGCCACCCCCACGGGTTGCTGACAGCATTGGGATCTGAGGCGTTCACCCCGTCGTCGCTGGCCACCACGTGCACCGTGCCGCCCTTGAAATACATTTTTTCGGCCTCAATGCCCTCGACCGAATTTTCGACAGTGACGTCGCCGTCGGTCATTTCGAATTCGTAGTCCGCGTGGATGCCGTCGTCGCCGCTCAGCAAGTGCAGTGTGCCGCCGTGGATGGCAATTTTTTGGTTGGCGTGAATGGCGTCGTTGGAGGCATTGACCGTAATGTCGCCGCCGTTGATCACCATGCTCTGCGTGCTCTTGATGCCCTTGCAGGAGGGGGGCGGGGGGTCGAGTTTTTTGTTTCGATAAACCGTGTGACCGCCGCCAGAAATGATTTGGATGATGCCATCATTAATAATGACTTGGTTTTTGGCCGCGATGCCGTCCTTTGTTGTGGTGATTTGAATATCGCCGCCGTCGATTTGCACGACGCCGTATGCCGTGTTGCTTGCGTTGTCGGACTTGATGCCGTCGCCATCGGCGGTGACCACGATGTTGCCGTCTTTGATGTGGACATAGTCTTTGCCGCGTATCGCGTCGTCTACGGCGTTGAAGTGCCAGGTGCCCCCGTTGAAGACAATGCTGTCCTTGGTGGATATCGCATCGTTAAAACGACCGTTGACCGCCAAGGTGCCGCCGCCGCAGAGCAGCACATCGGATTGGCTCGTGATGGCGCCGTTGGCGTCGATGCCGTCGGTGCGCACGCTGGCGTCTGCGATGCTGTTTTGGCTGCCCGGCGTGGTGACGAGAATGAGGCGCCCGCTGCTGATCGCTACCAGTGCGGCGCCCGCGCCATTGCTCAGGTTGATGCCGTCCAGGATGAGCTTGACGGTGTCTTCTGTGCCCGCGCGCACCAGCACCTGTCCGTTGTTCATATTGCCGCTGAGGCGATACGTACCCGCCGCGTCGATGGTGAGCGCATTGCCCATAACCGTGGCGCCCGTCCCGCTGATTTGGATGCCTCCGTCCGATAGCGCGATATCGGTGGTGGCCCCTGTGGGGTCGCAATCGCCGGGGTTGATTGAATCGGTGGGAAGACCGGTATCGGAGCCGTTGTTGTTGTTATGGGTAGGGTCGCTATTGATAGGGGAGTTGGGATCGGTGCCGTTGTTGTTGTTCCAGTTGTTGTCGCTGTTCCCGTTGTTGTTGTTCC
>JAAYKL010000057.1 GCA_012522445.1 Myxococcales bacterium | reverse complement strand
TTGGTATTTGTTTTCCAGCGTGTCGCCGATCTGCAATCGGTGATGATGTCGCATATCGCAATTCTAACGGAAGAGTTTCATGGTGCAACAATGATTGTGCTGCGTGTTTTGATGAATTTGGTGCTATGATCCGCAACTGTTTTCAACGCGATTTGAACGGACTCATTTGTCGGAGTCGTTTGTCGAACTTTTGTCGAAGGAGCATTCGCGCCATGAACCAAAATACCGTTTGTCGTCACCGCATCTCTTGGCCTCTCACCGCGCTTTTGGCGCTGCTGTGGGTGTCGCTCGTCGCGGGCTGTTCTGCCGGAAGCGAGCAGGCACTCAAGCCCAAGGTGCTCTCCTTTTCACCGGGGAAGGCCACCGACAACCTCCGCGAAGAGCTGCGCATTCAGTTCGACAGCCCGATGGTCGAGGAGGGCGAAGTGGGCCAGGAGGTCAAGCGCCGGGTGTCCATCTCTCCGGAGGTGCCCATCAAGGTGGTGTACGTCGACCGCCAAACCCTGTCCATCCAGCCCTTGGCCGATCTCCAGCCCGCCACGGCCTACGTGGTCACCCTGCTGCGCGACCGCAAGAAGGGCATCGAAAAGCAGGAATTCCAGTTTCACGTGCAGCCGCTCACCGTGGTGGACTGCCGCAGCTTCGACGCGGCCATGTCGCCCCTGCAGCCCAAGCCGGTGCTGGTGTTCAACCAGGAGGTCGCCGCCGCGGACATCGAAAAACACTGCCACTTTCGCCAGGCCAGCGATGCGCGCGACATCCCGCTTGGCGCCGAGGTTGTGGCGCTGGAAGCCGGCGCGTTTCAATACCGCGTCGCCCCGAAGCAGGCGCTGAAAACCGAGACGCGCTACACGCTGCGCTGCGAGGGCCTGACCAGCAAGTCCGGCACCTCGCCCATGGTGGCGCCCTGGACCCTCGACTTCACCACCCACGCGCGGCTGAGCGTCCAGAAGGCCACGCCCACCGGCACCGACGCCTGGTCCGACGAGGTGCACATCCGTCTCCACTTCAGCACGCCCGTCGAACTCGCCGCCGTCTCCGAGGCCGTCTCCGCCACGCCGGCCATCCCGGGGCTGTCGCGCGGCACCCTCAACCCCATGGGCACCGAGTACACCGCCATCGTCAACCTGAAGTCGCAGACGAAGTACCGCATCAAGGTGGCCAAGGGCCTCAGCGACATCTTCGGCCAAAGCCTCGACAGCGCCTTCAGCCACGAGTTCACCACCGGTTCTTCCCGGCCGCGCTTTCAAATGCAGACCGGCATCTTCGCGCTGGAGGCGGGCCTCACCGACGCCTTCCCCTTCTGGACGCGGAACCTGCCGCGTTACTCCGTGGCCTGCGCCGCAGTGCCCCAAAAGGACATCGTCAAGCTGCTCACCGGCGAGATGAACTACGACCCCTGGTACGACACCACGTCGTCCAAGGCCCTGGACTGGACGCGCCTCAAGCTCAAGGTGCAGCGCACCACCCAGGTCGTCGATCAACCCAAGGACCGCTGGGACATGCGCCCGCTGCCCCTGTCGCAGATGTGCGGCGGCACCCAGAGCAAACTCTACCTGGCCGAGATGAGCTCCACCGCCGCGGTGCCCGACCCCGAGTGCCCCTGGTGCGAAGACGCCTTCCGCCGCGTGCTCATCAACCACACCGACTTGGGCGTGCTGCTCAAGGCGGGCACGCAGTCCGGCCTCATGTGGGTCACGCGCCTCTCCGATGGGGCCGTGGTCTCGGGCGCCAAAGTCGCGGTCTATACCCCGGAGGGCACGCGCTTCTTTTCCGGCACCACCGACGCCCAGGGCCTGGTGAAGCTGCCGGGCATCGACAGCATCAAGAGCAAAAAGACCACCGGTGAGTACGAAGATGAGTGGCGGTCGCGGCGCCTTATCGCCATCGTCGAGCACGGCGACGACATGGCGGTGGTGGACGGCAACTGGCAAAACGGCATCCAAATTTGGAACTTCGGCGTCGACGCGGACTACAGCGCCCGCAGCGGACGCTACCGCGCATTCATTCAATCCGACCGCGGTATCTACCGCCCCGGCGAGACGGCGCACTTCAAAGGCCTGGTGCGCAAAATCGAGCTGGGCAAGTCGCCCCAGGTGCCCAAGGGCGAAAAGGTCGCGGTGCAAGTTAACGATGTGCGGGGCAACGAGATCTTTAAAAAGACCATCGCCCTCTCGAAGTTCGGCGGCTTCGGCTTCGACATCGAGCTGGGCGCGTCCGTGGCCACCGGCGATTACGAGGTCGTCGCCACCATCGGCAAAGAAGTCTTCCGCGAATCCTTCATGGTCGAGGAGTTCCGCAAGGTGACCTTCTCGGTGGGGCTCGCGGGCGAAGCGCCCAAGGGCAAGAGCCAGCGCACCCAAATGACCGTGTCGGCGGACTACCTCTTCGGCATGCCGGTGACCGACGCCAAGGTGTACTGGAGCGTCATGAGCCGCGATCACAGCCTGCGATTTGATCGCTACCCCAACTTCTCCTTCGAAGACGAAGCCAGCCGGGGCTGGGAGTACTACTGGATGGGCTTTGGCGGCAACGAGGAGCACGTCGCCGACGGCAGCGGACAAACCGACAGCCAGGGGCGCCACGCGTTTTCGTTCGACGCCAAGAAGGACAGCGGCCAGCCCCTCGACTACCTCGTCTCGGCGGAGGTGCAGGCCGAAAATGGCGAGACGGTCCGCAAGAGCCGCGCCATTACGGTGCACCGCAGCTCGCATTACTTGGGGCTGCACACGCAGGAGTGGATCCAAGCCGTGGACATGCCCTTCTCCGTGGCCTCGGTGGCGCTGACGCCCGCGGGCAAGGCCGTGGCAGCGCGTGCCACGATCTCGTGGAACAAACAAGTGTGGAACTGCCGCCGCTACGACGGCGACGAAAGCTCCTCGTGCAAAACCGAGAGCTACCGCCGCTGGTCCCAGGAGATCGACATCCCCGCCAGCGGACAAGTGGAGACCCGCGTGGTGCCCGACGAGCCCGGCGAGTACGTGGTGCGCCTCGAAGGCAAGGACGCCAACGGCCTGGCGATTGCCGCGTCGAGCTATGTTTGGGTCATCGGCAAGGGCGAGGCCTTCTGGAGCGGCGACGAGTCGGTGCGCATGGGCATCATCCTCTCCAAGGACAGCTACAATCCCGGCGAGGTGGCCAAGGTGGTGCCGCGCGCGTCCATCTCGGCGAAGAACACCCTCGTCACCCTGGAGCGCAACGGCATCATGGAAGCCTGGGTGCAGCCCGTGCAGTCCGCGGGGCAGGGCATTGAGATCCCCGTGACCGACGCCCTCGCGCCCAACGTGTTCGTCAACGTCTCCATGGTGGCCGGACGGCAAGGGGAGGGCGACGCCCAGCGGCCGCAGTTTCAAACCGGCGTGGCCGAAATGAAAGTCGACATGACGCACAAGCGCCTGCAGGTGGCAGTGACACCCGAGAAGGGCAACTACGCCCCCGGCGACAAGGTGCGGGTGCGCATCAAGACCACCAACGCCGACGCCCCGGTGCCCACCGAGCTCTCGATCTCCGTGGCCGACGAAGGGGTGCTCCAGCTCATCAACTACAAAACCCCCGATCCCATGCGGCCTTTTTACGCGCCCTTTGGCCTCGGCGTGGAGTACGCCACCAACTGGAACCGCATCCTGCGCCACTACGATCCCGAGCACTTCGACCCCGACCAGGGCGGCGACTCCGGTGCGCCTGGCGACGATGCCGTGCGCTCGCGCTTCCTCTCGTCGGCCTTCTGGACATCGGCGCTGGTCACCGACGCCAAGGGCGAGGCCTCGTTTGAATTCGTGGCCCCGGACAACCTCACCACCTTCCGCATCATGGCCGTGGCCGCCGACGACGGCGCGCGCTTTGGCTCGGGACAGGACAAAATCCTCGTCAACAAAAAGCTGATGGCGCAACCCCTGCTCCCGCGCTTCTTCACCGAGGGCGACGACGCGCAGGTGGGCGTCGAGGTGCACAACCGCACCGAAAAGGCCGGCGAGGTCAGCATCCGCGTGACGGCCCAAGGCGCCCAGTTGGGACAGAGTGAATTCAAGCACAACCTCGGCGCTGGCGAAAAGGTGCTGGTGCGCACGTCGGCGAAAATCCCCAAGGACAGCGCGGCGGAGGCGACGTTTACCTTCTCGGCCAAGATGGGCGCGCACTCCGATGCCGTCGCAATGACCATCCCCGTGCAGGCGCCGCGGATCACCGAGCAGCGCGAGATGTTCTCCGGCACCGTGCAAGACAAGGCGCAGTTCGACATCAGCAAAGCCCAGGCCGGCGAGCGAAACCGCGTGTTGCGGGTCGAGTTAGACCGCAGCGGCATGGCGCGCTTCGCCCCCAGCTTGAGCTATCTCATCACCTATCCCTACGGCTGCTTGGAGCAGGTCATGTCCCGGGTCATTCCCATGGTGAACCTCAAAGAGATGGCCGCCGCGCTGCAGCTCGAACAAACCCAGGCCAAGCGCATGGACGAATTCATCCAGGCGGGCATCGACAAGGTGTTGGCGCAGCAAAGTTACGACGGGCACTTCTCTTTTTGGCCCGGCAGCCGCACCTATCCCCACCTGACGGCCTTTGCGCTCTTCGGCTTGCTCGAAGCGAAACAGGCCGGCGTCCGGATACCGAAGAAGGCCATCGACGATGCCGCCAAGGCCCTCAAGGAGTACGCCAACAGCACCGATCCCAGCCGCCTCGACCCATACGCCTCGCCCACCGAACACCAGGTGAACGCCGCCATGTCCGCGTGGGTGCTCGCCCGCGCCGGTCACAGCAGCGCCGCCCTCAACACGCGCCTCTACGAAGTCCGCGCCGCCCTGCCCGTGGTGGGACAGGCCTTCTTGCTCATGTCCCTGCGCGCCGTGCCCCAGCAGGCCCACTTGGCGAACACGCTGCGCGACGAGCTGCGCGACCAAGTGGTCATCCGCGACGGGTCGGCCATCGTGAAGGAGCGCGTCCGCATGCCCTTCATCATGAACTCCGATGTGCGCTCCACCGCGGTGGTGCTCATGGCCCTGGCCGCCGAAGACGGCACCGCCGCGCAAGTGCAGGCGCTGCGCAAGGGCCTCGATGGCGCGCGTTCGCTGGGCGGCGCTTGGACGTGCACCCAGGACAACCTCTGGGCCCTGACCGCCCTCTCCGAGGTGGCCCGGCGCCAGTCTGCCAGCGATCTCACCTACACGCTCACCCTGGACGGCAAGGCCATCAAAAACGGTACCCTGCGCGGCATGGGCGTCCTCATCGACGACATCCCCCTGTCGGCCTCCGGCGACGCCGCCAACTTCGCGGTGCAGGTCAACGGCAAGGCCGAGCTCGCCGTGCGCGTCATCTCCGAGCGCAGCGACAACATGAATGCGCCGCAGCACAACGGCCTGCAGGTGGTGCGCCGCTACCGAAAGCCCGGCACCGATGAGCCCGTGGGCACGGTGCGGGTGGGCGATCTGGTGGCGGTGTCGATCACCGTGACGACGCCGACCCTGGCGCATTACGGGGTCGTGGTCGACGCGCTGCCCGCGGGGTTTGAGCCCGTCAATCCCGAGCTGGCGGTACACGGCGACGCCACGTTCTCCAGCGGTTACGCCGACTACGCGCTCACCTACCAAGAACTGCGCGACAGCCAGGCCCAGGCCTTTTACGACCGCCTGCGCCAAGGGACCCACACCTACACCTACCAAGTGCGCGCCCTGACGCC
>JAAYKL010000056.1 GCA_012522445.1 Myxococcales bacterium | reverse complement strand
GTACGCATCCGGCATTTGACCTGCCCCATGCGGCGTGTTAATTTTGCCCATCTATTTTGCCGCGATGAAGGAGAACCCCATGCGCATCGTTGACAACCCAGAAGCCGCCCGACGATTGGCCCGAGCCATTGCCTCCGACCTTTCGCTGTACAACGAAGAAAAAATCCTCGAAGGCCTGCAAGCCGACAACCTCTACGACGTCATGCACGACGAAATCGAAGAGGGCCGCACCCTCTTTCGCTCGCGCGTCACCGACGAACTCTACGACAAAAATTTCTACGACCGCGCCATCATCGATTTGCTCGTCAAGTCCAAAGGGCACATCAAGTGCAAACTCTGGTAAGCGCGTTTGACCCACCCCCCTGCCCCTGAAAACATCGACGATTTCGACGCTGACCCCACAGCGTCCACGGTTTGCGAGTGGCCCATCGGACCCTCCGACGCGGGCACCCGGATCGACATTTTCTTGCGCGACAACGACACCGGCGTCACCCGCTCGGCGCTGAAACAACTCATCGAAAATGGCGCGGTGTCCCTCGACGGCGTCCCGGAGACCCGCCCGTCTCGCAAGCTGAAGGCGGGCCAACGCCTGCGCCTGTCGTTGCCCGCGGCGCAACCCGCCTGCCCCGAGCCCGAAGACATCCCGCTGGACATCCGCTACAGCGACGCGGCCATCGCGGTGATCGACAAACCCCAAGGGCTGGTCGTCCACCCCTCGCCGGGACACCCCACGGGCACCCTCGTCAACGCGCTGCTCCACGCCTGCCCCCCGGCGGGCGGCGATCCCGCGCGGCCGGGCATTGTCCATCGCCTCGACAAGGACACCTCGGGGCTCATGGTCGTCGCGCGCAGCGAAGCGGCCTACCAACACCTCGTCGCCCAATTTCACGCCCAAACCGTCACCCGCCGCTACTTGGCCCTGGTGCAGGGCAATCCGCCCGACGCCGGCACCTGGAACACCCTGCACGGCCGCAGCGAGGGAAACCGCAAACGCTTCTCGACCCGCGTCACCACCGGAAAGCCCGCCATCTCTGCCTTTGTAACGGTGGAGCGCTTTCCCGGCGCCGCCCTGCTGCGCGTGACGCTGCAAACCGGACGCACGCACCAAGTCCGCGTGCACTGCCACGACCACCACTTTTCCATCCTAGGCGACCCCGTCTATGCGCCGCGGCGCCTCTCGCCCGAGCTCCGCAGCCTCCACGCGCGCCTGCCGGGACAAGCCCTGCACGCCGAACACCTCGCGTTCGCGCACCCGCTCACCGGAGAGCGCTTGGCATTTTCCAGCCCGCCCCCTGCGGCATTTCTCGATGCACTCCACGCCCTGCGCGCCCCAAATTCGGTGCCACCGTGACACTCCGTTACATAGATAAGTCTTGTATTGGAACATTTTTTGCTTAAATTACGGCGCAGACTGGAGACGGGGCTCGATTTTCAAAAACCGCAATGATTCCGGTGATTAAAAACAAAACCAGCCCCATGCTGTGAAAATTTAACACACTTCGTTGTTGTTTTTTTTCTCGTTGGGCGGAATAGTGCGCGGCAACAATGCAAAAACAACACGGCATTTTGAGGGCAATATGAAAACAGCCATCCTACTGGCACAAGAACGCAGCGAACGCGTAGTCAACGGCTCCGGGCACATGAAGGCCCTGGCCAAAGTCGCTGGGTTGCCGCTCATCATCCGCAATTTGCGAACCCTGCACGCGGCGGGCATCGAAGAGGCCGTCGTCGTCACCGGCTACGAGGCCGACAAGGTCGAGCGCGCCCTGAGCAGCTACCACATTGGGCTAAAGGTCACCGTGGTGCGCGACCGTGACTGGGAGCGCGGCACCGCCCACTCCATCCTCGCGGCGGCCAGTTGGATCACCCACCCCACGCTGCTGGTGCCCTCCGACCACCTGTATCCGCCGTCCCTCATCCGCCGCTTCATGAAGACCCCCACCCCGGCCGACGCCACCGTCATGGCCGTCGACCGCAAGCAAGACGAAATCTTCGACGCCGACGAGTGCATGAAGGTGCGCCTCTCCGGCAACATCGTCACCGAGATCGGCCGCAACCTCGACGCGACCGACGCGGTGTGCCCGGGCATCATCCGCATCTCACCCGAGATCGTCGACACGCTCCACCGCCTCCTCGAAGAGGCCGAAGTCAAACTCATCGACCTGCTGCGCTCCCTGGCGCGGCGCGGACGCCTCCAGGCCCTCGACGTGGAGAACGCGCGCTGGATCAGCATCTCCAGCCCCCAGGCGCGGCGCTACGCCGACCTGCTCCTCCAGCTTCACGGCGACACCCTCGAAACCAGCTACGTGGGCGAACACGCCATCCTGCTCAACCCCGGTCCCGTGGCCACCACGCCACGCGTCAAGGCCGCAGTTGGCGCGCGCGATATGTGCCACCGCGAGCCCATCTTTTCCAACCTGCTCGACTCCGTGCAGCGCAAGCTCCGCATTGTGTTCGGCGCCCAAGACGACCACGACATCCTGGTGGTCACCTCGTCGGGTACCGGCGGCATGGAAGCCGCCATCAGCACCTTTGTGCCCCGGGGCCGCAAGCTCCTGGTGCTGCGCAATGGCGCCTTTGGCGAACGCCTCGTCGAGATCGCCAACACCCACAACATTGACGTCGTCGAGCTCGGCGGTGCCTGGGGTAGCCACCTGCCCATCGACCAACTCGAGCCCATCCTGCAGGCCGACCCGCAAATCGCCGCCGTGGCCATGATCCACCACGAAACCTCGGTGGGCATTCTCAACCCCGTTCACGCAGTCGGCGAGATCACCCGGCGCAACAACGTGCTCCTCATCGCCGATGCCGTGTCGAGCCTGGGCGCCGAAGATATCAACGTCACGCGAGACAACGTCGACGTCTGTGTGACCAGCGCCAACAAGTGCCTGCACGCCTTCTCGGGGCTCTCCTCCATCTGCGTGCACCCCAGCGCCTGGAAAGCCATCGCACACGAGCCCCCGCGCAGCTACTACCTCGACCTGCGCAAATACCAAAAATACATGAACGAACGCTCGCAAACCCCGTTTACGCCGGGCGTCAACACGATGATGTCCCTCAACGCCGCCCTCGACGAACTGCTCGACCTCGGCGTGAGAGCCCGCTGGGAACACTACCACCGCCTCAACACGCGCATCCGCGAGGGCCTCATCGAGCTGGGCTTTGAGTTGCTGGTCGATCCGCAGCGTTCGTCCCACACCATCACCATGGTCAAGGTGCCCGAAGACCTCACCTACACGCAGCTTTACCAAGAGCTGAAAACCCTGGGCTTCATCGTTTACGAGAGCAAGGGCGCCTACGCGGGGCGTTACTTCCAGGTCGCCAACATGGGGGCCCTCGAAGAAGTGCACATCGACGACTTCCTCAACGCTGTGCGGCACGTGCTCGCCGAGCTGCGCCACACCGAGACGCGCCCCCTGCGCCTGCTATCCCGCGCCGCCACCTACTAAACGTCAGCAAACAAAAAAAGAAGTTCTCAGCCAGCTCAGCGCAGCGCGCGGTGGTACTCCTGCAGGCTCTTTACCTTGCCGGGGTTTTGCCGCCACGCCGCGATGCCACGAGCTGCGGCCAAGGCGCCAGCCGTGGTGGTGATGTAGGGCACCCGGTGCTGGATCGCCGCCTTGCGGATGTAAGAGTCGTCGATGGCGCTCTCCTTGCCGATGGGGGTGTTGACCACCAATTGCACGCGCCCAGTGCGGATTAAGTCCTCAACATCGGGCGTGCCCTCGCCGCGCTTCATCACGCGCTCTGCGGGGATGCCGTTTTCATTGAGGCTCAACTGCGTACCCTCGGTGGCAAAGATGTGAAAGCCCATGCCGTGAAATTGGCGGGCGGCTTCCAGGACCGCGCCGTGGTCGGAGGTGGCCACCGTGATGAGCACGTTACCCTTGTCCGGCAGGGGGGTGAGCGTTGCCTCTTGCGACTTGAAAAAGGCCAGCCCGTAGTTGTCGGCCATGCCGAGCACCTCGCCCGTCGAGCGCATCTCCGGGCCCAACACCGGGTCGACCTCGGGAAACATGTTGAACGGGAACACGGACTCCTTCACGCCGTAGTGCGGCAAAATGCGGGACTTGAGGCCAAACGACGCCAGGGACTTGCCGCTCATGATTTCGGTGGCGATGCGCGCCATGGAGACATTGGCCACCTTGCTGACCAGGGGCACCGTGCGCGAGGCCCGGGGGTTGGCCTCCAAGATGTAAACGATGCCGTCCTTGATGGCGTACTGGATGTTCATCAGGCCCACGACGCCCAGCTCCACCGCGATGCGGCGCGTGTAGTTTTCGATGATCTCGATGTGGCGCCGGGGGATGTCGACCGGCGGCATCACGCAGGCCGAGTCGCCCGAGTGCACGCCCGCGGCTTCGATGTGCTCCATCACCGTGGGTACAAAGGCATCGGACCCATCGCAGATCGCGTCGGCCTCCGCCTCGATGGCGTTTTCGAGGAACTGGTCGATGAGGATGGGCCGGTCTTCGGAGACGTCCACCGCCGCAGCGACATAACTGCGCAGCGACGCCTCGTCGTACACCACCTCCATGCCGCGCCCGCCCAGCACATAAGAGGGCCGCACGATGATGGGATAGCCGATGCGGTGGGCGATGGCGACCGCCTCGTCGATGCTGGAGGCCATGCCCGCCTTGGGCTGCGAGATGTGAAGCCGGTCCATTACCTCGCGGAAGCGATCGCGGTCTTCGGCCAGGTCGATCATGTCGACGGAGGTGCCCAGGATGCGCACGCCCGCCGCTTGCAGCTCCGCCGCGATGTTGAGCGGGGTTTGACCGCCGAACTGCACGATGACGCCCTCGGGCTTTTCGTGCGCGTAAATCGACAGCACGTCCTCGACGGTCAGCGGCTCGAAGTAGAGCTTGTCCGACGTGTCGTAGTCGGTGGACACCGTCTCGGGATTGCAGTTGACCATGATGGTCTCGTAGCCGAGATCGCGCAGGGCAAAGGCCGCGTGCACGCAGCAGTAGTCGAACTCGATGCCCTGGCCGATGCGGTTGGGGCCTCCGCCCAGCACCATGATTTTGCGCCGCTGGCTGGACGGCACCTGGTTGGGCGCGTTGTATGTCGAGTAGTAGTAAGACTCGTCGACGGCGCCGCTCACCGGCACCGCCTCCCACGCCCCCGAGAGTCCCAGGGCAATGCGCTGGGCGCGGAGCTCTTTTTCGGGCACGTCGAGCAGCTTGGCCAAGTAGCGATCGGCGAAGCCGTCTTGTTTGGCGCGGATGAGCAACGCGTCGGGCAAGGCCTTGCCGCGACAGGCCAAAATCTCTTCTTCGAGGGCCACCAGCTCCTGCATCTGCTCCAGGTACCAGCGCTTGATGGCGGTCTTCTTTTGAATGGCGTCGATGTCGGCGCCCTTGCGCAGCGCTTCGTAGATAATGAACTGGCGCTCGCTCGTGGGGTACTTGAGCAGGGCCATCAATTCGTCGCGGGACTTCTCGTGAAAGTCCTTGGCAAAGCCCAGCCCGTAACGCCCCGACTCCAACGAACGGATGGCCTTTTGCAGCGCCTCTTTGTAGGTCTTGCCGATGCTCATCACCTCGCCCACCGCGCGCATCTGGGTGCCCAGGCGGTCTTCAATGCGCTTGAATTTTTCGAAGGCCCAGCGCGCGAACTTGACCACGACGTAGTCGCCCGACGGCGTGTACTTATCGAGGGTGCCGTCGCGCCAGTAGGGCATCTCTTTCAGCGTCAGCCCCGTCGCGAGCATGGCGGAGACCAGCGCAATGGGGAACCCGGTGGCCTTGGAGGCCAGCGCCGACGAGCGCGACGTGCGCGGGTTGATCTCGATCACCACCACGCGGTCGCTCACCGGGTCGTGGGCGAATTGCACGTTTGTGCCGCCGATGACGCCGATGGCCTCCACGATATCGTAGGCGTATTTTTGCAGCCGCGCTTTCAGTTCATCGGCCACCGTCAGCATGGGCACGGCGCAAAAGGAATCGCCCGTGTGCACGCCGATGGGATCGATGTTTTCGATGCAGCAGATGGTGATTTTGTGCCCGGTCTCGTCGCGCACCACTTCGACCTCGAGCTCCTCCCAGCCCAGCAGCGACTCTTCGAGCAGCACCTGCCCGATGAGGCTCGCTTCTAAGCCGCGCTTCACCACGGTTTGAAACTCCGCCATGTCGTTGACCAAGCCGCCGCCGGTGCCGCCCAACGTGTAGGCGGGGCGGATGACCAGCGGAAAGCCCATCTGCTCCGCAATGTCCAGCGCCTCTTCGTAGCGCGTGGTGGCGACGCTCTTGGCCATCTCGATGCCCAGCGTGTCCATCACCTTCTTGAACTCGACGCGGTCCTCGCCCTTTTCGATGGCGTCGAGGTTGACGCCGATCACTTCGACGCCGTTGCGCGCCAGCACGCCGGCCTTGGCCAGCGCCGATGCGAGGTTCAACCCCGACTGACCGCCGAGGTTGGGCAACAGGGCGCAGGGGCGTTCGCGCTCCACGATGCGGGTCAACGTTTCCAGGTTCAGGGGTTCGATGTAAGTGATGTCGGCGATATCGGGATCGGTCATGATGGTGGCCGGGTTGGAGTTCACCAAGACCACCTCGTATCCCATGTTGCGCAGCGCCTTGCAGGCCTGTGTGCCCGAGTAATCGAACTCGCAAGCCTGCCCGATGATAATGGGACCAGAACCGATGATAAGGATTTTGTGGATGTCTTCGCGGCGGGGCATTTGTTCTCCTTGGGCGTGCCAGTCCGGAGGGCATTTCGCTTTCCGGGCTGCAAAATAATCGCGGCATAGTAAAGGAGCCCCAAAACGCTGACAACGAATTAGCCAATCATCCATTGATGAAGAACTCGCACCACTTCGGCGCCCCCAACAACGCGAATAAAATTTGGCGGTGCAGGTGCAAAAACCATTTTGGACACCGTAAAAACTTGTTTTTTGTATATAATAAAGATTCAAATGGGCCATTTCAGACAGGGAGAAACACGATGAAAAAGCTTGGTTACATGGCGTTGCTGCTCTTGGTGCTCACTTGGGGCATCGGCTGCGAAAAAGAAGATTCCTCATTGCCGCGCAATGGCACTCCGCTCCCCAGCGACCCCACCGACACCGACAACAACGGCAACAGCGGCGACACCAACCGCCCTGTGCCCTTGCCCACCGATGGGAAGGGCAGCGATTCTACGCCGTTGGACATCGACACCGAGGCCGTCCCGCTCACCTGCGCTCAGGCCGCCGAGAACCGCAGCTACATCGGCTGCGACTTTTGGCCCACCGTGACCTACAACATGGTCTGGTACAACCAAGCGGCCCAAGAAGGCTTCGAATTCGCCGTGGTGGTGGCCAACGACGGTGTACAAGACGCCGACATCGAGATCACCGGCGGCGCCCTCACCCAAACCCTGCGCGAGACCGTCCCCAAGGGCTCCCTCAAGGCCATTGTGCTGCCCTGGGTGCAAACGCTGAAGGGCACGACTTTCACCAACCCCAACACCTCGGAAAATCGCGTCAGCACGTCTGTCCTGGCCCAGGGCGGGGCCTACCACATGACCAGTTCCATTCCGGTCACCGCCTGGCAATTCAGCCCCCTTGAGTACGAACTGTCCCCGATGCCCGCAGGCTGCATCGACGGCGCCACCACCCCGGGGCGCTGCTACTCCGTCACCAACGACGCCTCCATGCTCATCCCCACCACCGCCATGACGGGCAACTACCGTGTCTTCTCCTACGGCGGCTCCTTCCCCGACACCTTTGGCGACGCCCCCGGGGCCATCGCCATCACCGCCACCGAAAACAACACGCTGGTCCACGTGCAGCTCACCGCTGCCATTGCGGCGGGCACAGGCGTGACGGCGGCAGCAGCGGGCGAAACCGTCTCCTACACCCTCAACGCCGGCGACGTGCTGCAACTCCTGGGAGAGCCCGGCCAATGGATGGGCGAACCCCACAGCGATCTCACGGGCAGCGTGGTCATGGCGGTGGATGCCAACAACCCCGGCACCGCCGATCAGCCCAACTTCAAACCCGTCCAGGTCATCGGCCTCTCCCCCATCGTCGACCTCACCCCCGCCACCCAAGAGAGCTTTGCCGACCACATCGAAGAGCTGGTGCTCCCCGCGGAGGTCATCGGCAACAACTACGTCGTCACCGCACCCACGGGGCCTTCGGGCAACCCGGTCCGGCACCTCGTGCGCTTTATCGGCAGCGTGGCGGGCACACAACTCACCTACGCCGGAACCACGCCCTCCGGAGCCCCCACCGCTCTCTCTCCGGGACAAGTGGCCGACATCGAAACCACGGAGCCCTTCCAGGTCACCTCCCAAGACGAAGACCACCCCTTTCTCGTCGTCAGCTACATCGTCGGCGCCGAGCCCAGCGTCTCCATGGCCGTGGCCCCCGAGCAATTCCGCAAGCAGTACACCTTCTTGGCCCCCACCACCTACGAGAGCAACTACGCCGACATCCTGGTGCCCCAAGGCGCCAACGCCACCCTGGACGGCGCCCCCTTGGCAGGCTCCGCCACGCCCATCAACGGCACCGAGTGGCTCATCCACCGCATCAAGCTGGACAACGGCCCCAGGGGCGACGGCATGCACAAGCTCGAGGCCAACCAACCCGTGGGCCTACAGGTCATGGGCTACGGTTGGGCCACTTCCTACTACTACCCCGGCGGGCTCAACCTCAAACTGATCTCCAAAACCATCATCATCACCATCGACTAATCCCCGCCATGCGCGCCGCCTCCCACCGCCTCGCCTGGCGCCTCTGCCGCCCGGCCATCGCGCTCTCGATCGCGCTCTCTCTTTCATGCCTCCTCGCACCACAAAAATCTGCTGCCACCGCGCGCGTATTCCCCGTGGAGATCGCCCCGCAGTCCTACAGCCAGTGGTGCTGGGCCGCCGTGAGCGCCAGCGCCATCAACACACTGGCGGGCGGCGCATCCGTGTCGCAGTGCGAGATCGCCGAGTGGGCACGCGAACGCGCCCCCGAGCGCTTGGGCGACGACAATTGCTGCGCCATGAACGACGACCCCTTCACCGACGCGCCCTGCAACCGCCCCAACCACAGCAGCCAAGAACCCGGCAGCATCGAAGACATCCTCGACGGACACGGCATCTCCGTGCAGCGCATCCCCCGCGCCCTAACCCCCGACGAAGCCATCGCCTTCATCGACGCGGGACACCTCTTCATCGCCTACCAAGCCGGCTTCTTCGTCGACGGGCACTTCGTCCTGGTGCACGGCTACAACGACAACACCGCCAACAGCGAAGACACACGAGCGCCGCTGCTGTACAACTTCAACCCCGCCGACGACAAGGGTGCCATGCTCACCCCCTTTGCCCGCATCGCGCACAGCACCGCCGACGACCGAGCGCCCCGGCAATGGACCGAGACCCTGGTGCTCGAAGAGGCGCTGCCACCCGAAGTCGCATTGCCCGCCTCCCAGTGGGACGCCACCTTCGAAGACGCCCCCGACGCCCCCGCGATCATCTCGCCCTCCGCTGGCTGCCACCTCTGCGCGCCCCCGCCCCCGCGCCGCCCCCACCTGCTGCACCTCCTCCTGGCGCTTTTTTGACGAAAAAACGTCACTTTTATCCCGCAATCCTTTGACAACGCGCAATCCGAACCTAATTTCTCCTTGTCATTAATTCACGCAATTGGATTGACCCATCGCCGCGAGCCAAGCCTCGGGCGATGCGCTTGTTTGACACATCGCCGCGAGCCAAGCCTTGGGCGATTCACCACAAGAGGTACCAAAATGAAAAGAACCGTATTTTTCTCCATCGCCCTTTTGTCCATGGTTTTGGTGGGCGCCGGATGCAGCAACAGCGAGAAAGGAGGCGCCAGCAGTCCGGCCGCCGTGAAGAAAGCGCTGGAGAATCCCACCGGCAGCGTGGATAGCCCCGAAACCGCACAGGGCATCGCCGATGCCTTTGCCGAGCAGATGGCGTCCCAGAGCATGGTGGGCGGGTCCAACCAGAGCATCCCGTGTCCCGATGGCGGTTCGATGAATGTCTCGGCGGCTTCGGAGGAAAACGTGAACTTCTCCTACCGCAACTGCTGCTACGAAGCCCAGTGCTGCCTCAACGGCAACGGCTGGATATCCTATGGCGGCGCCGGCAGCGCCTACGAGCTCTGCGCAGCGTTTAATGTCGACATCAACTGCTACGAGGACAACGGCGACCTCAACCTGCAGTACTGCCTGGGAGACTCCGGCGACATGTGGTTCGTCGTATCGTACCAGGGCGAAACCTTCGCGGTTAGCGGCTACTACGACAGCGACTACGGCGGCGAGTGGACCATCCGCGACGCCAATGGCACGTGGCAGTGCGAAGCCAGTTGTTCGAGCGGCGACTGCACCGGCTCTTGTAACAACGGCGCCGAGACCCTCTCCTGGTAGGGGTGCTTTCCCCGGTCACTTTAAAACCACT
>JAAYKL010000004.1 GCA_012522445.1 Myxococcales bacterium | reverse complement strand
ACGTCGGGCTCGGCTCGACCTTGGGTTCAACTGGGGTGGGTGGCTTTGGCATCTCGTTCTCCTGCATGGCCCTGATTTGCATGTTATCTCAAAATCACGTGGCGCAAACCCAGGTTGACACACAGGGGAGCCCCCCTTGTTGTGCAAGCATAAAATGCATTGGTTGTGAATGAACGCTGCGTTACGGTGAAATGCTTGCTTGTGTCAAATGATGTCAAAATGGTTCATTAAGAAGATAAAAAATAAACATGGCATGCGCATTTAGATTGGAATCTTTTATGAACACAGCAATCGCAATGCTCAAAAAGCCCAAGATGGGGCAAAGCAAAACAAACCAGACCACCGACAAAGCAAACCAGACCACCGGGAAAACACACCGGGATGCCGACAAAGCAAACCGGTCCGCCGAAAAAGAGGACACAACCAACGGCGTATGCCCCGGACATTGGCAGTGCTCCTTACACCGCTGGCAAAACGGTGGAGACTTTGCCCCTTTTGTGCCAAGCTTTTCGGCGTCTCTTTTTGACGAACCACCCCAGCCGGCCCATGCCGTTCGCCAGAGGAACCCCATGACAAGAAAGCACAACATCTCCCTCAACCCCGCCGCCGGTTATTGGCAACCCCACACCCAAATTCAAATGACCCCACCGCCCGCCGCCCGCTTGCTGCGCTTTGTGGGCGACCGCATCCGCTTTGAGATTCACACCGCCAACGCCCAAACATCGGGCATGCGCGCCTTCTTGCGCACCACCCTGGGACAAGAGGCCACCCTGCGGCGCCGCGCCATGTCCCCCATGACCGGCGAGCGCGTCATCGCCGGTGCCGACTGGCGCAACATCCCCATGCAAACCGAAGACGGGCGCACCTGGTGGGTCGAGTGCACCCTGACCGAACCGGGCTTCTTCTGGGCCAAGTCCTACTTCGTCGAACCCGACGGCCAAACCCACTGGCCCGAAGGCGAAAACGCCGGCATCAGCGTTCACCCGGCCGCCCTGCGCAGCGGCAACACCATCTACTGCGCCTTCCCGCGCCTCTTCGGCGAAACGCGCTTTCACAGCCGCGCCCGCGACGGCGTCCTCGAAGCGCAGTTCAAGGCCTTCGACGCGCACAACCACACCCTCATCCCGCCCTCGGGCACCCTGCGCGACCTCACGCGCCAGCTCCCCCACATCGTCGGCAAACTCGGATGCCGCATCATCCACCTGTTGCCGGTGGGCCCCACGCCCACGGTCTACGCCCGCATGGGACGCCACGGCAGCCCCTACGCCAGCCTCGACCTCACCGACATCGACCCGGCCCTCGTCGAGTTCGACAAGCGCACCACCGGCATCGACCAGTTCTGCGAGCTCACCCGCGAGGCCCACCACCTGGGCGCCCGGGTCATGCTCGACATCGTCATCAACCACACCGGCTGGTCGTCGCGACTGCACGAGAATCACCCCGAGTGGTTTGTGCGCCACCCCAACGGCGAATTCAAAAGCCCCGGGGCCTGGGGCGTCGTCTGGGGCGACCTGGTCGAGCTGGAGCAAAGCCACACCGAGCTCTGGCGCATCATCGCCGACAGCCTGCTCACCTGGTGCCGCCGCGGTGTCGACGCCTTCCGCTGCGACGCGGGCTACATGATCCCCTCCCGCACCTGGCACGCCATCACGGCGCGGGTCCGCGAGGAGTTTCCCGAAACGATCTTCCTGCTCGAAGGCCTGGGCGGCGCCTGGTCCGCCACCGAAACCCTGCTCACCCAGGGGCGCATGCAGTGGGCCTACAGCGAGCTCTTTCAAAACTACGACGGCCCGGCCATCGCCTCCTACAACGACCACAGCATCGCGCAAAATGAGCGCGTGGGCCTCCTGGTGCACTACAGCGAGACCCACGACAACCTGCGCCTGGCCGACAAGGGCAAACTGTGGTCGCTGCACCGCAACCGCCTGTGCGCATTGCTGAGCCACAGCGGGGCCTTCGGCTTCACCTGCGGCGTCGAGTGGCTCGCCACCGAGCGCATCAAGGTCCACGAGTCCCACGGCCTCAACTGGGATGCCGCAGACAACATCGTCGAAGAGCTGGCCACCCTCAACCAGTTGCTCCAGTCGCATCCCTGCTTTCACGAGCACACCCAGTGCCGCCGCATCAGCGCCCCCTCGGCGCCGGTCTACCAACTCGAGCGCCGCCGCGAAGACATCGCCCCCTACCCGCTGTGCCTCTACGTGCTGGCCAACACCGACATGCAAAACGAACAACAAGTGCCCCTGCGCCCCGAGGTCATCGAAGCCCTAGGCCCCGACCCCGTCGACCTCCTGGGACAAGCCCTGCCCTTCTCGCGCCTCGACGCCCAAGGCACCCGCGTCCTCACCCTGCCCCCCGGCGCGGTCTACTGCCTCTCGGAGAAGCCCTATGTCTACGCGGAGACCGGCCGCCAATACCGCAACCGGCGCAAGCGACACGGCCTCGTCATCCAGGCCCTGGCCACGCGCTTCTACCCCGAGGACATCGGCCCCTGCGACTGGCGAGAACTCGCCGCCCTCATCGAGCGCAACCCGCGTTCTTTACTGGGCGCCGTCATGCGGGTCTCCCGCGACGACCTGCGACGTGATCCCGTCGCCGCCCTCGAAGCCGCCATGCGCGAAACCCTGTGGGACCCGGTCTCGGTGTGGCAGGAGCACGACGCCCACCGCATCACCCCGGTCCCCGCCGAGCACTGGCTCCTCGTGCAACACCGGGCGCCGTTTCGCATTTTGTTTCAGGGCAAAGGCCGCGAAATTCACCTGGCCTCCACCCACACCCATGACAGCCACATCGCCGTGCTGCCGCCCTACTCGTTTCAGGGCGACGTCACCATGGAGATCGACAGCCTCCACCTCTCCACGGCCCAGAGCGGCCAGCAGGTCGCCGAGGGACTGGTGCGCGGCCAGCTCCGCTTTCTCAACCCCACCGCCGAAATCGCCATGACCGACAAGCGCTCCGGCCTGGTGCTCCTCACCAACGGGCGCGGGGGCATGGCCCGGCTGCACGCCAACTTCGGCGCCATCGAATCCAAGTACGACTGCGCCCTGGGCATCAACGCGCATCCCGAGTGGCCGGTGGACCGCCACATCTTGGTCAAACGGGTCCGCGCCTGGGTGGTCACCGACGGCTTCAGCCAAGCCCTGGACGCCGTTAACCTCGACCGCATCGTCCCCGGACAACCCGCCACCTTCGAATTCACCACCGGCGCCTGCGGCGGCTACACCGTGCCCATCTCCCTGCGCGTCACCATGGTCCCCGGGCGCAACACCACCGCCATGCGCTTCAGCCGGCAGGACATCCAGCACCCCAGCGGCCGCCCCTTTCCCGTGGGCAGCCACATGGATCTCATCGTGCGCGTCGACCTGGAGAACCGCAATTTTCACCAGGACACCTTTTACACCCCCGACTTAGATGAAGCCTTCCGCAGCCGCATCGTGCCCCGCGGAGACGGCAGCGGTTACGCCTTTTACTTCGGCCACGATGAGCCCCTGCACGTGTACGTCGCCGACGGGCAGTACAACGCGGCCCCGGAGTGGGTGTCGCGCATCCCCCATCCCATCGACGCCGCGCGCGGGCAGCACGGTTCGGGCGACGCCTTTAGCCCCGGTTGGTTCAAGGTCGACCTGCGCCGCCAAGCCGAGTGCACCCTGGTGATGAACGCCGTGCCCCGCGCCGACGCCGCCCTGCCCCCGCTCACCCCGGAGATGATCGAAGCCGCCTTCGCGCCCCGCACCTACGGCCACACCCCGGCGCCAAACGATCCCTTCGACGAAATGCTGGCCCGGGCCTCCCACGACTTCATCGTCAATCGCAGCGAGGGCAAGACCATCATCGCCGGCTATCCCTGGTTCCTCGACTGGGGTCGCGACACGCTGATCAGCGCCCGCGGACTCGTGGCCATGGGCTACGACGCCGTCATCGAAGAGATCCTCACCGTCTTCGGCAAGTTCGTCGAAAACGGCACCCTGCCCAATTGCATCCACGGCGCCGACGTGAGCAACCGCGACACCAGCGACGCGCCCCTGTGGTACAACATCGTCCTTGAGGAGTGGGCCGCGCGCAAAGACGACCCGGGCTTTCTGGCCCGCGACGGACGCTACTTCGTCGACGTCATCGCCAACATCGCCGCCGGTTACATTCGCGGCACCCCCAACGGCATCTTCATGGACCCGGAGTCCGCGCTGGTGTACAGCCCCTCGCACTTCACCTGGATGGACACCAACTTCCCCGCGGGGACGCCGCGCACGGGCTACCCGGTTGAAATCCAGGCCCTGTGGATCCGCCTGCTCGAACACCTGCACCGCCTCGACGTACCCGCCCTGCCCAACACCCCGTCCTGGCGCGACCTGGCCGACACCGCGCGCCACTCCCTGGTGACGCTCTTCTGGGACGTGCGCCACAACGCCCTGGCCGACTGCATCCGCGCCGAGCAACGCGAGCCCGCCAAACAGGGCATCCGCGACACCGCCCTGCGCTCCAACGCGGTCTTTGCCGTGGCCCTCGATGTCATCCAAGGCGACATGGCCCGCGGCACGGTGCTCGCCGCCCTGCATCACCTGGTGGTGCCCGGCGCCATCCGCAGCCTGGCCCCCTTATCGGTCGACGTCCCCCTGCCCATCCACGGGGCCGACGGACGCCTGCTCAACAACCCGCACTTCCCCTACCACGGCCACTACGCCGGCGACGAGGACACCGCGCGCAAGCCCGCCTACCACAACGGCACCGCCTGGACCTGGCCCTTCCCCATGTTTTGCGAGGCCCTGGCCAAGGCCTGGGACTGCCAAGACGCCGTGCTGCAATCCGCGAGGTCTTATCTGCTCAGCATGGACGCCCTGCTCACCGAAGGCTGCCTGGGACACCTGCCCGAGATCGCCGACGGCAACGCGCCCCACACCCAACGCGGCTGTGACGCCCAGGCCTGGGGCAGCACAGAGGCCCTGCGCGTCTGGCGCTGGCTCAACCGACAATGACCGCCCCCGCAACAGCCGCCCGGCCCGCGGATTACCCCGGCACCTGCTTCCCTCCCGGCGCAGCGGGAAAGCCCTGTCGCCTGCAACCCAACGACACGGGCATCACGGCCTCGCACGACGGCGCGCCCCTCGTCCACCTGCACTACCGCGACCTCACGCTCTCCCGCTCTGGCGACAACCGCCGCTACATCACCTTCACCGAATTGCCCGACGCCGACGGCCGCTTTCACACCCTCGTCACCCCGCAAAAAGAGATCCTCGATCACATCGCCGAACAATATCCCTCTCGGCATTTCCACGAACAACTGGCGAAGCTGCGGCAAGCCAACCGCCGCGTTACCGGTCCCAAACTACTGGGGCTCCTCTTTGCCCTGGGGCTGCTGATACTGCTGGGACTGGGGCTGCGCGCGCTGTGGCACGGCGCCATCGATCTCGCCATCGAGCAACTGCCCACGGGCATTGAGATCGAGCTGGGGCGCACGCAGGCGCAGCGCATTTTAAACGAAACCGACGTGTGCACCGACGAGGCCCTCAACGCCGCCATGGACGAAATTGGGCAACGCCTCACCCTGGGACTGGGCGGCACGCCTTACCAGTGGCGCGTCCGGGTGCTCGACAGCCCCGACATCAACGCCTTTGCCCTGCCGGGGGGCTACGTCTTTGTCAACCGCGCCCTCATCGCCGCCACCGACGACGGCCACGAGCTCGCCGGTGTGCTGGCCCACGAGTTTCAACACGTCGTCGAGCGGCACGGCATCCGCAATGCGGTGGCCAACGTGAGCCTCACCCTGGTGCTGTTCGCGCTCCTCGGCGACGCCGACGCCCTGCAGGCCATGGTGCTCAACAACCTCGCTTCCCTGGCCAGCATGTCCTTCAGCCGCAGCCAGGAGACCGCCGCCGACTTGGGCGCCATGCACACCCTGTACCGCGCCGAGCTCGATCCCATGGGCCTGGTGCGCTTCATGGACAAGCTCAGCGCCCAAGGGGGTGCCGCCCTGCCCAGCATCTTGTCGACGCACCCCGCATCGAACCAGCGCAAGGGCCTGCTGCAAGCCCACGTCGACGCCCACGGCCTCCCCAGTGTGCGGCCCCTGCGAGCCGACTGGTCAGCGGTCAAGACGCGCTGCAGCCCGGCGCGCATCGCCGACCCCGACAGCATCGGCGACGACGCGAGCGCCCCGTAACACAACACCGAAAATGTGGCGGAAAAAAAAGCGGCCCTGATACCCGTTCATGCCGATACCGTTGCTCCCGTCAAGGCCTGGCGGATTCTCGGATGACCGTTATCAGGGCCATAAGGCGCTGAAAAACAGCATCGGGCATGTAGCACGCCGCCCCCCATGGCGCAAGCGCAATTGGATGTGTTGCCACCGCAATCGAACGGCGGTGTCGGGAGAAAGAGATGTTGGGTGAATGGGTGCGCGGCAGCGCGCAGGTGGGTGTTAGCGGCGCTGGTACAGGGAGAAGATGCCGACGTAGAGATAGCCGAACAAGAAGATGAAGAGAAACGGCAGCGAGACGTAGTGGCCGCCCTTAATGGCGAAGTAAATGGTGACCATGAAGTAGGCGGCAAAGAAGAGCTCCACCGCGGAGACCAGGCCTTTTTTGGCGCGGTACGACTTTTTGGCAAAGCTGTCTTTTTTGTTTTCGATGACGCCGTGCTTGGCGGTGCGCACAAAGGGGGTTTCGTGGCCCAAGATGCCCTCGAACACCGCCTTGGCGTTGTTGATGGACAGGCCGATGCCCAGGGACATGAGCAGGGGCACCTTGAGCAGCGCGCGCCAGATGTCGCCGTACAGCGCCCGGTGGGCCGTTACGTAAAACATGCCGATGGAAAACGTGGTGCCCATGAAGAGCGGCAAGTCGATGAGCAGCACCTCGACCCATCCGTGCTGGGTGCGGACCAGCAAGTTGGGCATCAAGAGCAGCGCGAGCATGATCATCAACAGATAGGCGAAGTTGTTGGTCAGGTGAAAAAAGGCCTCCATCTTCACTTTGAAGGGCACATCGGCCTTGAGGATGGTCGGCAGCATTTTTTTGCACACCTGGATGGAGCCCTTGGCCCAGCGGTGTTGCTGGGATTTGAAGCTGGCCATCTCCACCGGAATCTCGGCGGGGGCGATGATCTCCGGCAGGTAGTAGAACGTCCAGCCCTTGAGCTGCGCGCGATACGACAGGTCCATGTCTTCGGTGAGGGTGTCGTGGTGCCAGCCGCCCGCGTCGGCGATGGTGGCGATGCGCCAGATGCCCGCGGTGCCGTTGAAGTTGAAGAAGCGTCCCGAGCGCTGGCGGGCGCCGTGCTCGATGACAAAGTGGCCATCCAGCATTAATGACTGGATGCGGGTCAGCATGGAGTAATCGCCGTTGAGGTGTCCCCATCGCGCCTGGACCATGCCCACGTTGGGATCGGAAAAGAAGTGCACCGTGTCGCGCAAGATGGATTTCGGCGGCACGAAGTCGGCGTCGAACACAGCGACAAAATCGCTCTTGGTCATGTTGAGGCCGTTTTCGAGGGCGCCGGCTTTGAAGCCGTGTCGGTCGTCGCGGTGGATGAGCGTGATGTTGAAACCCAGTTGCGCCACCTCTTCGACCTTGCGCTGGGCGATCTCGGTGGTGTCATCGGTGGAGTCGTCGAGCACCTGAATTTCGAGGCGGTCCTTGGGGTAATCGAACTCGGCCACCGCATCGATGAGGCGCTCGCAGACGTAGCGCTCGTTGAACAGCGGCAACTGCACCAGCATGCGCGGGAGCTCCTCGTCGCTGAAGATGCGTTGGGGCTTGGGCACGTTGTTCTTGGTTTTGAAAAACAGGTAGGTCAGATGGCTGCGATGAAATCCGTAAAACGCCAGGCAGCCAAACACCGCCAAATACGAGCCAATCAAAATATCTTCGAGCATGCGGGCCTTTACCTCCAAGGTCGCAGCCGTTAGGACTGCGCCTTCTTCAAGGCGCGAACGACATCCAAAGGTCACTCGCGCGTACGACCGATGTATAAATTTCCCGATTTGCGAAATTGTCACCGAAATGTCACCAGGCCGACACAAAGGGTTACAATTCCAAAAAGCCCAACAAAATCAAAAAGTTAGCAGATTGCTTTTTTTGAAAAAAAAGCGGCGATTGGGGGTATAAAAAGGCGTTTACGGCTGGGCGCCCGTGGCTGGACGCAACCAAGCGTGTCGCAAAAATTCCTCTTGGACGCGCGCCTCCAAGGCCGAGACACCGCCCTCGAATGGACGGCCGTTGATGAACACCGCCGGCGTGCCGGTCACCCCCAAGCGCACCCCCTGGGCCTTGTCCGCGGCAATGGCGGCCAACGCGCCCTCCGAGGCCAAGCGGTCTTCAAACTCATCGGGGTCCAGCCCCAGGCCGATGGCCATCACCCGCAACCTATCGGGATCAATGCCCCCGCTGTGCAGCGAAAACAGCAGGTCGTGCATCTCCCAAAATTTGTCTTGCCTGTGGGCCGCGTAGGCCGCGCGCGCCGCCAGCTCCGACGACGGGTGAATCTCCGGCAGCGGATAGTGCTTGAACACCAGTTGGATGTGCTCGGGATAGCTGTGGGCCAGGCGCGACAAGGCATCGGCCATGCGCGAACAGTGCGGGCACTCGAAGTCGGAGAAGACGACGATGCGCACCTGGGGGTTGGCAGGGCCCAGCGCCGGCGAGTGGTCCACGGCGATGTCCAGCCCCTGCAGCGCGGCATAGCGCGCCTCATAGCGGGCCGAGATTTCGGAGATGTCGTAGTCCTGGGTGACCAGCGACATCATGTAGTTCACCGCCGCCGCGGTCAGCGGGCATTCGCCGGGGTTCACCAGGGATTGGGCCAAGCTGCGGTTGTCGCCACAGGGGGAGGCCTCTTGGTTGAGCAGGGTCTCCATGCGCATGAGCTCCACCGGCGTCAATTCGTCGATGTCGATGCGCTGGTTTTCGGCCAAGGCCCGGATGGATATTTTTTCGGGCGCTTGGTGGGCCGCGCACATCAAGTAGCCCATCCCCGACAAGAGAATGAGGACGATGCCCGCCCAGGGGCCGTTTTCGATGATGGTTTGTTTCACGTTGGCTCCCGATTCTCCCCGTAACGCCTGGCGCACGGCGCAGGTCACAGCCTAGAAAATGCCGGTCAATTCGTCAAAAAAGCGCCCGAAAGAATCCAGTTCGCAATAATCTGCTGCTCGTCAAAAGTCAACGGCGCGCGCGTATCGGCGTCGTCCATGGTGCGCGGCATCTGCTGCCCGGCGCGCAGCGGATAATCGTCGATGATTTTGTGGATGAGATAACTGTCAGCGGGCCGATAGGGCATCAGGCGCACAGCGGTGGGCCATCCATCGGAGGGGGCGTTGAGGGCGGTGCGTTGCCAGGCCTCGGCGTCGCTCATGTCCAGGCCAGCAAAGGGTTTGGGGGCGCTGTGACAAGACTGGCAGTGCTGCGCAAACGCAGGCGCCACCTGGGACCACGCCGTGCGGGGAAAGGGCTGCTCCCCCGAGCGCTCCGCCGACGTGATGAAACGCGCCACCACCCCAGCGGCCACCTCCCGGCCCGAAATGTCGCGCATGCCCTCGCGCAAAGACAGCTCCCACACCACGCCCGCCCGCATGTCCGACCCCGGCCAAATCACCAACTCCCGGCGCACCGGATCGTAAATCACCGTCAGCCATTTCTCGAGGGGCCCCGAGTACAGGCGAAAGAGCGCGTTGTGGATGGTGCGCACATCGAGATGGTCGCGAAAGCGCAGGCGGATGACCTGGTCTACCGGCGCCCCGTCCTGGTTGAACGCCGGCTGTACGTCGACCGGCGCGACCTGCCCCGTCGGCACGCTGGTGTCGCTGATCCAGTCTGCGTCGATATCGTCGGAATCCATCTCGGTATCGTCGGTGTGTGCGAGGGTGTCGAAGGGCGAGGAACAGGCGGTGGCGGCAACAAAGAGAAACAAGGCATAGCCGACGCTTCTCAGGCCCGGCAGGCGGCCTCGGCGCGGCGGTGTCATGCCGGTGTCATGCCTCGGAGTAATTGATGAGGTGTCCGCGAATGGTGGGGCCGTCCAGCACTTTGCCGATCTCCTGGGTGAGCAGGTCGGCCAGCACTTCGAGCAATTCGTCGATGCCCTTTTCCTCAATGATTTTTTGCAACAATGCACGGGAATCTGCGCTCTCGTCGTGGCGCAAAAACGCGCGAACAGCGTCGGTTGTCACTTCGCCTTGAAAGTCGACGAACAAATTCTCCAGCAGGTACTGTGCGAGTTCGTTCAAAATGTCCTCCAGCTCGATTCGCTAAGGTTTCTTTCCATGAAAAAGAACCGATTTCATTCAAAAAAAACGCAAAATCTGTATCCCAAATCCCCGACTCCAGCAAGGAAATAAACCTGCTTGTGAGGCGCACTGCCTCAAATCACCACTCTGATCGGTGAAAACAACAAGGCCCTGCCCTACCTGCACTTCGGCGAATCCCCAGGCCAATCTTTGGGTCTTTTGTTAGGCGATTTTTAGGCGTTCAGAGTCTTTATCTGGGCTGCGGTCTGGCTTTATCTGGGCCGCAGTCTGCGGTGACTTCATATATCAAGTATATATTCGATTATGTCCCAACACATAAGGGTGCGGTTGTCGGCGCGGATGGCGCAGGCTTCTAGAAAACCTGCGGTAATGGCAATGAACGTCACATCGGTGGGCGCGGTGAGCTGACCGCAATCGAATTGATTGCAGTATTCTCTGCCCCAGCAATGGGCCTTGCCGTCCACGTCCAGGCCACAAGTGTGCGCTTCGCCCACGGCGATGGTGGTGAACGTCACATCCTCGGGCGGTGTGTGGAATTCTTCGTTGTCGTTGCCCCAGTGGTGGGGTCTGCCGTCTTCGTCCAAACCGTAAGCGAATCCCTCACCCACGGCGATGGCAGTGAATGTCACGTCTTCGGGTGGGTCGCTTCGAGAACCATAGCTGCTGCCCCAGCACTGCGCCTTGCCGTCGTCTTTGCGAATCCCACAGATGCCCCACCCTCCCGTGCTGATGGCGGTGAACGCCACGTTTTCTGGCGGCGCGGATTGACCCCAAAGGTTGCTGCCCCAACAATGTGCCTTGCCGTCTTCATCCAAACCGCAGGTGTGGTCGTTGCCAGCGGTGATGGCGGTGAACGTTACATCGCTGGGCGGCGTGGATTGGCCATCTTCGTTGTCGCCCCAGCACAGGACTTGGCCATCCGCCTTCAAACCGCAGGCATGACGCCTGCCTCTGGCGATGGCGGTGAACGCCACATCCCTCGGCCGCAAGGTGGTGGGACTGGTAGCGCCGCCCCAGCAATGGGCCAGGCCGTCTTCATCCAAGGCGCAGGTACCGGTACGGCTCGCAGCAATGGCGATGAGCCGCGAGGATGGCGGCATGTTGTCATCTTCATCATCATAGCGGGGGGCTTCGCTGTCAGTGGGTGGGGGATCAAAAGGGAGGTCTTGGGTGGCTGAGGACCAATCCCCGGGAGGCGCGGGCTTGCTGGTTGCGCCCCCGGTGTCCGCCGTGCTGTCGTCTTCTCCGTCATCCGTCAAGGACTTCGTGATCTGGTAGTTGCACCCCCAGAAGCCCCCAAGAGCCAATAGGGCCAGCCCTCCCCATAAGCATCTCATGT
>JAAYKL010000055.1 GCA_012522445.1 Myxococcales bacterium | reverse complement strand
CGGTTTCGGCGCCCAGGTAGTTCTCGGTGCAACCGCCCGCGCCGTCGCAGGTGTTTTGCGCGTCGCAGTCGCCGTTGGGCAAGCCGCCGCAGTCTGCGCCCGCCGCCACAAAATCGTTGGCCGGACACACAACGCTGCTGCCGTCACACACCGCGGCGATGTCGCAGTCTCCCGCTGCCGCGCGGCACTCCGTGTTCGCAGGGAGCACCTCGTCCGCTGGGCAAAAGCCCAAGCCATCGCAGTACTCCGGGGCGTCGCAATCATCTACCGCCTCGCGGCACACCACGCTGGTGGGCTGCAGGTTGGCATCGCAAAACCCGTTGCCATCGCAGGTGTCGGGCAAGTTGCACGCCGAGTGGAAGGTGCCATCGCCGCAGGGCTCGCCCGCTTCGGCAAAGAGATCGGTGGGACAATCCGGTGAATCGCCCGCGCACACCTCGGCCACGTCGCACTCGTTCGCCGCAGCGCGGCACTCGGTCTCGGCGCCCAAGAAGTTGGGGCTGCAAGTCCCCGCGCCATCGCAGGTGCTCTGTGCGGAGCAGACGCCGACGGGCGCGCCCCCGCACTCGGTGCCCGGATCGGCAAACGCCAGCTCACAGGTGTCCGCCGCCGTGCAAACGCCGCCGGTCACGCAGTCCGAGGCTTCACCGCAGAGGGCGCCGTCGTCAAAGGCGTCTTCGGGGCACGCAAAGCTCTCGCCGTCGCACACCTCGGCTAGGTCGCATTCGCCCACCGCCGAGCGGCACACCACACCCGCGATGTGGGGCGTGCAGGTGCCCTCAAAGCCCGCGGCATTGCACACCGCGCAGTCGCCGTCGCAGGACGACTCGCAGCACACGCCGTCCGCGCAAAAGCCGCTGTCGCACTCGCTGTCTGCGAAACAAGCCACGCCGTTTTCGGCCAAGGGATCAGGCCCGGTGTCTTCGGGACCGGTGTCTTCAGGCTCAGTGCCGGTGTCTTCGGGACCGGTGTCTTCGGGACCGGTGTCTTCCGGATCAGCCCCCGTGTCTTCCGGGTCAGTGCCCGTGTCTTCCGGATCAGCCCCCGTGTCTTCCGGGTCAGTGCCCGTGTCTTCCGGATCAGCGCCGGTGTCTTTCGGGTCAGCGCCCGTGTCTTTCGGGTCAGCCCCCGTGTCTTTCGGATCGCCCGACGATGCGTCCACCGACGTCGATTCGGTACACCCCGCTGCGGATAGCAGCAGCGCCCCCGCCAGCAACAGCCATGTTCCCCATGCAAATGAAAACAACCGCACCTGTTTCATGCCCCGCTCCTTTCGGCTTGCCGATCGCTTTTGCAAGTCCACTAAAAAACTGTAGAAACAGTGTACCCCAAAACAAATTATCGGGTGCGATTTTTTTTACGCCCGCGCCGAAAGAAAATGCGCGGTGTTAGATGCTGCGAATATACAATGGCCAGGCGTAACCGTTCATGGACTGGACGTGCACGTAGATCCGGCAGTTCTCCGGGGGTTGGGGCAAGGTCGTCCAAACATCGCCGCTCGGACCACCCGACGGCTTGAGCGTTTCCGATAGCGTGCGGCCGTCGCAGTACCGAATGCGCAATGTTATCGCGTCCGAGTCGCTTTGGACTCCCCGATAATGCAACGCCAAGGCGCCGCTGTCGTGGTAGTAGGCGTGGCAAGTATCCGCGCTTACGGCGACGGGCTCCGTGTACAGCCGCGCGTTGGCCGCGTTGCACGTAAACTCCCCGCCCGCTTGGCACGCACAGACGCGCCGGTGATCGTCGCGCGTCGCATCGGCCGTCGTCTCCATCTCAAGGTGCAAAATGGGTAGATTGACCAAAAAGCCCAGCAGGGTTCCGAGATACGTGCATCCCACCGCATAGTTGTTATCGGCGCCTTCAAATATCTGCATTTCACCAGTGGATGGCGAGAGCGCGTGCACCAGATTTTGGCAAATGCCATCGTTGTAAAATATATGGTTCTGGTCGCGTCTCACGCCGGCGACGTCGCGGGTGGCGCCGTCGTACACCAAGTTGTTGGCATTGCAGGCATCGGTGCAGCTCTGGCCTGCGGCGCCCAAGAACCAGCAGTGGCCCTTGTAGTCAAAGCCGCCGCATAGCGCGCAATCCAATGCCACCGGCGCGTCGACGCAGGTGCCGGCGTCGCACACCAGGCCCGTGGCCGCGCAATCCTCTTCGGCGTAGTTGTAGTTCGCGCACGCGTTGGCAACGCACGTGCCGTTGGTATATCCGTCTTCGCCAGCGGCGTAGTACTGGATGGCCTTGTCGCCGTCGCAGGTGTCGTCGGGGATGTCACTGGCGCCGCAGGGCACGCACGCGCCGTTGGTGGCGTCCGCGTAGCAGATCTCCGTTGTGTCATTGCAGGTATCTAGCTTCGCCCAATCGTCGGCAGCGGCCTTGTGGCACGCGCCCGCGCCGTCGCAGTAGCTGTTGCGCACCCGCATTTGCAGCTCGGCGCCGCAGGTGTCCTCTTCGTAGCAGCGGTAGAGGTCTTCGCCCGTGATGTCTTCGGCGTCGCCCGTGGCGCACACGAAGGTGCCTGGCTGGTACTGCACGGTGCACACGCCGGATTGGCAGGTGCTGTCCGCAAAGCAAACATCCGCGGCGGTGCCGCACGTCGTATCGTCGGCCGCGCTGGCGGGGATGCATTGCCCCGCGTTGTCGCACTTGGAGGTGTCGCAGGGTTCAGCGGCGTCGCCGCAGAAGGTGTCCTCAATGGCAAACACCGGGGCGCAGGCATCGGCAGTGTTGCAAATGCCGCCGGTCACGCAGGCCGATGTCTCGATGGTGCAGGTATCCCCGCTGTTGAAGACATCGGTCGGGCAAAACGCCGAGTCGCCGGTGCAGAACTCCGCCACGTCGCATTCGCTGTGGGCGACCGGGCGGCACTCCACGGTGCTCGCTTTCAGGGCGTTGTCCGGGCAAACCGCCGAGGCGCTCGTGCAGAAGGCGGCCTCATCGCACTCGCCTGCCGCCACGCGGCACTGCTCGGTGGCGGGCTGGTAGCGGTCGGCGCACTTACCCGCGCCGTCGCAGGTGTTTTGCGCGTCGCAGTCGCCACTGGGCGCATCGCCGCAAGTGGTCTCTTCACCGGGGTAACCGGGCTGGCAAGCGCCCGCGCCGTCGCACACCGAGAGGTCGCATTCGCCCTCCAAGGGATCGCCGCAGTCCGTGTTCGCAGCCACGAAGTTCTCCACGCAAGCGCCAGCACCGTCACAGGTGTCCTGCGCATCGCACGGGTTGTTCTCATCGTAGTTGCCGCAAGAATCACCGGGATCGGCGAATTGCGGGGTGCAAATGCCCTCCTGACAGGTGCTCTCGGCAAAGCATTCGTCTGCCGCAGCACCGCACACCGTGTCGTCTTCTTCAAACACCGGAGCGCACGTATCGGCCGCGGTGCACTTCCCGCCGGTTACGCAGGGCGCGTCGTCGACATCGCAAAAAGCGCCGTCGTTGAAATCATCGTCCGGGCAGGCCAGCGAGTCGCCGGTGCAGTACTCCGCAATGTCGCAACCGCCCACGGCGTCGCGACACACCGTGTCGCTGCCCGCGTAGTTCTCGGT